>JAOUNB010000042.1 GCA_029881195.1 Candidatus Nitrosopumilus sp.
CTGAACCCCAACTATCTGCACCAGAACCTGAACCCCAACTATCTGCACCAGAATCAACAAGCAAAACTTCTGAAATCCGTCATCCACCTGAAGAACGTAATGTGATTTTTGTTGGCACCAAACCTATCATGACTTATGTTTCTGCAACTCTGACTCAACTTTCTACAAGACCTACTGTCACGATAAAAGCTCGAGGAAAAAGAATTACCCAAGCAGTGGATGTGTCTCAAATGATTGTGAAAAGAATGGATTCTGTGGGATATGTTATTAGCGACGTAAGAATTTCATCTGATTCTCTTACTTCACAAGACGGAAAACAACGTAATGTTTCTACTATGGAAATTGATATCTCGAAAAATTAGTTTAAAAAAATTAATTCTAATTCTATCTGTATCTTTTCTTGTCATTTTATTTCTTACTTTATCTGCAAACTCTTGTGGTGTTCAACACATGTTAATTTTAAATGATATTTTTTCCTACAAGAATTCACTTGATCCTGAGCTATGTGAAATAATGGTTGAAAAAATTAATTCCTTCAATGATTCATGTAAGCCTCAAATTGAGATTTTTGATTGTGGTTAGTACATAGTGTCTGCCAAAAATACTATTCCAAAATAAACTAATATTGAACTTAGACAAACCATCAAAATTTTATAATTTTTGTTAGATAGGATCATTGAGCTTTTTGAGGCAAGAAATGAAACTATGCCTAACCATGCAAAATCCATCCAAACATGTAATACAAATAAAATTATGATTCCTGCAAATGCCCAAATCAGCATTGCATCTGAAATTAATTTGAAACCAATTGTAATCCACCAAATGATAAAAAATGGATTTAGTGCACTAAGTAAAATCCCTGTAATTAATGGGCCTTGTTTTGGTCTTGCCTTTGAAATTTCTTTTCTTGAAAATACTGTTTTAATCTGAATAATTGCAAAAGCAAAAAGCGTGATTGCACCCAAAATCGAAATTAATGTTCTAAATTCTGGAAATATTTCTAAAGAAAATACTCCTACTCCTAACAATCCAATTAACGGAAATTCCACAATTGAATGGCCTATTGCTATTTTAATTCCAGACCTTGTACCTTCCCTTAGTCCGTATGCTATGTTGGCTGCAAAAAGTGGACCTGGTGCCATCACACCTGATGCCGAAATGACAATAACTAACACTGCAAACTCTAAAAACTGCTCCATTGTTGATAAATCAAAACCATTTGAATAATGAAATAAACATAATTAGAATTTCTATCTGTACATAGAATCTTTGAGATGCGTTGACTCCTCATGTGCTTCTTTTATCACTTCTTCTGCTTTTTCGGCTTCTTTCTGTAATGATGAAATGTTACATGTAGCTCCTGGGATTAGATTTGACATTGCCATACAAAGATTTGCACTTGATTTGAAATCTGGATCTTCTCCATTTGTGTGGAAAACTATAACGATCACATCTTGCCCTGTGATACTTCCTTCGTTTAACAGAATTCCTGGAATTCCTGGAACTGTTCCATGTTCTAATACTTTCAAACCTGCTTCACTGATTTTTTTTCTAGCCGATTCGGTGCTGCCAATACCAATCATCTCCTCCTTTCCTTGAGGATCTTTGATTGCAACACTACTAAGAATCAATTCTATTTTGTGATCTTTTGCCCATTGCATCATTGCATTTGCCGTAGCTCTGTGCAAAGATTGTTCAAGAGTCAGATATGATAAAAATACTCCGACTTTCAAATTTTCATTAATAAAAATTCTAGTTGGAAAATTTGGCTTTCCATTTTTAATTATGCTTATTGGGGGGAAACTCTCAGAATCTATTATTCCTGCTAATTTAAAATCTGATGTATGAATCATTGATTCAGCTGCAATTGCACTGCTAAACCCAACAGATGGGAATCCGTCAATTAGATATCCTCCTTCTAATTTTAATGGTTTAATCTCTTTAATTCTGATTTCAGGAATCAATAGATTGTCTCTGCCCTGATCAGATAATATCTTTTATCTACTTTTCAATCTATTTTTGTAATTTTCTAATCAATGCTGCATAAATGAATGGCAATATTGTAGTGACTTCTGCATGCAGTGTTGATTGTTTTGCTTTTTGTGTAACTTTTCCCCATGAGATTGCCTCTCTAACTAATGCCCCACTAAGACTCCCATCAAACTCTTGTGCAGTTGTTATGTAAAATGCATAATCTAATCCCTCTCTATACTGATTCCACCATAATGTGTGGTGTTTTGAAATTCCACCGCCTATCATAAAAGCCCCTGATTTCTCAGCTTTGAAAATAAATCCTGAAAGTAAATCTGCATCTCCTGTCATATTTAATTTGAAATCGCTATGTTTTTGTGCAAAAAGCCAAATTTGACTACCGACGGCTCCATCCATTATTCCCGGAACTACTACGCTTACATTATTTTTATACGCCCAAAAAAGAAATGAATCTTCTCCTAAATGCCTTCCAATCATTTTACAAATATCTACAGTAGTCATCTCTTTAACTCCGTTTTGATACTCTTCTTCTAAAAATGCCTGCATCTTCTCTTCTATGAGTGGACCATAACTATCCATTGGAACAAGAACATTTCCTAATCTGTGAATATTCTGGTTTGCCAACTCCATATCATCCATTGTAAACGAACCCTCTTTGTAATGTGAAAAATGTCTTGCGATATCGTGATCTAATGCACCACAAGTAGTTATCGCAACATCAAACCATTTGTTTTTAATCATATTTTTTATTATTCCTCTTAATCCAGTTGAAACAACAGCTCCTACAAACGAAACAAATCTGAGACATTGGTTATCTGAAATCATTTCAGTTAAAATTTCTAAACCGTCTGAAAGATTAATTGATTCAAATCCTCCTGATTGGGATAACTCTTCAAAAATTTTTTCAATTGAAGTGTTAGAATCAATATCAATATCTTTAACTGAACGACCTGTCTTTATCATGATTTGATTCTTCGACGGCAGGTATAAAATTCTGTCTTAATCAAAACATTTTTTCATTCTTCTAAGAAAACTTTAAACCAGTCCAATCACACCACTTTTCAAATGACTGATAGAATCAAAGTTGGTTTGGTAGGTATTGGTAATTGTTTTGCAGGATTAATTCAAGGTATAGAATATTATCGTAGAAACCCTTCTCAAGAAGTCACGGGAATTATTCATGATAGATTAGCCGGATACGGTATTCATGATATTGATTTTGTATGTGGGTTTGATGTGGGTGAAAATAAAGTTGGAAAATTACTTAATGAAGCCATTTATGAATATCCAAACATGGTTGACTGGATTCCAAAAGATGAAATGCCAAAAACAGATGCCAAAGTTCATGAAAGTCCAATTTTAGATGGAGTTGGCCTGTGGGTAGAAAACAGAATCAAGCCTATTGAAAGCTCTAAAACCACTGAGCAGATTGCTGATGAAGTAAAAAAAATAATCAAAGACACTGGTGCTGAAATAATTGTATCTTATTTACCTGTAGGTTCTGACAAAGTTACTGAATTTTGGGCTCAAATCTGTCTTGACACTAATACTGCTTTTGTAAATTGCATTCCATCCTTTATTGCATCTGATGAAAAATGGGCAAAAAAGTTTGAAGAGAAAAACATTCCGTGCATTGGTGATGATATCAAAGGACAAGTTGGCGCAACTATTGTTCATAGAACATTAGCTAAACTGTGTAGTGACAGGGGTACAAAAATTGAAAAAACTTACCAGATTAATGTTGGTGGAAATACTGATTTTCTAAATATGAAAGAACAAGACAGATTGGCCTCAAAGAGAATCTCTAAAACAGAAAGCGTTCAAAGTCAACTACGTGAAAGACTAGACGATGATCAAATTTATGTTGGACCTTCTGATTTTATTCCCTTTTTAGGAAATACCAAACTCATGTTTATGAGAATTGAAGGTCGTCAATGGGCAAATATTCCTTACAACATGGAGGTTCGTTTGGAAGTGGATGACAAAGCAAACTCTGCTGGAATTGTCATTGATGCAATTAGATTAGCTAGAATTGCGCTTGACAGGGGTGTTGGTGGCCCAATTAAACCTGCTAGTGCTTATTTAATGAAACACCCAATAGAACAAACTTCAGATGTAAAAGCCAAAACTGAATGTGAAAAATTCGTTGCTGACGATTGACTATTGAAATTTATTTAAATCCAAAAATCTACTCTTTCTACTTTGTTCATATTTCTCTAATGTGAATTCCTTACTTTTTTCACTCTCTCCGTCTATTTTGATCATTTTTGTCGTTACTACTTTGTTGTTTTCTGATAAATCTACAATGACGCTATTGCCTCCAAATCTTCTATTTTCTACATTCGCTGCAAGGATAGGTATTCTATTTTCAAGGGATCTTACTTGAACATACATCTGCCATGGAATTATCCCCCTTCTGACAATTCTGCTTGGGGAAAATAATACTTGGGCACCTTTTTTTGCTAGAATGTTTGCCACGTTGGGAAATACCATGTCGTAACAAATTATTATTCCAAATTTACACGCTGTATTGAAAATTTTAGCCTCTTTTCCTGGTTTGACAATGCCACGTTCATAATCAAAAGGATGGATCTTCTCTTGCCTGCCTATGAGTTCCCCTTCAGGGCCAATTACTGGGGCAACTATGGATGGATTTCTTGTCATTTCATAGAATGCGCCTGGAATAACTGTCATGGAGAAATCTTTTGCTATTTTCTTAAACTCTGAAAACTCTGAATCAAAATCCTTTATTATGTTATTTTTTAACCACTGTTCAGGCAGGCATACAATTTTTGTCTCTTTTTGCCCTAGTTTTTTAATGATCTTTGAAATGATTGATATTCCCTTTGGATTGGACTCGTAAGATTTAGTTTGAATTAATCCTAATTTTACCATCATTTTGAATTCTTAACCCATAATTATAGATGCTTTGTATCTGGATAAATTCTGAGAATCTCGATGATTTACACTTGTAATCCTTGATGTGCATGATTGTTTGTTGCAAACAATCGATGTTTTTTATTCTGATTTTCCTGAGAACTAAATCCGATAAAACTCTCAAGCAATATGATCTTGATAATATTTTTATGAATAACCATTTGTTCTTAACACGTACTAGAATTTCTTGCCTGATCTATAGTTTTCACTGGCTTTTGTAGTGTTCTCAAATTATTGGTTCGTAAATTTGTCTGAATTTTTATGTATCTGGAATTCACCGTTACGAAAAATATGGTAACAAAACAAGAAAAATTACTCAATTATGTCAACTAAACTTGTTAATCATCGATTATCCTATCCAATACCAAAAAACTGTAATTGGTTCATGTAAAAAAAGTTGAGATCTTTGGTTTCAAATCATTTGGGTTTAAGAATACTGTGGTTCAATTTGAACCTGGGCTTGTATCGATCTCTGGTCCTAATGGATCTGGTAAAAGTAACATTTTGGATGCCATAATTTTTGCGATGGGTGAAAACAAACCAAAAGTGATGAGAGTGGATAAACTACGATCACTAATCCATGATATTGAGGGGAATCGTCGTGGGCCAAAAATGGCAAGATCTAGTGTCCACTTTGATAACTCAGATAGAAAAATCCCTATTGATTCTGATTTTGTTGAGATAACAAGAGAGATGGACGAAAATGGTGAAAATACATACTATCTAAACAAAAAGAAGACAAACCGAAGTCATATTCTTGATTTACTGGACATGGCAAATGCCGGGTTGGGCCAACTTAATGCTGTTCAACAAGGAACTGTGACTAGAATTTCTGAATTCACTTCCGAAGAAAAAAGGAAAACAATCGAGGATCTAATTGGCTTATCATACTTTGATGAAAAAAAGACTGAATCTGTAAAACAACTTGATGAGGCAGACAGGCGATTAGAGATTGCTCTGGCCAAGATGGGTGAAATCAAAAAAAGAATTGATGAACTTGAAGAAGAAAGAAATCAAAAACTACGCCATGATATTTTGGAGCGTGAATTAAACAGGTACAAGGCAATATCTGCTGCAAATAAAATGAAAGTTATCTCCAGCCAAAAATCCTCCAAAGAATCAACCTTACATGATCTAACTACAAAAATTACAAAATTTGATGATGAAAGAAATATTTTACGAACAGAAATTGATTCGCTTGAAACTGAAAAATCTCAATTGATGCGAGAAGCTAATGATTACAGTCAAGCAAAAGCATCTCTTGATGCTGAAATAAGTTCTGCAATGGAGCAATATGAAATTCATAATAGTGCAATATCTGCATCTAAAAAAAGATTAGAACAGATTGAATCTAGAATACCCGAAATAAAAAAAGAAATTGAAGAAATAAATCATATTCGTAGTGACATTCATTCCCAGATTAACAAAATAAAAGAATCCATAGATGAGACAAATTCAAAGAAAAATAAAATTAATGAAGATTTAGAAATTGTTGATTCTCAAAGAAATGATGTTTTACGCGCACAATCAGAAGCTGCAGCTAAAAAATCTGAAATTGATAACAAAATAAAATCTTTGACAAACGAACTGAATCAATCTGAACTCAAACTGTCTAAAATCCAAAATGAAAAAGAAGAATCAACAATCAAAATCAAAACCAACTCTGCAAGACTCAATGAATTAGAAGAAGACATCGCAAAATTATCTAAATACAAATCCCAGCTAGAATCCATGGTTAATAACCACACTGCAACTATCTCTGAATTAAAAATGAGAATTTCAAAATTGCGTGAAAGGAAATCAAAAATTAACAATGACATGGATGAATTGGGATTGATTTTGGAAAAGTCTACCAAAGCTGCAACTCAATACGAATCAAAAATCAAAACTGTCAAAGGATTTATGCACGAAGATTACACTGTTGCAAAATTAAAAGAAGATGCAGACAAACTTGGAATTGAGGGTTTAGTATATGAAATGATTTCGTGGGATAAGACATACGAGCGCTCTGTAATGGCTGTCAGTTCTGACTGGATTAAGGCAATTGTTGTCAAAGACTTTGCAACATTGCTTGGAATTGCAGAAGTGGCCAGAAGCAGAAATCTTCCAAAACTGAAAATTATACCTCTTGAGGCCATTCCTCAATTCAAACTAAAACTACCAAATGTGTCTGGCGTGGTGGGTATTCTTGCAGATTATGTAAATTGTGACCCTGCATATACTTCGCTCAAAACATTTTTGTTTGGAAATATCGTGCTCACTGAATCCCGTGAATCTGGCTATAACGTATCTCAATTAGGATACAAAGCAGTAACTATAGGTGGTGAATTTTTTGAAGCAAAGGGGGGCACTGTGGTGATTGATATCAACTCAAAGATTTCCAAACTCACAAAATTAATTTCAATGAGCAGTGATATTGATGGGTTGTTCCAATCCATTGGTTTGATCAAAAAATACATGCAAAAGAAAAAACACTCCTTGAAGAAACTGGATGACTCGATCCAATCATATGTTGACAGACTTTCTATCTCTGAGAACTCTCTTACTTCAGCAAATGAGAACTTTGCAATTCTGAAATCAAGAATTATTTCTGCCATTAACATGAAAGATCAACTGGCAAAAAGAATTTCTGAATTAACTTCTAGAAATTCAACTATTGAATCTGAGCTATCTGTGACTGAATCTCATGCAGAAACATTACGTCAACGTATTGCAATTGTAGAGGAAAATTATGCAAGTGGGGAGCAAACTCGTATTGCAAATGAATTGTCTAGAATTAATCTAAAGAAAGCAGAAATTGAAAAACTTTACACCACAATTATGAACGAGTACCGTGATAAATCTTCCCAACAGACAACTTTGCAGACTCAGGATACCCGAGAAAAATCTCAATCTGATCGTCTGTCTGATGAAGAAAGTTCATTGAATTTGGAATCCAAGGAAATAGCGGAAAAAATCCTGGACTTGGAAAAGCAAAAAGAATCAAAGAGTGAAATCCTTGTTAAATTAAGAGAAAAAGAACAGGTCCTTATATCTACTTCTGGCTCATCAATTGAAAATCTAAAAGAATACGATGACAAACTAAAAATTCTATCTGAAAAGGAACGGGAGATAACAAAACAAATCAATTCATTGGAACGTCAAACTGATTCCCTGAATAGGGATTTACATGATTTAGTTGAAAATGAAGTTAAATTACAACAGATTCTTTCTGCATTTGGCTTTGATAAAGACATGGAAACCTTTGATGTGGAATCAATCGTTCAGGGATTGACTGCAGAGCTAAATTCGCTCAGTGCATTAAATGCCAAGGCTCCAGAGACATATCTTGAGGTATCTTATGGATACCGCTCCATGTCGACAAGAAAGAATTCTCTTGAGGAGGAAAGAAACTCTATTGTCAAATTCATTGAAGATATAGAAAAGGACAAACGACAAACGTTTTTGGATGCATTTGACAAAGTCGATAAAGAGATTCGTTTGATTTTCAATAAAATGACTGAAGGTAATGCTTGGTTAGAGTTGCAAAATGAAGATGATATATTTAATTCTGGAATTTCTTATCTAATTCAATTCCCTAACAAGCCAAAAAGAGAATCCACGTCAATTAGTGGTGGTGAGAAAACATTAGCAGCTATTGTATTTGTACTTGCATTACAAAAACTAAAGCCATCTCCATTTTATCTATTTGATGAGGTAGATGCGCATCTTGATGCTCCAAACTCTGAAAGATTGGCAAAAATTTTGGAAGAAAGATCCAAACAAAGCCAATTCATTATGGTTTCACTCAAAGACTCTGTTATACAGAAAGCCAAATTGATTTATGGTGTTTTCCCAAAGAACGGTGTTTCAAATGTTGTCACTTACAAGGATAAACGAATGCCATCAGTACGTACTTCCTAGTCTAGCTTTATGTGGCAAGCAGAATAGTGTCCTTCAGTAATTTCTACCAAATCTGGCTCTTTAATGCATTTTTCAATGACGTAAGGACATCTTGCCCTGAAGCTACATCCTTGGAAAACCCTCCCTTCTGCTGCATCTTTGATTCGAATTATTCTTTCTTTTTTCAGATTGTCCGGGTCCGGCTCTGGTATTGCGTCAATTAATGCTTGAGTGTAAGGATGCTTGGGTTTTAGCAAAACTTGGTTAATTGGCCCTATCTCTACAATTTTCCCTCTGTACAAAACTCCTATTCTCTGACCAAAATATCTGGCAGTAGCCAAATCATGAGTGATATAGATGAATGAAATGTTGTATTTTTTCTGCAAATCGTGCATCAATTCAAGCATCTCGGCTCTGATTGAAACATCCAGCATCGATACTGGCTCATCTGCAATGATGATCTTTGGTTTTAATGCTAATGCCCGTGCCAGAACTATTCTTTGTCTTTGCCCTCCAGATAGCATGTGGGGATATTTTTTTATTATTTCATCAGCAGGTTCTAGTTTTACTTCTTGCAAAACCTCAATTACCCTCTTTAACTTGTCTTTTCTGTTACCCACATTGTGTATTTCAAGTGGTTCTGACACAATATCTCCAATTTTCATTCTGGGATTAATAGAGTCGTATGGATCTTGATGTATCATTTGACAATTCATTCTGATTTTTTCTAGGTTCTTTTTTTCGTTGTCAATCTCATGTCCTTCAAAAAAGATCTTTCCTGAATCCGGCTTGATTGATCTGAGAATTAATTTTGCAATGGTTGACTTTCCTGAACCTGATTCTCCTGCTAGTACCAGCACTTCTCCAGTTTCCAATGAAAATGAAATATTATCTGTGGCTCTAACTGTTGATGTTTTTCCACCAAACATTCCTTTTTTAGTAAAATGTTTTATCAAACGTTCCACTTTTAGAATCTCAGTCATTGATTATTGTTGAATCAAGAAGTATATCAAGAAATATGATTTATGCGTAAAATTAGGGATAACGCATTTATGTTAAAAAATAACGGAATTAATACTTGAGTAATACTTTAGAAAGAAATCTAGATTATAAAAAATACGTAATAGATGATAGGCTACGATACTTTAAACCACATGCAAGTAAAATTGAAAGAACCTTTGCTGAAGAGATATCCTTTAGTCTGAACAGGCAATACAAATTCATACATCCTAAGTTCTTTTATGATAAAAAAGGCTCAGATCTATTTGAAAAAATTTGTACCTTGCCTGAATATTATCCTACTAAAACCGAGATTGAGATTTTAAGGCAACTCCAAGATGAACTGCCTGTATATCTTGACAAAACCTTCCGAGTTGTTGAGTTAGGCAGTGGCGCATCTGTAAAGACCAGAATAATTCTAGATATCTTTACAAAATTATGTGACTGTGTCGAATATTTCCCTATTGACATATCTGAGATTCTTGCCGAAAGTTCTGAGAGTCTGTTAAAGGATTATGAACACCTGCACATCACTGGAATCATTGATACTTATGAAGGTGGTTTGGAGTTTCTAAAAGATTATGATGATAAGAAAAATTTAATCCTATTTTTAGGTTCTAGTTTTGGAAACTTCTCTCCAATGGACGGGTATGGATTTTTACAAAAAATACACTCTACAATGAAGGCCGGTGATCTGTTTCTTATTGGACTTGATTTAGTCAAGGATAAGCATATTCTGGAATCTGCCTATAATGATTCCCAAGGTGTGACTGCGGAATTTAATCTGAACGTTCTTTCTAGGATTAATGATGAACTTGATGCTGATTTTAATCTGAGCAATTTTTCCCACCATTCACTCTACAACGAAAGTGATCAAAGAATTGAGATGTATCTGAAATCTCTGGTAAACCAATCCGTAGTAATATCCAAATCAAATCTCTTGTTGAGTTTAAAAAAAGACGAGCTTATTCACACTGAATATTCTCACAAGTATCGATTGTCTCAAATTAGAAAACTTTTCAATGATGTAGGATTTGGAATTGAACACACGTGGCTAGATGACAAAAATCATTTCTCATTAACACTAGTCTCAAAAACTTAGCATCTAAGCTGTGATCCTGCCGTTTTAGAATCTAAAATTAGAAGAGCCATCAATTCACTTGAGCCTGATTGTTCAATTGGATTTCTATATGAGATTAATCAGAGAACTCCATTAGTCTATGACTTAAGAATTATTCAGATGACTCATTGATGTATCAGTAATTCAATTGTTGGAAGAAAAGAGGATTCAAAAAATCCGATTTTATAATTAAAGAGAATTATCATACTAGATTGAGAGAAGATATTGCTAAATTATTAATTGAGAAAATTAATTTGAATTTTTCATTAACAAATCAAATTTCTCATCTGTATTAGTCATGAATCATTAAATTTTGCATAACATTATACTTGAAGTTATGTAATCCTTGCATTCACAAAAAGTATGGATTAGATCAGATTATCTTCAAAAAATTTCAATGTCTTTTGCCATGCATCCTTTGATTCTTCAGGTGCATATCTGTCACCAGAGGGATTTGCAAATGCATGGTTTACTCCGGGATAAATGGTAATGTCATTTTCTACTCCAACTTCATTCAATGCATACTCAAATTGGTTGACAGTTTCTGGTGGAATTCCATTGTCAAGCTCGGCAAAGATTCCCAATACTGGCCAGTTGATTTTGGATAATTCTTCAGTGTCTGTAACTAGTTGACCATAATAGATCACAGTTGCATCGATATCTTCATTATTTAGTGCTAAATTAAGAGATTGCGCACCTCCAAAACACCATCCAATTGAACCCAAGCTTGATGGAGAATGATTTTCTTTCAGATATGATACTGCAGTGTTCATGTTTTCTGTCCACTGGGACTGTTCAAAGGAGGTACGTAGTTGTCTTGCCTCATCTGCAGTTGTGCCAACCTGTCCATCATACAGGTCTATTGCAAACGCAACATATCCGTGTGATGCAAGCTTTTCTGCCATCTGCTTTATGTTGTCATTTAATCCCCACCATTCGTGAATCATTATTACTCCCGGATACTTTCCATCTATTGCAGGTTTTGCCAAGTATCCATTAGAATTTCCAAAGTATGGAACACTTGTTGTTTCAATCTCTAAATCTCCTGTTTCAAATATTATTGAATTGTTATTGTTGTTTTTTTCATAATCTGGTAGAACATGTATGGCCCATCCTCTTTCGATCAGTTTCTCAACTGATGATGGTTTGATACATGCAGGTTGTCCGTTTGAGACTTTCATTATCAATTCAAGACCTTCAGTACATGTCACATCAGAATGATCAGTACCATCCTGAATCTGTTTTAATGGAGGAGGAAAATACGCCATACCA
>JAOUNB010000043.1 GCA_029881195.1 Candidatus Nitrosopumilus sp.
CTTCCAAAAGAGAACCTAGAAGATTGAGCCCATCCACTAAACCCAATCGTTACTGCTCCATATTTTGATTTCATATCTTGAATGAACTTATTTTTACTTGACATCATAGGTGCGACCATCACCCAAGGTTTTTTTTCAAGTAATCCATTTTTTTCAGCCTCTGAATGACCGATACCGTCCATTAATAAAACTCCAAATTTTTGATGAAGTAAATTCATATCTTTTACTGAATCATGAAAGTAAAGAGGACCCCAATGACCAAACAGTTGTGTAATGGTTTGGGCTTTACCCAATTGATACCCCATTAAAATTACAGGTATGCCTTTACCGTAAAGCTCGGAAATCAATTCATTCACTTGTTTTTGAATTTCTTCCATTTTTGGAAAAACAAATTCAGGTAATCCAAAAGTACATTCAGTGATCAAGGTTTTACATGTTGGAATTTTTGCTCCCTTTAGGAAACCCCTATCCCTTGTACAAATATCACCAGTATAGAAGATATCATCAAAAAGCAAACCCTTGGCGCCAAGAATATGGCCACTGTCAATTAGAGAAAAATCCTCCAGTGATTCTACATGGTTTTCCATATTAAAGCCTCGAAGGCGGGCAATTTCATTTGTTTCAATTGATGATAAAATGGTGCCACCGTTTTTAGTTGGAAGATGATCAGAGTGAGCATGAGATACGAAATTGATTCCGCTTGCATCGCTGTTTTTCGGATCCAAGTAAACACGTTTTTCATTAACATCACACAGGATACCATTTTTAGTCATCCTGACTTTTCTAAGCAATGAAAATCAAAACATTGGATTTGATATAAATTGCAGGTTGAACAGAGTATTGACTAGTTGCTAAATCTAGGAATTCTAATCTCAGGTCGTGGGAGCAACATGGAAAGCATTCTAAAGTCAATTAAAAACAAAAAGATCCCAATTAATCCAACCGTGGTCATTTCAAACAAAACCGATGCGGTGGGACTAAAAATTGCAGAGAGATTAGGGATAAAAACAGAGGTTGTTGAGAGTAAAGGTTTTGAAGGAAGCAGAGCAGATTATGACAAAAAAATTATTTCAGTCCTAAGAAAATATAGAGTTACTCCAAACAATGGACTTGTATGTCTTGCAGGATTTATGAGAATAATTAGTCCAGAATTTGTAAAAAAATACAAAAACAGAATAATCAATATTCATCCAGCTCTACTCCCAAGTTTTACAGGATTAGATTCACAAAAGCAAGCACTGAAATACGGAGTAAAATATTCAGGATGCACAGTACATTTTGTTGATGCTGGAATGGATACGGGGCCAATAATAATTCAGGCAGTAGTCAAAATAAAAGAAAACGACACAGAGGAGTCATTGTCAAAAAGAATTCTAAAAGAAGAGCATAGAATCTACCCCGAAGCTGTAGATTTAATTGCAAGAAATAAAATTAAAATATCTGGAAGAAGAACCATCATAAGTTAAGAGTCAGGACCACCAAAAAAATACAGAACTTTAATCTCTTGTGTGTTACCATGAAAAAAGTGTTTTACATCTTTTGCAACAAAAAATAGTTTATCTTTTGAAATTGTGTAATCAGTACCATTAATTTTCAAAAAACCATCACCTGAAATGACATAGTATACTTCATCACTATCATGAGGTTCTTGAGTATCTTTTTCGCCTGGTTGTAAAACCAAAATACCTGTAGCAAGACTATCACGATTAATAAAAGTGTGAAAATAAGAATTGCTTTTTTTGATTTTTTCAACATATGAATTTAAATCATAATCAAGTTTCAAATTACTCAGCAGCAATTGAAAATGTTTTTCGTGTGGGTGGAGCACTCATGTAAGAATGTCCTTCAGGATGAAGTTTATCATGTTCGGGGCTATTATGCATTTGGATGAAAGTTTCTTTGCTTTCATGTTCAACAATTATTCTATAGCTTCCATCGTTAGCTTTTAGAAAGCGTCTAGAGATGAACCCTGGAAATTTTGCCAATACTTTGTTTGATTCTGAAAACCATTTTTTAAAATTATCTTCAGCTCCGTCTTTGAGTTGAACATCTGCCATCATTACAAACATATTGGAACTAGAAATATCACCATTAAATTTCTTTGCCAAGATTTTCACTAGGGATTCCAAGGATTAAATATCTACAAATCAAAATCAGAATATGGCAGGTATCAAGATTGACGGCAAAGTAATTGCTCAGTCAGTAAAAGACAGGGTCAAAAAGGCAGTAACAGAACTCAAATCCCAAGGAATCAATCCTTGTTTAGCCACAATTTTGATTGGGGATAATCCAGCGTCTGCAACATATGTAAGAAACAAGCATCTTGCATGTGAAGAGGTAGGAATTGCGACAAGAGATCACAAGCTTGATTCGGATGTTACTCAAATAGAACTGAATAAAATCATCGATAACCTAAACATGGATATCTCGGTACATGGAATTTTAGTTCAACTGCCATTGTCCGAACAGTTAGATGAATTTACAACTACATCAAGAATTTCACCACTTAAAGATGTGGATGGATTGACTCCACATAATGCCGGATTACTAGCTATGAAAAAAGCAGCACTTGTTGCATGCACACCATCGGGAGTAATGGAGATGCTTGAATACCACAAAATTGATTTAGAAGGGAAAAATATTGTTCTAATTAATAGAAGTAATCTCGTAGGGAAGCCACTTTATCATTTATTGTTAGAGAAGGATGCAACTGTGACTACATGCCATTCTAAAACAAAGAATCTAACTGAGTTTTGCAAGTCTGCAGACATCATCATAACAGCAGTAGGAGATAGAAAAAAATTCACATTAACATCAGAGATGATTAAAGAGGGCGCAATAGTTATTGATGTTGCAATATCAAGATTTCAAGAAAAACTGGTAGGAGATTCAGATTATGAGCAGATTATTAAAAAGGCATCATTTGCAACACCAGTTCCAGGAGGAGTTGGACCTATGACAGTTGCCATGTTATTAAAAAATACAATCACAGCAGCATCACTGAGTAATCAAATTGAAAGGCAATCCTAAAAAAGATTCACTCAGAAATCTTCTTTTAGAAAAAAGAGATAACACATCTTTTGATCTGTTGAAAATTGCAAGTGAAAAGATACAAAAAAAAATAAAAAAAATTCATGCATACAAGAAGGCTAAAAAAATTGGGACCTATTACCCAATCCAAAGTGAAATTTTCACACAAGACATCATACAAGAACTGATCAGTGATGGAAAAGAAGTATTTTTGCCGAAAGTTATTGAAGAAAATATAGAGTTTAGGAAAATAAAGGATTTTTCGAGTCTAGAAAAAGGCAGATTTGATATAATGGAGCCCAAAGATAACTGCCTGACAGATAACAATCTAGATGTGATTTTAATCCCAACGGTTGGTATTTCACCAGATGGAGTAAGATTAGGATATGGTTATGGATTTTATGATAGGTTTCTAGCAAAATTCAACACAACAACAATTGCCTTAACTTTAGAAAAACAAATTGTAAAAAATATTCCGAAATCAGATCATGATATAATTATTGATTGGATCGTGACAGAAGACAGATTTTTTCAGACTCAGAGATAAGATAATCCTTTTTTGCCGATATCTCGTCTGCAATATTTATTATTCCAAGATATTTTATCAGATGTATCATATGCATTGTCAATGGCTTCCTTTAAAGTATCACCCAAAGCTGTAACTCCCAAAACACGTCCACCATTTGAAAGGATTTTTCCATTTATTTTTTTTGTACCAGCATGAAAAACATATGATTCGTTTGGAATAAAATCAAAACCTGAAATCTCTTCATCTTTAGCATATGATTCAGGATATCCTTTTGATGCTAAAACAACACATACAGCATACTGATTTTTCCATCTTGGAGAAGGCATATCAGATAATTTGCCTTCAATGCTTGCGACAAAATAATCATACAAATCAAAATCCATTCGCATTACAATGGGCTGACACTCAGGATCACCCATCCGGACATTATATTCTAGGACATATGGTTCATTATTTCGAACCATAATTCCAGCATACAGAAATCCCTTGAAAGGGATACCTTCATTTTTCATGGAGTGTATAGTTTTATCAATGATTTTTTTTTGTATCTTTTCTGCCAATACATCTGTGACAATTGGAGTAGGTGAATATGCACCCATTCCACCAGTATTAGGGCCTTTATCATCATCAAAAATTCTCTTATGATCTTGACTAGAAGCCATCGGTATGGCTATTTGTCCATCAGAAAGTGAAATGTATGATGCTTCGATGCCTTCAATTCTTTCCTCTATAATGATTTTGTTTCCAGCATCACCAAATGTTTTTTTGACAAGAATTGTTTGAATTGCATCTAGTGCCTCCTTTGTACTATTACAAACAATAACACCTTTTCCTGCAGCAAGCCCGTCTGCTTTTACCACCACGTTGTAATCAAGCGATTTAACATATTCCTGAGCCTTATGAGCATCATCAAATATTTCAAACCTAGCAGTTGGGATATTGTTGCGCTTCATGAAATTCTTGGCCCAAATCTTACTTGATTCAAGTTGTGCAGCCATTTGAGAAGGTCCAAAGACTTTGAGATTTAGCTGGTTAAATTTATCGACAATTCCTGCAGCTAGGGGATCTTCAGGACCAACTACTGTAAAACAGTTATTTTTTTGAGCAAAATCAGCTAATTCATCCAAGTTGTTGACATCAATTGAGACATTGTTTTTGGTGCCACCATTTCCAGGAGCTGTAAAAACTGTTTCAACTTTATCGCTTTGAGATAATTTCCACGATAATGCGTGCTCTCTTCCTCCAGAACCCACCACTAGAATATTTACCAACAAAAATCATCTTTTGCTCAATTATATAATCCGTCTCAAAAAAACAATTTAGCTTTATAATGCCACATACATGTTAAGATCCAGATGGAACTTTCTACAAAGTTTGATGCCAAATCAATAGAGATTCAAGTAAAAGAATACATCAAAACTATTGATTTAGAGAAACAGATTTTTGCATCAGATAAACCTGAAAAAATTCGATTTATTGAAGGGCCACCAACAATGAATGGGATCCCACACGCAGGACATCTAAGAGGTAGAGTCATCAAAGATTTGTGGTATAGATTTAATACATTGCAAGGAAAAAAAATTGAATTTAATGGCGGATGGGATACACAAGGTCTTCCAGTAGAATTACAGGTGGAAAAAGAATTAGGGATATTTGGTGGAAAAACTGAAGCAGTAAAACAATTCGGAATAGAACGAATTGTTACTGAATGTAAAAAAGTTGTAAAAAAATACAATAAATCATGGGTAGAAGTTGATGAACAGCTTGGCATGTCATTTAATCACGATAAAGCATATTGGACTTTTAGGGATGAATTTATTGAAAGAGAGTGGCAAGTGCTAAAAAAAGCGCATGAAAATGGCATTTTAGAGGAAGATTTCACAGTAATTGCATATTGCCCTAGTTGCCAAACATCACTTAGTCATGCAGAAGTAAATCAAGGGTATGAAGAAGTAAAAGATCCTTCGTTATACTATAAAGTAAAACTAGTTGATGAAGATGCATTTTTGATAGTATGGACCACCATGCCGTTTACTCTAGTTACTGATGCGATGGTGGGTTTTCAACCTGAAGAAGACTATGCATATGTCAAAGTAGAAAATGAAACATGGGTTGTTGGAAAAACAAGATTAGAAGAATTCATGGCAGAGATAAGAATTGAAAATTATAAAATTGACAAAACTTTGAAAGGTTCAGAATTTGAAGGAAAAAAATATACCCACCCATTACTTGATCTGATTCCAGAGTTAAAGGAATGTTCAAAATCAAACAATTTTCATGTTGCAGTTTCAGAAACATTTGTTGATGCAAGTACAGGAAGCGGTCTAGTTCATTTATCACCGGCAAATGGAGAAGAGGATATCAAAATAGCTAACAAACGAAATGTAAAAATTTTCAGTCCAATTGATGACGAAGTAAAATTTACCAAAGAAGCTGGAAAATACCACGGAATGTTTGTAAGAGACGCAGATAGAGTTATTGTAGAAGATCTAAAAGAATGCAACGCATTAGTAAAAATTGGAAAAATAAAACACAAGTATCCTCTTTGTTGGAGATCACACCATCCAATTGTATGGCTTGCAAGGAGAGGATGGTTTTACAAGTTAGAAAGACTAGACAACAAGGCAATTGATGCTGCAGAAAGTGTAGAGTACTTTTTTGAGCAACCAAAAAACAGATTTTTGGGAATTATCAAGGAAAAGCACCCATGGTGTATTTCAAGAGAAAGAATATGGGGATGCCCATTACCTGTTTGGGACTGCGAGGAGTGTGGTGCAAAAAACTGGTTTTTCTCAAGAAAGGAAATAGTGAGTGCAGCCGACAATTTGCCTGATGGTCCTGACTTTGAATTACATAGACCATGGATTGACAACATTGCAATAAAGTGTAAAAAATGTGGAAGTCCAAAAACAAAAAGAGAAGAATATGTTTTAGATACATGGCACAATAGTGGATCGGCCCCATACTCATCGTTGACTGATGAGCAATATGTAAATGAAATACCTGCTCCATTTTTCACTGAAGGAATTGATCAAACAAGAGGCTGGGCATATACCCTGCTAATAGAAAATGTGATCTTAAACAATGGCCCTACTCCTCCCTACAAGTCATTTTTGTTTCAAGGACATGTACTTGATGAGAAGGGGGGTAAAATGAGTAAAAGCAAAGGAAATGTTTTGGAAGGGGCAGAATTATTGCAAAAATATCCAGTTGATTTGATTAGATTCTATTTTATGTGGAAGGCAAGTCCGATTGAACCACTTAGTTTTAGTACTGATGAATTGATGTCAAGGCCATACCAGGTAATAAACACATTATTCAACCTCCACCTATACTTTAAACAAAATAGCCAATACGACAATTTTGACAAATCAAACACAATTGCATGGGCAAAGCAAAATGATTCGCTTACATCACCGGACATATGGCTACTATCAAAACTACAAAAACTAATCCAAAAAATTACAGTTAAAAATCAGACATGTAAATTCCATGAAAGTGCAAAAGCGATTGATGATTTTATCATAAACAATCTAAGTCAAATTTACATTCCAATTACCAGAGGAGAATTGTGGGATGAGGATGAAGGCAAGAAGAATAGAATATTGTCAATTTATGCAGTATTAAGCGAAGTACTCAAAACCCTGGACATTTTGATTCATCCATTTTGTCCATTTACCAGTGAACATCTATACCAAACTGTATTTCAGGGTGAACAAAGCATTTTACTTGACAAATGGCCTCAATATGAAAAATCACTCGTATGCGAAGAGATTGAAGAATCATTTGACATTATGAAAGATGTTGTCTCCGTATCAGCAGCAGCAAGGATGAAGGGAAAATTAAAAAGAAGATGGCCATTAAATGAAGCAATAATTTGCGTCAAAAAAGGACAAAAAATTAAACTTGAGTCATTATCAGATTTATTGCAATCCCAGTTAAATGTAGAAAAATTCTCCATTGTAGAAACGGAAAAAGACTCGGGACTAGAGCAAATTCTAGAATTAAAACATCTAGGATTACCAATAAAACCCATAATAGAATTAGAAAGAAAAAGAATTGGGCCCAAAGCAAAACAACACATGGGAAATCTAGTTTCAAGGTTTACAGAAACAGACACGGAAGAAATTATTTTATCATTACAAGATAGTTCAAGATATGACTTTAATATTGACGGAGAAATCATTTCATTAGATAAAGAAGATTATGTTATAGATTTTGATGCAAATGAAAATTTTGCAGTATCTAAAAGAGATGACTATGTTGTATTCATTTCAACATTACGAAACAAGGAGATAATGGCAAAAGGACTGATCAAAGATATTGCAAGAAGGCTTCAAACGCTTAGAAAAGAGAGAGGATACAACCCCACAGATGTGTTAGAGATTGCATCAATTCTTGATTTGGATGAGGAATCACTTGAAATGATTTATGATAAAGCAGAAGACTTGGCATTTTTGGTAAGAGTAAAACAGGTGAATTTTACAGAATCCTGCAAAGATTACAAAGATGATGATATTGATGGACAAAAAATTAGAATATCTGTAGAATAGATATTGAAATTCAATGTAATATTTTTATTACAATCAAAAATTGTAAAATCAAATGTCCGAATCAAAAACACCAAATGTTGTTGGAATTAATGTTCTAAAACAAAATGGTCTTGACGTGGATGAATTGGTAAAAGAATTAATCAAAAATGCAGCAGTTGAATTTACTGCATACTATTACTTTACCAACCTCAGAGCACATTGTACAGGTATGGAAGGAGAAGGACTCAAAGGAATTATTGAAGATGCACGATTGGAAGATCTTAGCCATTTTGAATCATGCCTTGAGAGAATCTATCAATTAGGAGGTTCCCTCCCAAATGATGCAACAGAATTTATCAAAATTTCTGGTTGTGAATTCTTACAACTTCCACCAAATCCAACAGATCATAAAGCAATTCTAGAGAAATGTCTCAAAGCAGAACAAGGGGCAATTGTCAATTGGGATAAAATTTGCAAAATGACTTTAGGCAAAGATCCTGCCACATACGATATTGCAAAAGACATCTTAGCTGAAGAGATTGAACATGAGTCTTGGTTCTTAGAGTTAATCTATGGAAGACCATCAGGACACATGAGAAGAAAATATTCTGGTGAAAGACCGCATACTAGAAAACACTCTAGAGCACTTGATATGGCTTAAAGTCAAATCAATTTCTTTCTTTTTGATTACAAATTGTGATTTAATTGACGACAAATTGTGAAGATGAGTTGTTTTATCACGGTTAAATAGAAAAATCCACCATAGAGAACATGGTAAAACAGATTAGCTTGGATGCTTGGCAAATTCAGCAGCTATCAGATCTGTTAGAAAAGGGTTCAAACATTGTTGCAAAAACAAACAGACCAATAGTTCTCTACAGACAAACTCTTGAAGAAGAAGAAGAATCCTATGAAGAAATTGTATGTACTCTTACCAAGGGATACGTCATTGAACAGATGGTTACATCAGGGGGCGTCTTAGTTCCAAGCTTTCATCAACAATTTGTTTTTACAATCGAAGAGTATCCTGAAGAATTATTGCGAAAAAGTAAAGATCGCTTTTTAGAAACGATTGACTTTCTTGAAGAACAATTAAAATGACGTCATAGTTAATAAATACCCTAAATTTCATGATTCTTACATGCAGTTACTAGAATTTCAGGCTAAGGAACTTTTTCGAGAATATGGGATCAATCTACTGAGGAGCATATCATCAACAGATATTGAAGAAGGACGAAAGCATGCAAAAGAATTAGGATACCCATTTGTGATTAAAATCCAAGTACCAGTTGGTGGCAGAGGCAAAGCAGGTGGAATTCAAAAATGTCAAAATGATGATGAATTCGAACTAAAATATCCTCAAGTCATGGACTTGACAATCAAGGGAGAAAAGGCCAGAGCAATTTTACTTGAAAAAATGGCAGATATCAAAAAAGAGCTGTATTTGTCACTATTTTTGAACCGTTCAAAAAGATGCTATACAGTAATTGCATCAGCTGAGGGAGGAGTGGAGATAGAATCAGTAAAAAATCAGATTATCAAAGAAGTGGGATTAGGAGAAGTCTCAGATGAACTTTCAAAAGAAGTTGCAAAAGAGATGGGATTGGAAGGAAAAACAGCAGAACAATTCATAGACACTTTGAAAAAATTATCAAAACTTACTATTGAGAAAGAAGCTGAACTTGTAGAGATCAACCCGCTTGCAATCATGCAAGATGATTCAATCATGGCACTTGATGGAAAGTTTGTTACAGATGATAACAGTAACTTTAGACATCCAGAATTGCAAAAATATCAAGAAAAGACAGAGATTGAAGAGCAAGCTGAAAAAAGCGGATTTTCATTAGTAGAGTTGGACGGAGATATTGCAGTAGTGGGAAATGGTGCAGGATTAGTAATGTCTACGTTAGATATGTTATCAGATAATGGAGGGAAACCAGCATGTTTCTTGGATGTTGGAGGTGGTGCAACTACAGAATCAGTTTATGAAGCATTAACGTTGATTAGTAAATTAAACAGAGTAAAAGGAATTCTAGTAAATCTCTATGGAGGAATCGTAAAAACAACAGTAGTTGCAGAAGCATTTCTGAAAGCATATGAAGATAATTTAATTGACTTGCCAGTATTTGCAAGATTAAAAGGAACTGAATCAGAGAAAGCAAAAGAAATGTTGCAAAATTCTAGAACCAAAATATTTGATTCAGTTGAAGACGCAATTAATGCAGCAGTGATGGGAGTAAAAAAATGACGGATATTTTTGGATTGTTAAAAGGAAAACCAGGAGAACCAGATTATGAAAAGAAAGGAGTAATTGTTCAAGGAATTACTGGATCATACGGATCATTGCATGCATCCAACATGGTATCCTATGGAACTAATGTAGTAGCAGGAGTTACTCCAGGTAAAGGAGGGCAAACATGGAATGACAGCATACCAATTTACAATACCATGCAGGAGGCAGTGAATGCCACGAATGCAAAAATTTCAATTATTTTTGTTCCAGCGAAATTCTTTCTCGGAGCTGCAAGAGAAGCACTAGAGGCAGGAATTAAGCTGCTAGTTGCAATTCCAGAGCATGTCCCAATTAGAGATACTATGGAAACATTAGAATTGGCAAACAAAAAAGGTGCAGTGATTATTGGGCCAAATACACCAGGAATAATGATTCCAGAATTAATCAAAGTAGGAATCATGCCACCAATGCCCTTCAAGGCAGGAAAAATTGCAGTCTTATCAAAAAGTGGAACATTACTATACGAAATTTCCGATGCCTTAACTAACGCAGGATTTGGCCAATCAATTACCATTGGAATTGGAGGAGATCCAATAAATGGGACAAGACTGATTGATGCGTTTGAAATGGTGAAAGACATTCCAGATTTGGAAGGAATGGTAGTGGTTGGTGAAATAGGAGGAGATTCAGAAGAAATGTTAGCTCAAAGAATTATCGACAGTGGGTTTAACAAGCCTACTGTAGCATATATTGCAGGCAGGGCAGCTCCCAAAGAAAAAAGAATGGGACATGCAGGTGCAATTGTTATGGGAAATTATGGTTCAGCAGAATCTAAAATTTCAATGTTTAACAAGGCAAACATCCCAGTCGCAAAAAGACCTGCTGAAGTGCCAGTATTATTAGCCGGAAAAATGGAAAAATCCGATTAGAATAAAAGAGAGATACACAGGAGTCAATTAAATGCCCATCACAGATCCAGAAAAGAAAAGGATTGCACAGCAAGCACGTCTTGTAATGAGAATTTGCTTCAAATGTGGATGCAGAAACGATATTGATGCTACACGATGCAGAAAATGTAGAAACCCATACTTGAGATTAAAGAATAGAAACCTAGGCGTAAAGAAATAGAATTAAAAATTCATCAATCTTTGTCTATAAGTTACAATTACAGATTTTAATTCATTATTGTGTTTTATGATAAAAGATTTTGCAGATTCTGGACTTTCTAAATCTTCTAGGATCAGTTGAAGATCATCAGGTAATTGATCATTCATCTGGTAAAGAACTTTGGCTGCCTCTACATATTGTCCCAAATTTTCAGCATACTCATATGCCAATTTCATTCTATCTATTAATGCATCAAACTCTTGCAGAGACATGTATAATATTTTTAGAATTAGTAGAAAAACTCAAGGTAATAACAATATAATCACATAACCTAAAGACAAAAAAGCTTGTCTTTTAGTAGAATCTTTGGACCGGTCGTCTAGTTTGGTTTGGATGACGCACTCACACTGCGTAAGGAAATGATTTCCCGCAAAGGTCGTGGGTTCAAATCCCATCCGGTCCACCTTTTCCAAGTAATGGACCCTTGTCCCTTTTATGCAAACCGTCACTGTTTGGCAGGAGGAAAAGTTGCAGATAGTACGATTCACCCATGACAGGCCCACAAAGAGCAGGCACAAAAGGCTGCTTGCAGATCCTGATGTCAGGAGATGGTACCAAAACATTGCTCGTGGCAGCACCATGACAGCTGATGTCAGGCTGCGAAGGCTTGGAGTCTACTGCGAGAGAACAGACATGACTCCAAGGGAGTTTGCGCAGATTGGAATCGATGACGTCAGAAAGGCAGAAGATATACTGCTT
>JAOUNB010000007.1 GCA_029881195.1 Candidatus Nitrosopumilus sp.
TGACGGTGTGGATTTAGATCAACATTAGAGTAAATAAAGTTAACAAATATTATTCAAGATCTTTTAGGATTAATCGTGATAAGAATTGCAGTTTTTGATTCTGGTCTAGGCTCATTGTCTATTATTCGTGCAATGCAAAAAATATTCAAAGCTGAAATCATCTATTTTGCAGATAGTCAAAATTATCCTTATGGAATAAAATCACATGCTCAATTGAAGAAAATTATGGAAAAAAATATCAGTATATTGCAGAAACAATTTTCACCATCGTTTATAGTTGTTGCATCTAATACACCCAGCTTGATGCTTAATTTAGCAACAAAAAAAATAGTTGATGTAAAACCGCCGTTAGATTATGCTAAAAAGATATCCAAAACAAAACATATTGCAATACTGGCAACAGAAAGTGCAATTAACAGTAGAGGTTTGAATCAACATATCAAAAAAAATAATTTTCCGAAATTTTTCAAAATCATTAAGATAAATGCGTCTGATCTTGTTGAATTAGTTGAATGTGGAAAATTTATTACAGATAAACAATTCTGCATAAAAATTATTAAAAAAATTTTAGATCAAAAAATATCTCAAAATAATATTGATGTAATAACATTATCTAGTACTCATTTACCATTTTTGAAATCACTATTAGAAAAAGAATACCCATATGTTAAATTTCTAGATCCGGGAAATATGATTGCAAAAAAAATTTCTTTAAAAATTATAAATAAACAACCAAAAAGAAATACATTGAAAATATTTACGTCAGGAGATACCGAAAAATTTCAAGACAAATTGAGAAATATTGGTATTAAAAATAAAGTAAATTTCTTATCTAGTTAACTTTAGCCTTTCTATAACCATGACTAAATTTTTTGTCATATAGTTTAGAGTATTCGTATGTTTTAGGATCAATTACATCACTAATAATTACAATTGCTGTTCTGGTAATTTTTTCTTCTTTAATTTTACTTGCAATATTTTCAAGGGTTCCTTTAATTATTTTTTGATCTTTCCAACTAGCACGGTATACAACTGCAGCAGGTGTTGTTTTTTTGTATCCACCTGCTATTGCTTCTTTTACTAATTTAGAAAGTAGGTGTACGCTAAGATAAAAGATCAATGTAGCTTTATGTTTTGCAAGTTCAGATATTTTTTCACGTTTAGGAACTTTGGTTCTAGATTCTGCTCTTGTAACTATAATTGTTTGAGTAACACCAGGAAGAGTTAGCTGAGTTCCAAGGGCAGCAGCTGAGGCTAAAAATGCTGTCACTCCTGGCACAACAACAGATTTGATTCCTTTTTTTTCAAGATTATCAATTTGTTCTTTGATTGCACCATAAATTGAAGGATCACCATCATGTAATCTCACAACAAGTTTGCCTTTTTTTGCATTTTTGTATAATAATTCAAAAATTTCTTCTCTAACCAATTTTGCTGCATCATAAAGTTTCCCTTTTTTACAAAATTTTAAAACTGGTTCTGGAATTAAAGATCCGGAATAAACCACTACATCTGCATTTTGAATTATTTTCTTAGCTTTGACTGTAATTAAATCAGGATCTCCAGGACCGCATCCAACAAAGAATACATCAGACACGTTTTACCACCAGTATTGAAAAATATTTTGTAGTTAATGTATCATCGTTTACTTCACCCAAAGTAAGTTTTCGAATAATTTCATGATCTGTTCCAAGATCTTGCCCTATTGCAAATATTGAATCATTAGGAAATCCAGATTCTTTTAGAACTTGAATCACTTGATCAAAGTATCTTCCATCTTTTAGAAAAACCATAGTCTCAGAATTTTTTGCTATCTCTTTTACACTAGATAGATCATAGCATGATGGAATAATTGCAACTTTTTCTGCACCTTCTGCAATACTGACACCAACCTTTGATGCAAATGTAAACATGGAAACAATTCCAGGAATAACACTAATTTCCATATCCGGATAGTTTTCTTTAAGATCTTTGTGCATGTATATCCATGTACTATACAAATAAGGATCACCAACTGTTAGATACACAACGTTTTTTCCAGACAAGACAGTTTCTGCCATTATCTTTGCATTTTTTTTCCATGTTTCTTCTAGAATGTTTTTGTCTTTAGTCATTGGAAAGATTAGTTTTACAATTTCTTGATTTTTTGATTTATCAATTAAGGAAGAAACTACTGACAATGCGATGCTAGGTCGGTCTTCTTTGGAAGCTGGACACATGATAATATCTGCATTATGTATAGCATTTACTGCCTTGACTGTAAGTAACTCTGGATCTCCTGGACCAACACCAATTCCAATTAATCCAGGCATGAGAAATATGATTTTGTTCCCAATTAAAAATCTAGATTAGATTCTAGTAGCAGAAATAATAGTTACAGGATTTCTAGCAAGCATCATAGTTCCGGTACTAGTTTTTCTACTTTTAGATATCGTTACCTGAGTAATGTCTATAGATTTAAACTGTAATTTGTCTAGAATTTGCAAAACTGAATAAAGAGTCTCAATTAAGATTATTCCAATAACGATTCTACCACCTGACTTTAGTTTGTTCTCCGATAATTCTACAATATCTCTGGTATCACCACCTGTTCCTCCAATAAATATGACGTCGGCTTCTTCAAGATCTTGTATCTTTTCTTTTGCATCTCCAAAAATTACTGAAATATTTGGAAGGCCAAATTTGTTCACATTTTTTTTTGTTAAATCTATTGCATTTTCATCATGATCAACTGCAAATACTTTTCCTGATGATTCAATTTGTAATCCAGCTTCAATAGAAATGGAACCACTACCACAACCAATATCGTATACAGTTTGACCTGGTTTTAATCGAGCTTTGCTAATTTGAATAGTTCTAACTTCTTCTTTTGTGATTGGAACATTTTCTGTTCTATCAAAATGCTCATCAGGAATTCCAGGTGTTTTGTAATTCCACATATGCAATCGTTATTTGTTTTCAGATATTAATTCCACTTGAAACACTTCCTGCATGAACCAGAGTATAAGTTACAATCCAAGTAAACAAGTACAAAAAGACATAGCTACCAATAGCTTGTGTAACTATCTTCTTTCTATCTGAAGATGATAGTTGCATTTTCATTCCTTTTGCAACTATAATTGTTCCAAAAAATACGATTATCATAAATGCAATTGATGCCCATCTTCTGTCTTCGCCTTCGATATCTTCAAAGATAAAAGTTGCAGCAGTACCGGCTATTATCGCCAATGCAACACGCATCCAAAATAATTTATTCAGTTTTCTATCTTTTTCATTTTTCTCAGCCACACTAACGGGAGGATCACTTGATGGAGTCTCAGGAATAGGCTTGGATTTTTCTGTTTCAGGAATATCAACAGGATTTTCTTGTACTGGCTCTTTTTTTGAATCGTCAGGTCCAGAAGTAGGTTCAGATTTTTTCTTTTTGAATTTTGCCAACGTAAATTTCTAGCGTGACTCAAGCAAACCATGTTTAATATCTTTGGTCAATGATTAAGCATATCATAGCAAGGGTATAATTTTAGATATAAAATATCATAGTCATGACATTATCTGGAATAGAACTACGATATTTGGTAAACCAAATTTCAGAGCAAGTTCAAGACTACTATGTCAGCAATATTTACGGTATTACAAAAGATAGCATTCTCTTCAAGCTTCACCATACTGAGAAAAGTGATCTATTCATGATGATTTCAACATCAGGAGTTTGGCTGACTAAGGTAAAAATTGATCAGATAGAACCTAACAGATTGCTCAAAAGATTACGAAGTGATCTACTTCGGTTAAAACTAAAAAAAATAGAACAAATTGGTGCAGAAAGAATTGCATATTTTACATTTGAAGGATTTGGAAAAGAGTTTGTTTTAGTGGGAGAGTTTTTTGGAGATGGAAATATTGTACTCTGTAATAATGATATGAAAATTCTTGCATTACAGCATTCAATAGAAGTCAGACACAGAAAGCTCAGTGTGGGATTGGAATATGTTCAACCACCATTAGGAGGATTAGATATTTTTAATATATCAGAATCAGATTTTGAAGATCTCAAAACAACTGATTTAGTTTCTGCAAAATGGTTTGGTCGAACTTTGGGCTTACCAAAAAAATATGTTGAAGGAGTATTTGAAATTGCAAATGTAGATGGGAAAAAAATAGGTAATCTATTAACATTAGAAGAGATAAAGAGAATTTTTGACACTACAAAAAAGATTGTTTCAGACATAGTATCAGGAAATCATGAAACAGTAATTGTCAGAAATGAAAAAGTTGAAGTTCTTCCGATAAAATTAGGAAAATTAGAAGGTGAAGTCACAAAAGCTAATAGCTTCATTGAAGGATTGGATACTGTTTTTACTGAAAAGATAGTTGAAAAAGGAAAAACAATTCAATCAGGTGGCTCTGATAAGAAAATCAAAGAGCTACAAACTCAGATTTCTGAACAGGAAAAAGCAATTGAAATAGTAAAAGAAAGATCAAAAAATATTACAAATGTAGCAAATTCTCTTTATGAAATGGTTTCATATGGAATTATATCAATAGAAGATAGTACTGCACAGGAAATTTTAGCAAAACATAATGCAAAATTAATCATGGAAAAAGGAGTTCCATTAATTGTGATTCAGGAAGAAAAAATAAAGATCAATACAAAAGCTCCGCTTCAATCAATTGCATCTGTATTATTTAATGAAGCCAAAAAGCAATCAGGTGCAATTAATTCAATTCAAGAAATCAAAGAAAAGACAGTGAAAAAGCTAGAAAAATTACAAAACAAAACAGAGTCAGAAAAAGATATTAGTATGATTTCAGAAATTAGAAAGAAAAATTGGTATGAGAGATATAGATGGTTCTTTACATCTGATGGCTTGCTTACAATTGGTGGAAGAGATGCTGCATCAAATTCTGCTGTAGTTAGAAAGCATTTAGTAAAAAATGATAAAATATTTCATGGAGACATTTTTGGTTCACCGTTTTTTATTCTTAAAGAAGCACAAAATGCAACTGATAGAAGTATGAATGAAGTTGCGCATGCAACTGTTTGTTTTAGTCGCGCATGGAAAGAAGGGATGTATGGAGTTAGCGCTTTTTGGGTAAATCCAGAACAAGTAAAAAAATCTGCCCCAAGTGGAGAATTTTTACCAAAAGGTTCCTTTACAATTGAGGGACAAAGAAATTTCATTAAATCAGATACGCTCAGACTTGCAGTTGGAATCATACCACAAGATGAAGATTATGTCTTAACATGTGGTCCACCAGAGCCAATCAAAAAAAATTCTATTTGTTATGCATTAATTGAACCACATGGATTAGAATTGGTTGATGCTGCAAAAAAAATTCGAATAGAATTTTTAAAGATATATGAAGATATTACAAGAAAAATTAATCTTGATGAATTTGTCCGTGTCTTACCATCTGGTAAAAGTCAGATTAAAGAAATTAGTATTGGCGATTTAGAAATTAAAAAGTTTACTGATACTGAATTAGATTAGAAGTATCAGTGTCAAGAGACAGGTTCATTCCAGTTTTTAAAGATTTGAATTGTTCATCTGTAATTGTAATTAATGGAATATTTGCTAATGCACAACCTGTAGCAACCGTAAGATCTGCTTTTTGGCAAATCATTGCAAGAGGTGCAGCGTTGTTTGATTTTATCGAATAAATTGTATAGGCACCAACGCTGCTACCTACTCCGGATGGAAAGACAAGAATTACATCTTTGATCGATTTTCCAAATAAATCATGATTGTTGTCGCTGATAATTCCTGTTTTTTTATCAACGGTTCCTAGAAAGTTAATTGGATTTTCAGATTTTAAAACAATTCCTTGAACTTTTCCGGCAACTAGAATTTTATTCATCTTGTCTCATCTTGAATTATTTGAGATAAGGATTTTAGATTCACATCTACACCGTTAGAATTTTTAAGATAAAATGCACCCTTGATACTATTTGTAGTGACTGCATCAACATTTTCCTTGTTTATCAAAGGAGTTAAACATGTACAGCAATCAGCAAGAATTTCACATCCAGCACGTTCAAGTTGTGTTGTATATCCAATTTTTTTTGCTTGCTCCTTTACAGTTCTAGGACAAAAAACCATACATCTTTTTTGAAAAGATCTTCCCTTTAGCATACTTGTAAGATCAGATATCTCATCTAAACCCAATTGAGGGCTGCCAAGTGTAATAATATCACCTTTTTCTGTAGTATTTAGCTCGTCATGAACATTTTGCATCTCTTTTTCATCAAAATCAATTTTTTCACAGTCAGAATCACCTTCACCAAAAATAAATTTAGCACAGGTTCCTGATGTTCCCATTCCACCACACATTGCTTTGCATTGTCTTTTATCCATCTCTGCAAGACCAGATATATTTACAGACGTATCGCCAACTTTTCCTGCAAAAAATCCAAGCATCCCATACGTCAATTCATTTGGATTTTTTACTTTCATGTTGATTGTAATGTTTGGAGTATCATCTTTTCTTATCGAAGAGTAAGAGCTTTTTCCAACAATAGCACTTGCAAGTGCACTAAATGCACTCTCTTTGTTCGTTTTTAAATTATCATAAGAGTTTGCATGGATCGCTGCATTGGATTCAGCAAATGCGACTTGTGTTCCATCCTTTGGAATATCAAAAATTTCGTAAGGAATGCATGAAAATGAAGGAACTACGCCCATTGTTTCATACGAGTTTCTAATGGACAGTTGTTTTGAGATAAAATCTTTATCCAATCCATAGTTTGCAACATTATCAATATCAAACCCCATTGGATTAAGAGTTGTTTTTACTGAAACTCTTGCATCTTTGCTAATACTAGAGAGAAATTCTTCTCCGGCATCACCAATTGTATTATAATTTACGCCAGAGAGATGAGCCCATTCAATTGGGATTAATTTCTCAGCATCAGTTGCCTCGCCTGTTGCAACCAAAATTCTATATGCAATCTGCATAATTTCTCCATGTTCGCCTTTTAGTGCAGATTCTTCATCCCTAGTCAGTTCCAATGAAAATATTTGTTATTACAGTTATAATACTTGTACGTAAATTTTTGTTGAAAATGGAAAAAATTCTTCGTGGAATGACTGATACAATGAATTCCGTAAAACCACCGAGAATCACAGCATTACAAGACCTTCATGATGCCGAAACCGGACCTTTTAGTATTCTAGTTGGAACAATACTTTCTGCTAGAACTAAAGATGAAGCTACAACAAAGGCAGTAAAAGCACTATTCTCAAAATATAAAAATCCAAAGGAACTTGCAAAAGCAAAAATAAAAGACGTAGAGAAAATTATAAAATCAATTGGATTCTATCATGTAAAATCAAAAAGAATAATCGAGGTTGCAAAGATTATTGATAAAAGATACAAAGGAGTAGTTCCAGATGACTTGGATACCTTGGTACAGCTACCAGGAGTTGGAAGAAAAACTGCTAATTGTGTACTAGTATATGCATTTGAAAAGCCTGCAATCCCAGTAGATATTCATGTTCATAGAATCTCAAACAGACTAGGATTAGTAGATACCAAAAATCCTGAAGAGACCGAACAAGAATTAATGAAAAAAATTCAAAAAAAATACTGGATTGATATTAATGATACATTTGTGATGTATGGTCAGAATATTTGTAAACCTATTTCTCCAATGTGTGATGTCTGTAAGATTAAGAAAAGTTGCAAATATTACAAAACTAAGAACGCTTCTTAGTCAGAAATAACACTCCAACTATGATTCCAACACCGGCCGCTACGTAAAATGGAAATAAAGCAAATGCATTCTTTGCAGGATCACCAGAAAGAAATTCTATAATCATACTACCAGAATTAACCGCAGGAGGATCAGATGAGCCTTCCATGCCATATACTGAATACGAATCAATTGCAAATGTACCAATATCCAAATTGGTAACTACAATTCTTGCCCCATTGTTTACTGTAAGTCCTGCTCTATCAGTATATGATACGATAGATTTGGCTTGTGGATACCAACCTCTATCTAGATCTTTATGGACTACAATGTATCCTTCCTTAGGAGTTTGAACTGCCACCCAAAACTTGTTGTCAGGTTGAGCTCCCATACCAACTTCAATAAATTCATCATGAGTCTCATTATCATAAATTCGAAGAACAGCATTTCCATTTGGATTTGCATATAGTAGATTATTATCAATTGTTACTTGCCAGCTGACAGCATGAACATCATCAAGCATTACTACTGGCGCATCTCGCAAAATTCGATTGAATTCATCTGCAGGAATCTCTATTGTATCAAGAAGTAATGATGGATTTGTCAAATCTTGAGCAAATGCAGGAGAGATAAAAAATCCTAAAAACAATATCAGAAAAATATATTTCACAAGCTAGAACAAATTTGATTGAATAAAAATCTAATCAACAAATGGTTTAGGATGATCTAAAATTACTTTGGCTACTTCGGGTCTTAAAATAAACTCAGAAGGTGCTTGACCATTTTGAATCATCTCTCTTAATTTTGTTCCACTTATTTGCTCTTTGTCATCATCACCATGTGGACATGCTTTAGGAGTTGTATATGTAAGACATTTCTTACAATAGAAGAACGGTGGGAAAAACACTGGAGCAATTTCTAATTCTGGATAGTCATCAAAGATTTTTTGTGCAGCAAAAGGATCGTAAAAAGTCCCAACACCTGCATGGTCTCGTCCAATAATGATATGTGTGCATCCATAATTTTGTCTCATAATTGCGTGATGAATTGCTTCTTTTGGACCAGCATATTTCATTTCAGTATGTAAGGTTCCAAGCATGCACCTGTTTTCTGGATAGTATAATTTTATCATGGTTTCATAGCACTTTACAATAACTTCATCAACAAAGTCGCCTGACTTTTTCTTGCCAATAATTGGATTGACAAAAACTCCATCTCGTGTAGTAATCGATGTCTTTTGTAGCATCTCATGGGCAACATGTGGAGGATTTCTGGTTTGAAATGCACAAATTGTTTTCCATCCTGCTTTAACAAATGCTTCTCGTGTCTGATTTGGGGTTAGCCTGTTTTTTCTAATCTCAGTATCACTAGGTCTCTGAATATAGTCAATCTTTCCTCCCACCAGATAATCCTGCATTGACATTGTCTTTGCAACACCTGGATGAGAATTATCATTTGTACCATATACTCCTTGAACAGTTTTTTCTTTATCAAAGGAATAGGTTTCATCAACATGCAAAACTGCAACTCCAACTCCATCTGGATTTTTTAACAATACGTCTTTTGATTCCTTCATTTTAGAAGCAGTTTGTTCATCAACATCAAGGACTATTGGAATTGTCCAAGCCAAATCATTCGTTAGTCTTCCTCGTGAAACAACACTTTCAAAGTCTTCTTTCCCTAAAAATCCCTCAAGTGGACTAAATATTCCGTCCGCAATATTTTCAACGTCATTTGCAAGATCTTCTGTAATTGTAATTGAGAATAATCCAGTTGGATCAATCTTGGCGATTCTGTTTACTAGAATTCCTCCATGTGGTTTAATTGAGTTGTTTACTGACATGCTAATTCCATTATTCAGGGCCTATATGAAGGCCACACTCTTTATTTCCTCCCTGTTCCCACCACCATCTTCCTGCACGAATATCTTCGCCAGGTTTTATTGCTCTGGTACAAGGTTCACAACCAATACTAGGATAGCCTTTGTCAAGAAGACTATTGTATGGCAGGTTATTCTTTTTGATATACTCTTGAATTTGATCCCATGTCCAATCAATTATTGGATTAATTTTTAGAATTCCTCCATGTACATGATCTAGTTGAAACATTGTTACGTTTTCTCGAATTTTGGTCTGCTCTCGTCTCAATCCTGTAATCCAACCGTCCAAAGTTTTTAGCATTTTGTTCATTGGGTGAACTTTACGAATATCACAGCACAGTTTCCTATTCTCTATACTATCATAGAATAGATTCATTCCTTTTTCCCTAACCATGTCTTCTACTTCTTTTGTATCAGGAAAGAGAACTTCAATTGAAATGTTGTATCTTTTGCTTACAACATCTATAATGTCATAGGTTTCTTGTGGTAGTCTTCCAGTATCTAATGTGAAGAATCGAAATTTTGGATTAATTTTTAACATGATATCCATTACTACGGCATCTTCTGCACCAAAGCTAGAAGCTTTTGCAACCTTGGGATGAAGATTATCAGAAACCCACTGAAGTGCTTTCTCTGTTGTATTAATTTTTGAGTTTAAATCATCTACTTGTTCTTGTGTAAACTGTACCACGTTTTCCCATAAAGTATTTGTTTTATATTGATTACCCGAAATTATCCTAAATTATAAACAAGTAGATTTCAATTTAGAAAATATGAATGAAATATCATATGTGGTAGTTTTTCCAAATATTTTTTCAAGAAATAAAATTCCACTACTAATCACAAACATTAAAAAAATTCTAAAGATAAAAAATCAGCAATTCAAATCAGTTAAGCGTGATAATGATATTATTTTAGTTGATGCAAATGATCCTGTATTTGCATCATCTGCTATCAATTTATTGTTTGGAATTGAAAAAATAGCAATTGCAAGAAAGATAAAAAATGATTTTCAAAATATTGTTTCGGAGATTACATCTACAGGCGGAAATCTACTTTTAAAAGGAGAAAGATTTCTAGTAAGAGTTGAAGGGGCATCAAAAGGATTTCTTCCCAAAGACGTTGAAATTTCTGCAACATCAAACATTATTGAGAAGAAGCAAAATCTTGGTGCTCATCCTGGAACAGACGAGAACTATGATAAGTTATTGTATTCGTATTTGACAAAAAACAATGCATATGTCTGTATTTTCTCAGACAAAGGCAATGGTGGCATACCATATGAATCGCAAAAGCAAAAAACAATTTGTGCAATATATGATGAATTGTCTGCTGTTTCGTGTTTTGAAACAATCAAACAGGGAAATGATGTAAAGATAATTGTCTGTTATAGACAAAAATCAGACTTGATGAATCTAGCTAAAATCACAAGTCAAATTCTACCAAGACTTGCACAAGACATTGTGGAACTAGAGTTCTTTGAGATAAAAATCAGACCTACTGGAATGAAAAATTATCTGATCTATGTAAATTCAGTTTTAGAGATAATGTTACAGTATTCAAATAATCGTGTATCAATGTCACTATCGTCGTTGATATTTTCTTCAGACTTTATTGATAATTCATTAATGCGCGTATTTGGAAAAAAGAAAACTCCAATAATGCCGCTTGCTGGAGTAGATTCGAATTTATTTGAGGATGCAAAAGAGATTGGACTAGAAAGGAATCTCAAAAAACTAGAAAACATAATCTCTATCAATTCTAATGAAGTTCCAATTTATGCAAAGAAAGAAGTAGAGAATGCTCTTAAAACAAAGAAAAGGATTTCAGTTAAGGTAGGGCCGAACAACGTTCACGACATTTTAGATTCATTTTAAGAAGATCACTGAGAATTTAAGCGGGCATAATTGGTTCCATATTGTGCTCAAAATAGGAGAATTCATCTACCCATGGGGAGGTGGTCATTATTCTAGAATGATGAGGTTAAATGATGTATTGGGGGATCAGATAAAAGAAAAACTCGAAATCCATTTTTCAAGCAAGGAACATGTTTATGAAAAATTATTGAAAAAATTCCCAGACCAAAAAGAGAGAATTCATGAGATACTGATGCCTACTCCAATTGATGGAAAATTTGGTCCCAGTGTTATAATGTCTTTGATGAATTTGTTATTGCCAGTTTCAAAAAATCCACCACTAGTAACACAAATTGCAAATTATTTGAGAGAGGAAAGAAAACTCTACAATAGAGAAAAATTTGATTTGGTGATTAATGATGGGGATATGGGTTCCAACATTTTAGCAAAAAATCGAAACATTCCAAGTTTATTTGTAACTAATCAATTTAGACCAAAATTATACAATTCAAGGGCCTATCTTTATCCATCATTAATTTTTATAGCAAAACAAATTGCAAAGGCAACAAAAATTCTTGTTGCAGATTCTCCACCTCCCTATACAATGTGTGAATACAATCTAAATTTTATAAATGAAGTAAAAGAGAAAGTCATCTATGTCGGTCATTTCACTAGTAAACAAATTAGAAATGAGAATAAAACAGACCTTGAAAAATTAGTGGAAAATAATGAATTTGGATATTGGATGAGAACGGGAAACAGGTCTACAAATGACGGAACCGGCCAGAGATATGAAAAAGTGTTTCATCATGATGATATGAAAAATGAAAAAAGAATTATTTCATATGCAAGAAATGAACCAAGCATAGATTCTGTTACAGGAAAAAATGGCAAAAAATATTCAATCTCAGAAGCATTGGATAAAAAAATAGATTGGATACAAATCGATATCGGTTTTCTTTCAGAGCAAGAAAAAGATACGATCCTAAATACTTGTAAATATGCAGTTGTCAATGGCTCGCATACTGTAATGGGCGAGATAATGGGTGGAAAATCAAAGCCAATTATTGGAATTCCCATTTATGATGAACACACAAACAACATCTTGTGGGCACAAAACAAGAATCTAGGAATACTTGCTACAAAAACTAACCAAGTAATCAATGCAATATCAAAAATTAAGAAAAATTATGAAGAATTTGAGGAAAAATTGAATGAATTTTCAAAAAATTTTGTTCCAAATGGAGCAGAAAATTCAGCAAAGATCGCTGCTCAAATATTAGAAGAAAAGAGATAATAGATTATTTTTAAGAATTTTACTCATCTGGTACGCGGGATTTCGATGGGCGAACGGACCGAAAGGGATGATGAAAAAATCCGCGTGCCAGATGTGTATCGATCTGTAAAGAATGTGGGAACGCTTTTATGGAAAAAATTAAGCAAAACCAACAGTGCCTAACTGTCCAGAATGTACATCAAGAGAGAAAAAGAAGATAGAAGCAAAGTATGAGGAAGATGTTCCAGAGGAAGAAAGGAGCAGGGATGCATTATTCAAATTATTTGATGAAATCGACATTCCAATGAAGATGGATGAAAAAAACAGAAGACATTTCATTTGTAAACGCTGTGGTCTATATGCAACCAGAGAAGAGATTTCAGATATCAGATTCAAGCTAAATCAAAGAGAGAGAACACGTGATGACAAACATGATGACTATCTAGAATGGTGGTCAAAAAGTAAAAAAGAAAAAGCTGAAAGCTAGAGTGGGTTTAGTATGGTAAAAAAGAAAGAAGATGAAATTCCTGATTGGGTTACAGATGAAATCCAAAACGCAAAGTTTGAGAAACCCCAAAAGATGAAAAAAACAGGATATGTTTTAGAAATGTACAGTGAAGATAACAAAATAGATGCACAGTTGTACGATCCAGTGGAGGATGGTAGACATATAGTTACAATGGACTTGTCTAAGAAGGTCAAGATGGAGGATTTGGAGAAAGGAGTGGTGTATGAATTTACCTTTGACCAGCACAAGGCTCCATTAAGCAAAAAAGTTTCAGAATACCTAGAAAAAGAAAAAGAGATAGAGATGAATGCAATCTATCAATTTGAGTTAAAATCATTGGAATTGCTAGATGTAGGCTCAAGTGAAGCTGCAAATGATGACCTAGAAGAATAAACTCAGTTCTGTTTTGTAGAGTCCAGTTGTTTTTTGAATGATTTTCCCAAAATTGGATTGATAAAGAAAGGAAATGTACTTTTCATCCATATTGCCCCGCGTATAACTGAGGGAACGACAATTTCTAATCTTGAGGAATTTGCAGCTTTGAGAATTGTTTTTGCGACAGTTTTAGGATCAAGTGATGTGGGAGAATATTTTGGCATTTTTTCAAATGAGGGATGATCAAAAAAGTTAGTCCTGACCATTATTGGGCTTACAACGGTAATTCCTATCCCAGTATCTTTTAGCTCATGCTTGAGACCTTCTGAAAATCCCATCATTGCAAATTTAGATGCACAATATGAGGCGATTCCAGGCAGACCAAAACTTGCTGCAACAGATGCGACATTTACTATATGACCAGATTTTTTCTTTAGCATTGATGGAAGAAAATTTTTGATGCAGTAAACCATACCAAAATAATTTGTTTCCATCTGAGACTCTATGTCACTAATGGAAAGGTCAGAAACAGAGCCATATATTGCAAATCCAGCATTATTTACAAGAATATCAACAGATGAAAATTTTTCCAAGACTGTTTCTGACATTTCTTTTACTTGATCCTTTTTTGAAACATCGCACTGACAAGCTGAAATGGATACATTGTATTTTTTTAATTCATCTTCAGTTTGCTTGAGTTTGTCTTTTCTTCTTGCAACTAAAATTAGATTAGCACCTAGTTTGGCAAACTCTATTGCAGTTTCTCTACCAATTCCAGATGATGCGCCAGTAATTAGAACTAGTTTGTTTTTGAAGCTCACGTTTCAAAAAAATTTGTTTTAAGATAAAGTGGTTTCTATAGTAGTTTTTTACCATATAAACAAGAATTTAGGCTCAAATTTCAGCGCCTGTTCCTTTAAAATAAGAAACTGGAAAGAGAATTTCAGATCTTGGTCTCATATCTCCAATACTTTCAGATGTTGTAATATTTAGTCCTCGTGTATTCAATCCAATACCAGTAACATGAATCCATTTTTCTTTATTCAAAATATCTTTTCCTAATATTTCTGCATATGCAAATAAACAATTCAGAGCATATACTGCAGTCAACGCAAATGTTGTGTTATTCAAGTTACCTTGTTTGTATCCATTTGGTAAGTCATGTTTAGTGTCATTGTATCCTTTCCACCAGTTTGGAGTATCTTTTCCTTTATCAATTCCAAAAGGTATGTATGCTTTTGAACCATTTAGTAAATCAATTATTTGAAATTCTAATACTCCAGTTTGATTTAGTGTCTTGTAATAAGAAGGAAAATTTTTGTTTTCATATTCTAAATTTAATTTCTCACACAGTATTCTCATTAGATTTTCAACTTGACCACACAAAGATTGTAAAATGTCATAAAGTCGTGGAGAGTATGTGTCAGGACTATTATCCAATGGAATAAGTCTAGTAATTTCTATAAATTGTTGTTCTGTTTCAAAATATGCATTTAGCATTATTCTTCTAATATTTTCATTTGTCATGGCAGATTTTCAAATTAAAATTCAAACTAATAAAACTTCATAACATATGTCGATATTAAAAATGAAAAATGATTATGTCAAATAAAAGAGTTGCTTGTTGATTTTGACAATAACCTAATATCAGTTGATCAAACCAACATACAGTTTCTATGTGAGTGCTATTTTGATATTTTACTCAAGGCCAATTTCACCAAAAGCAGCCAGGTAATCACAATTGGCACATAGTACGTTGCAATTCTCCATCCAATAACGGCATTCCAGCCTTCAATTCCCTCAGAGATTTCAAACGCAAACGGATCCAAATTGTTTAGGTATGCAATAATCCCAAACTCAGCCAAACCAGAACCACCTATAGTGATCGGCAAATTTCCGATTGCATTTGCACCCATTACTGCCATAACAGAATCAAATGCACTAATGACATAACCAGTTCCCATTGCAATGATCATGAATGAGATTCCATAAAATGACCAAGATGCAAGTGAAAGCAAAAAGGACACTGTAAAGATTTTTTTGGATTGGGGAGTCTTTAGATTCTCTCTGCTCATGGTGCATACTTCTTCCATCCAGATGTTTGTTTTGTCAATTGCCTTAACTCCTTTCTCTTTGCCAAATCTTTTTACAATGTTTGATAACACTTTTGGTACCTGGAACGTATGTTTAGAAGAAAGGAAAAACATCACCATCCACAAAGAGGTAATAACAATACTGGTAACTAAAATGACAGCTGCAACAACATATGCGCCATTTAGTAATGCAATGATTCCTGCCATGATAGATAACAAACCTGCTGCAAATACTTCAGTCACGATATCCATTATGGCAATCCATGCAGCTTTTGCAGGATTGACTCCTTTTTTATGCAAATAATAGATTACAACAAATTCTGCTCCAACAAACATAGGAGTCGTAAATTTGATAAATTCGCTTCCAACTCTAACGCCTGTCAATTTAAAAAAAGAGTCAAAGTTTCCAAGGTATTTTCTTGTGATATATGCAAACTTAATTCCCTGCAAACCTAGTTTGATCATCATTACAATAATTGCACCAACAAAAGGAAATATTCCAATTGCCAAAACATCATCTAATTGAATATCAAATTGAATGGCAATGATGAAAATAGGGATTAAGGTAACAGGAATGGCAACAATTCTCCAGTTCATCTGATGATTTTTTTGAGGAATCAAATATGAAAGTTGAGTAAATTTCCAGTCATCAAAAAATGCACATCTAAAATCAGGCACAAAAAATTGATTTAATTCATGTTTTTTCTTAATTTGGAAATTCTACAAATAACTAGTCCACCATTCAAAACTAAGAAAATTTCTTTTTCATAGTTTAGCATTAAATCTTAGATAATTTTTTCAAGTTATCCTTTTAATCAAAAAAAGGGATTCAAGGAAGGTCAGATTTTTTTAAAATTTTTTAATGCAAGTTTGGAATTTATGAGAAACTAGCAATCAAGCTAGTTTGAAATATGAGCAAATAAAGAATCAGTTAGGTTTGAAAACTATTTTTATTTCGGGTACGGCTGGTTCTGGAAAATCATTACTCACATCAAAACTATATGATTATTACACAAAAAATGGAGCTTTTGTAGCTGTTTTAAATTTGGATCCAGGAGTAGAGAACATGCCCTATACTTGTGATGTTGATGTTAGGGATTACGTAGATATCGTATCCATAATGCATCAATATGATCTTGGCCCAAATGGTGCAATGATAATGGCAAATGATTTGATTGCTGCAAAAATTGATGACATTCAAAATGAAGTAAACAGAATAAATCCAGATTATCTTATTGTTGATACACCAGGTCAAATTGAATTATTTGCATATCGTTCTAGTGGACGGTTTTTTGTGGAGAATATTTCATCAGATGAAAAAACAAATATTTTTCTATTTGATGGTGCTTTAATTACTACTCCAGTTAATTTTGTCTCAATTGCACTTCTTGCAACTTCAATTAGATTACGTTTGAATCTGCCTACAATCAATGTAGTAACTAAAACAGATCTCATTGAGGACAAGTTAAAGGAAATATTGCAATGGTCGACAAATTTGAGTACTTTAGAGAATGCAATCTCTAAAGAAGCAGATGGAGACACTTATTCATTGACAACAAGCATTTTACGAGGCTTGAATCTAGGAGGATTTGCACAGGGATTGATTCCAATTTCCAATGTAACGGGAGATGGGCTAGTAAACCTTCAAGGTGCTTTGAGCAGAATTCTTAATTTGGGTGAGGAGGTAGAAGATTAATGAAATCAATTTCTGTCAAAGCACCGTCATCTACTGCAAATTTGGGCCCAGGATTTGACGTATTTGGATTGGCAATGGATGCATTTTATGATGAAGTAACACTAACAAAAACCAAAAACGGGATTACAATAGTTACTGAGGATAATATCCCCACAAATCCTGAAAATAATACTGCAGGACTAGTGGTAAAAAATATGATAAAAAAGTTCAAAATTAAAAGTGGAATTGAAATTAAAATAAAAAAAGGAGTTCCCGCAGGATTCGGGATGGGTAGTAGTGCTGCATCAGCAGCTGCAACGGCAGTGGCATTTGACAAATTGTTTGGATTAAAACTTGATGGGAATAGTTTGATAGAATTTGCAGGTTATGGCGAAAAAGCCAGTGCCGGAACAGTTCATTATGATAATGTAGCAGCTTCGGTTCTAGGAGGATTTGTCATTGTTAAGACTGATCCATTGGATGTGATTAGGATAGAACCTCCAGCTAATCTTAGAATGTGTGTTGCAGTTCCAAAACTTGATGTACCAAAAAAGAAAACCAAAGTATCAAGAGGAGTAATTCCAAAGAATGTGAAATTAACAGATAGTGTTTTGAATATATCAAATGCATCTGCAATTGTTGCAGGATTTATGAAAAAAGATCCAGAATTGATAGGAAATTCAATAAAAGATGTCATAGTTGAGCCGGCAAGACAACACATGATTCCAGGTTATGCCAAAGTAAAGGAAAATGCCCTAAAAGCAGGTGCTCTGGGCGTTACAATTAGTGGTGCAGGACCCTCAATTATTGCATTTTCACAAAAGTCTGCCAATTTGAAAAAGATTAGTTTGGCAATGTCCAAAGGATTTTCATCTGCCAATGTAAAATGTCAAACAATAATCTGTAAACCAAGTAAAGGTGCAGCAAACAAGAAAAAATAATTTTGGACGTAATATGAAAAAAGCAGTTATTGTATTCAGTGGAGGAGTAGATTCAGTTTGTGCGGTTTCATTTTTGAAATCAAAATACGAGTTGTATGGAATTACATTCTCATATGGACAAAAAGGAAATAATGAAATTAGGGTAGCAAAATTTTTTGCGAAAAAACTCGGGTTAAAACAGCACAAAATAATCGATATTAAATTTATGAAAGAATTGTATGGTGATTCTAATGTTTTGACAAGTTCAAAAAAGAAAATTCCAAGCAAATTTGAGTATTCGATAGTAGTTCCAATCAGAAATGCCGTATTTCTATCAATTGCATCTGCCTGGGCTTTTACACTTAATGCAGAACTAGTTGTATATGGTGCACATACTGGAGACCAACATTATCCTGACTGTAGGCCTATTTTTGCTAAAAAGTTGGAAGCTGCATTTAACCAGGGTGAGATTGACGGAATTAGATCAAAACTACGAAAAAACATAGAGATTTGGTCTCCTTATCGTAGAGGATTATCAAAAAGTGATTTGCTAAAATCCGGAATGAACACATTGGGAGATTCTATTTTTAAAACTTGGAGTTGTTATTCAAATAAAAAATACCATTGTGGGATTTGTGAATCTTGTAATAATAGAAAAATTGCATTTGAGAAAGCCGGTATCATTGACAAAACAAAATATCTAAAATAAGTCTAGTAGCTGTTTCGAAGAATTTTCTTTTTCAGAATAAATCCTCTTATTCCTATATACCAAGCTAAGAAGATCAATCCAACAGTTCCCATGAAAACATAGTTTTGCACATCAGGAGCAAGATTCTCAATAGAGTTAGTAATTTCTCTAGATACTAACATGGAGATTGCTATAACAATTCCAAATTCAATAGCATACCATGTCCAACTAGGCCAAGATTCTTTCGGAATATGGACATATGGATTTGCTCCCATGTTGTTCATGAAAAATATTGATTATTTAATTTTTCAGTATGTTTAGAAAGAATCTGAGGCACGTTTTCTAATGAGTGTCATTATTCCTGCTTTTTCTTCCTTATTTTCATAAATTCCTCTAAATGCTGATGAGGAAAGTGTTGCATCGTTTCTAACACCGCGCATTTTCATGCAGAGATGTTCTGCGTCAGCTAAAACGACAACTCCTTTTACACCTTGAGCATATAATTCATCTGCAATATTCTTGGTTAATCTCTCTTGAATTTGCAGTCTTTTTGAAAATTTTTCTACTAATCTTACAAGTTTTGAAATTCCAAAAACCCTACCATTTGGAGAATAAGCAATGTGAATTTTTCCAAAAAACGGCAACATATGATGTTCGCACATCGAATAAAATCGAATATCTCGTGCAATCACTACATCAGAGTCTTCAGAAAATTGTACGGATAATTCCGAATCAGAGTCATATCCGCCAAAGATTTCTTTGTACATACTTGCAATTCTATCCGGGGTTTCTCGTAAACCCTCACGTGTAGGATCCTCACCGATTTCAATAATTAATTCTCTAACAAGTTTTTTTACACGTTCTTTGTCCATGTATGTATTCACAGAATTTTTCTAGTATTTGAACCTAGTTGGAATTTTAGTCAAGTGTTAATGTTATGGAGCTCCAATAAATTTGTGTAATTGAGGAACAACCTTCACATCAATATAATGAGGGTATACAACATCATACAGATTCAATAATAGTTCTAATGATGGTTCAGAAATACCATATGTTGGTTGAATGATAAATCCGTCTATGTCATCTTTGGAAACAATTTTGAAAATTTGATTTATGAGTTCTTTAAATTCATCTATCTTGGTTTTAGAGCTAACAACGATTTTGATATAAGTTATTTTTTTTGTTTGGATAGACGATTTAAGACAATTCAGCGTGTGACCAATTAACTTCTCATAATGTTTAGAATCTACAAAATCAGAGTCTTTTGTTTTAAATTCAATTTTGACAATATCAATGAATGGCAACACATGATTAAATCTATCAATGTCAAAACATGATGATTCAAGATATGTTGGGATTTTTTTATCTTGGATATGTTTTGCAAGTAATGCTACTGCTTGGTGTTGAATTAGTGGATCACCACCAGTAAAATTTACTTTGTAAGTTTGGTTTTTAAGATTAGTGTCAATTAGCTGACTTGCTTCTTCAATTGTATATTCTGTTCCAGAATTAAGTGGAAGAGATTCTTTGGTATCACAATAAAAACAAGTAAAAGGACATCCCGCAAGTCTAACAAATAGAGTCTTTGTTCCAAAAAGAATTCCTTCACCTTCAACTGATGTAAATATCTCAAATAATCTTACTTTCAAGTAATAATCATAATTTTTTTCATTATTTATTCAATGAGTTTCTAATGCATCACAGGTTCTTTTGTATAAAATAATCCAGAGATGAAAAATACTACTCCTAAAATTCCAATAGTACTTCCAACAAGTTCCACTTGATTTTGATAAATTCCCTCTAATGGAGCCCATAACCAAGCCATCAAAGCACCAACAACAATCATAGGGATGCCTACTCCAACTATGATTGATTTAGAAGCCATGTTCAATGCTGTTTAGAAAATGTATATGAAGTTTATGATGAGCATTAGAGAGAATTTTTAATTTCTTGTAATTGTTTTGTCAAATCTTTCAAAAGTTCATTGACAGTATCAAATTCTCCAGCATGTAAATGGCGTTTAATGCTTTGGAGTGTATCTCTTGCATTATTCACATCATCCTGATCTACACCATTCATTTGAGATAATCGGAATAAGGTTTTTTCAACTTGTAACACTCTAGATTCTAATCTGTCATTTTCTGTTAATTCAAACTGCTTCTTTATTGATAAGATTTCTCTGATTTCTCTGATTATATCATTTGGATTATCTGCTGACGAGAGGTTTTCTCGGGCATTTTCTAATTTTTGGATTATTTCTTCAGATATACCCTGTTTTTTGGCGTTTCCAATTAATCTATCTAGTTGCTCTAAATATTTTTGGGCATATTCCTTAGCACGCTGAGACTCTTGTTTTGATGCCTCATCTCTAATTTTTTTATTAATTTCTACAACGATTTCTTTAATTTTCTGTAGCGTATCTAATGCTGAAGCAAATTGATTATCATTGATTTGTTGTTTAGATAATCTAAATAATTCATCAAGCTCAGAGAAGTCAATTTGGGCGTTGTATTTTTCAGCAATAGCTTTTAGACTATTTACATAAACTTGTAATCGTTGAAGATCATTTGATGGATCTTTAATAGTTGATCTTGCAGAATCTGATGCTGTTTTTGCTACGACCTCAGATGTTGATTCTTTTGCAGAAACATCAGACTGTGTTTGTTTAGAAATTTGAGTGAAAATCTTCATTGCAGTAAGAAAATGTTGTTTTGCAGAATCAGCATCATTGTTTTTAATTGACTCTTCAAGTGAATTAACATTTTGAGCTCCTTCTTCAAATAATCTTTTTATTTTATCTGAAGATTCAGAAGAAATTTGGCTTTGAACTTGGTCTTGTGCACGTTTTGCAAGTTTTACAAGAATTGATAAATCATCTTGGGCATAAATATTACTTGTAGCTCCACCAAGAACCATACTAGCAACTAAAATGAATAATCCGAAGGTCACTATAGTTTTCATTCTTCTTCCTCCAATTCTTTTTTTATTTTAACAAGATTTTGCAAGTCTTTTTTAGCAATTTCAATTACTCCTTGTCTTTCTAGTCGCTTAACTGCTCTCCACATCGTAGTTCGTGGTTGAAGGAATTTTTTTCTTAAATCACTTTCTAAAACTTGTCCACCATTTTCAGAAATAAATTTAATAATTTCTTTATCATCCTCACGCATTTCTGGTCTTAAATTAAAAATGGTTTCAGGATCATGAAAGTTAATCTTTGTTTCAGATTCAGTGATTTCATTTTGTATAACAGGTAATGATTTTGTTTGTTTTCTTTTAATCACAACAATTGCTCCAATTACAGTAGATATAATGGATATGCCAATAATTGATATTGTAAAAATATCAGGGATAGTCTGTTCAGGGTTTGTTACTGGTGGGTTTGTTACTGGTGGGTTTGTTACTGGTGGGTTTGTTACTGGTGGGTTTGTTACTGGTGGGTTTGTTACTGGTGGGTTTGTTACTGGTGGGTTTGTTACTGGTGGGTTTATAGTCCCAAGAATATAGTTAATTTCTGATAAGCCAGTACTTAGTTCCAATTGTGTTTGATCATTTATTATAACCAGATTTGATGGCAATGCATTCATGCCAACAATTATTGAGTTTTGTGGCATCAATAATGAATAATCAGTTGGTGAATCAAGGGAAAAAGTCCAAACTCTTCCTTCTTTAGAAATTAAATCATGAATATCATAATCAATTGTAATAGAAGATGTTCCAAAAGTATCGATAGTTGCTTTATCATCAATTATTTCACTAGATAGCAAAAAACCATTTTCACCAACTGCTACAAAATTATCAATTGAAGGACCAAACAGATTAACCTCATAATCAGGATTTAGGGGGTCCACGTCTAATTGTGAGGATACATGGGCGGAACCATCTGAATAAAGAGTAAGATCGAGAGTTCGAGCAGAGCTGAATGAGGTCTGAATAGGCATCGCTAATGCAACAATAATTAAGCTAGCTATTATCAAAGGCGCTTTAACCATTGTTTCGATGATACTCTCAGTCCTTACAAAAAGCATTCCATCTTCTCGAAGAAACTCTTTCCTATGAATTGGTACGATTTCAGGATTCATTGAATTAATACCTTAGATTCATGCTTTCTACTAGTCCCTGAAACCTCTTAAATTCCTGGAAAAATTGGAGCCCTTTTTCAGTAATTAAAAAGACCCTGTTCCTATCATTTTTGACGGATTCGACTAAGCCAGCTTCTACCAGTTTCTCACATTTGTCTAGTACTGCATAGTGAGATAGGTTGGCTTTGCGAGAGATTGCAGATACAATGATTCCATTACGACCGCCATCAGCGGTAACGTCTAAGATATCACCCATTATGCCCATTTCGGACCTGTATTGTTGTTTTGACATGCTCTAGTATAGAGTTACTTAGTTTATGAGGGACATTTTGAAACTTTATAGCGGAACACAAAGCGGAACAGCTGTTTCAGTAAAAAAAATGATGATTTTTTATGAAAATTAATGTAGGGAGAAAAAAGCTAAAAAATTATGCCTAAAAAAATGATTAGAAAAAGACATTTTTCTTTTAAAAACCTCATTTCTCATATTTTTGTAAAATTGATCTAATTTTGGATAATTTTTGAATATTTAGCAGAAATTTTGTATATAAAGAACAAGATGTTTCCCTCCGTTCCTAAACTATAATTCAAGCAATATTTAGTCATGATTAAGCCCCAAAAAGAACTATTGGAGGAATGCTCATTCATTTGATGCTTTTTGCTTCACCATTATCGGTAAACCATTCATTTGCTGAATCACAAGAAAATCAAGAAGAAAAGGGAAAGATTTCAAAAAATGTGAAAAAAGAGAGATTTTGGGTAATTCTAACTGAAATAGTAGATAGAAAGTTAAAACATCAACATTATGGTTTAACAATCGATATTTCAGAAGGAGATATAGGGAAAATTCTATCTTTTGAAGATCAAATATCTAGTTGGGCAATATGTAAATTATAATGCATATCACTCAGGAATAGTCCTATTTGATGGAAAAGCATCAAAAATTGGAGAAAATCTATGGGAAATTACTGCAAATGATGTGTTAAATCTTGAAGAAAAAGAGTTTGATTTCGAATTAAGTGAAGAATACAATGATTCTCATGTTGTAATACATGAAACAATTGACAAGGATCTAAGTTACAGAGTCATATTTTCTGGGAAAATAGCAGAAACAAGTGAAGATGTATTTGCTATTTATTTCTGGTTTAAAAAATCTTGAGACAGAACAAAATTTCAATCTTTTGCAATTTGGAGAATCTACCATTAATTCAGAAAAATCTAATGATTTGAATCAAAAATTTTGAAATTCAATATTGATGTAATCATCATTTTTTATATTGAATAAAAATCATTCACAAGGTCAGCTTTGAGATTCATAATAACTTTTTATTCTCATTTTCAAAAGAAAATCATAAAATGTTTGATAAATTCAAAAATGAAGAGGGCGGAGAAATGGTCAAAGAAAATGAAAATTCTGAAGTTACAGAATCTAATACAACAACTGAATCTTCAAGTACAATTGGAATAGGAGAGTTGATGGGAAAACGTGCAAAATTAGAAGAAGCGATAGATTATGTAGGTTTAATGATTAAAAACCTAAAAGATAAGAGAACATTGCTTGAAAAAGACATTGAAGAAGAATCAGTAGATATTAAGAATCTTAAGGAAAAACTACAAAAAGTCAGCGAGTATATAGATGAGGAAAATAGAGGAATTAAAGAACTTGCTAATAAAAGACAACAGGTAGAAAATGAAGCTGATGAGGTAGGTGCAATCATCAATAGTTTAAGAGAGAAACTTTCAGGTGTAGATAAGGTAATCGATGATGAAGGTAGCAGGGTTAAAAGAATTAAAGAATCAAGAGAATCATTATCTGATTAAAAATTTTACAATTAATAGAATTTTGTACTAGTTGCTTGTTGAGTAGTAGGAACTGAAGGGAACATTTCCCCCGTAGAACTTTCAGCAACAGCAGCAGCTTCTTTAAGAATACTCTCAGATTCTGCGGTAGTAGTTGCATCCATTCCAAATGCAGAATCACCTGAGAAACTATCTGTCATAAATCCTCCAAGCATTTCTGCCATTTGGCCAATTTCTTGTTCAGCGCCAGGCATTACTTTGCCAAGGGAAGATTTTAGATTTTTCATCAGACCCATTGTTGGCATGATTGTTACAACAGTGTCTCCAAGATCACTAAATGTAGTTAATCGTAGTTCAATTTGTTCTAGTGCAATTCTAGCACCGCTTAAAATTTTAGTAACCTTTCTAATCTCAGCTAGTTCATTTCCTAGAACTTTGGCAGTTTGATTTTCATGTTTTTGTGTTGCATCTACGATTCTTTGGAATAATTTAGCATCACGTTCTTGTAAATTTGTTAACATTGTATCTAATTTTTTAATTTGAATTCTAATTTTTTTAATTCCATCCTGAACTCGTGGTTTTAATGCACCTTTAGGCTTGATAGTATCATTAATTTTTTCAGATATGGTTGGCTGTGGTTGCTTTGACCAGTCCTTTGTTAAGTTAGGCATTGAGTTTGGTTTTAGAATATGTACTTAATATCAGATGTAAAGAATGGTTAACAGGACATTAAATTTTACTAACCAAATACGAGAAACCAACTTGATTTAAGACTATTATTTTTTGTAGGGGTTAAGATTATGATTATATTGACATTGAGATTACTGTAATTTCTAAAAGATCCCTTATCGCGTCTAGAATCTTTAAAATCAGTATAATCTAAAACTAGTTTTAGTGAACAAAAAAATCATCGTACTTCCAGTAGTTGTTGTCATTGGTATTATTCTAGTAAATTTTGTATCAGATCAATCTATAGAAAAAAACAATGTTGTGTTTCATGTAACTCTTGCAGATCCTACCCTATATTCGAATGGAGTTTATACTGATGAATTTTTTATCGATGCTGGTCAATACTTGTTTAGATTTGTTCCAAATGGAAGTAGTCCAGAAATTTTATCAATTACACTAAATGGAAAAAGTTTTGATTTTTCTGAAGATTTTAGGCTTGAAAATACGCTTCATCAGACAGGAATCTCTGAATATTTTACGTGGAGGTATATTGGACAAGAAAAAATTTTGATTTCTGAAAAGCAAGAAATTTCAATTATGATCAATCCAAACGGAAAAACAATGGGTTCGGTGTCTATAGATATTTTACAAAATTAAGAGGCGTAAACCCCTTTACTGCAGAACTTTGAGAGATTTCCTCTCTTTCTCAGATGCTAAATGTCTGATTACCTTTAACGTTCTGCGGGGTTACGCAGTTTTAGTCGATAGAAATTTTATCTATTGACATTATTTACTGTACTAACTTTAAGTATTTAAAATTTTACGTAATATTTTATAAAAATTTATTGTATTTTATAGAATATTTTATACATAATTATGAATCAATTGAAGTATAAATTACGATTTTCAATCTAAAAACTATTGAGACTATCAGGAAAAGTTGCGTTAGTTACAGGAGGAAGTCGTGGAATAGGATTTGCTACTGCAAAAATTTTATCAGAAAATGGTGCAACTGTTGTGATTACAGCAAAAAATCAGGAAAGATTAGAGAAAGCATCATCAGGGATTCCAAATTCAATAGGTATTGTAGCTAACATCAGAGACAAGGATGATGTGAAAAATGTAGTAGCCAAAACAGTTGAAAAATTCGGTAAAATAGATATTCTTGTTAATAATGCCGGAATATTTCCAAAAATCAAAGAATTACATAAAATAGATGAGGATGAGTGGAATGAGGTTTTAGATGTAAATCTTTCTGGACAATTTAGATTTACCAAAGAAGCGATTCCGTATCTGCAAAAAACATCGGGTTCAATAATTAATATTTCATCAGATGCAGGATTAAAGGCATATCAGGGATTTAATGCTGATGCATATTCTGCAGCAAAAGCTGCATTGATTTTGTTAACAAAATGTTGGGCACTTGAATATGCAAAAGACAAGATCCGGGTAAATTGTATTTGTCCTGGAGTGGTAGATACAGATATGACAAAACCGTTTTTGAAAACTCAAAAAGACAAAGAATTCATGGATAATGAACATCCAATAGGCAGAATTGGTCAACCTGAGGAAGTAGGAAAAGCAGTTTTGTATTTTGCATCAGATGATGCATCTTGGATTACAGGAGCAATTCTTGCTGTAGATGGAGGAGAATCAGTTAAATGAATTCATATGAATTTAATACAGCGCAGGAGTAGAAAAAGTAATGAAAAGTAAAAAATCAAAGGCTAAATTGATAATACTTTTAGGAATTATTTGGGTGATTATTTCACTGCCATTACCATGGATAGTGAATAATCCAGAAGTTTCAGAATCACAGTTTAATACAATTCTTGGAATAATTGGAATTATGTCAATCCCATTTATTGTTCTAGGTGTAGCATGGACATTAAAGCCAGAACTAACAACTTAGGTTTTTCAATTGAAAGATATTCCAATAATAGATAAGATTCCTGAATTAGAAGTTGCTATCAAGGCTGTTGAAACGGCAGGTAAAGCAATTTTAAAAATCTATGAAAGAGATTTTGAGTCATTTACAAAAAGTGATGATTCACCAATTACGGAGGCAGATATTAAAAGCAATGACATCATCAAAGAAATTCTTTCACAGACGGATCATCTAATATTATCTGAGGAGGATAATGATGATTTGAGTAGACTGTCAGAGGATACTATTTGGATAGTAGATCCACTTGATGGAACTTCCGATTTTATTGATAAAACAGGTGAATTTACAATTATGATTGGGTTAATAAAAAAGAAAAAACCAATTCTTGGAGTAATTGGTTGGCCTACAGAAAAAACATTGTTTGTTGCACAAAAAGGAAGTGGTGCATTCAGATATTCTAATGATGAATGGGAAAAAATATCTGTAACAAAAATTTCAGATCTATCAAAATGCAGGACAGTTGGATCACGACATCACTTGTCTGATAAAGAAAAATTATTTATCAAAAAATTAGGTATTGAAGATTTTACTAGTATTGGTAGCTCATTAAAGGTAGGAAAAATTAGTTCAGGCGAAGCTGAGGCATACATTACAACTACAAATAAAATGAAAGAATGGGATTCTGCTGCTTCTTATTGTATAATTTCTGAAGCTGGAGGAAGAATGACAGACATGTTAGGAAATGATATCACATACAACAACAAAGAGGTTTATCATCAAAATGGAATTTTGGTAACAAACGGATTAATTCATAATAAAATTCTTGAAGAATTTAAAAAATTAGAGTAGGTTTCTTTCTTTAAGAAAGTCCTTTACTTTGTTTGCACTATCTGAAAGAGGTTCATTTTCTGTATCAATTACCAAATCAGCATTTTCAGGAGCCTCATAGGGATCATCAATTCCTGTAAAACCCTTGATTTCTCCTTTTCTTGCCTTGGCATACATGCCTTTAACATCTCTTTCTTCACATTTTGCAAGTGAACATTTTACATATACTTCTGCAAACTGATTACCAGCATCAATAATTTCTCTAGCATTTTTTCTGTTTTCAGAATACGGAGAAACTAGAGATACTACGCTTGGAACACCGTGATTTAATAAAAGCTTAGCCAAGTGAGCAACTTTTTTGTTATGCTCATCACGTCCAGCTTTTGAAAAGTCTTTTGGCGAAAACCATTCTCTTAACTCATCTCCATCAAGCATTGCTAAATTTGGAATATCTTTTTGCAAGTCTTTTACGATAGTAGTTTTTCCTGAGCAAGGAAGACCAGTCATCCAAAGAACAAAAGGTTTCATAAATTAAAACATCAAAACAACCCATAAAGAGTTTACGTTAATTTTTAGCCCAAGGTTGATTTTCTAAATAATCAATCTCTGCAATCATTTCATCCACTTTTTTTACTATTGCAAATATTGATCTGTATTGTTCATACATTTCAATTTCTTCGTCTTTAGATAACACATTTGCTTCTGCGTCATCAAAAAATTTGTTTTCCTTGTTAAGATGATCATTTAGAAATATACCATATGTCTTCAGATATCTTGATACTGGTTCTTGTGCATCTTCACCATCTTTCCATCTTTTTAGATGATGTGATATTTGTCGAGCAATATTCCTTCCAAATTCATGTTCTATCATAAATTTTCGGATTTCTTCTTTTAGGGTATCATAACTTGCAACACATGGGAAATACGAATCTTCTTCTCTTGAGTGGTGGATAGAATCGATAAATTCTGAAATGACCAAGGTGATTTTTGTAAGATCTGAAAATGGAATTTTTGTTCCTTTGTAGAGTTCTGCAGAACATTTTAAAACTATTTTTTCTAGACGTCTAACTTGATCATGGTCAGCGCGTAATTGATTCGTTGCACTCAAGTAACAAATCTATTGTAATTGTTGATTTAATGTGTATCTAAAATCAATCAAGGAGCTAAAATTATCAAATAAATTGGACTTAATTTCATTCTAGAAACGTATAGATTTAGTAGATGAATCCCATAATCTTATCCCTATTACAGTTGTTTAGAGGGCAAATCGAGGATTTTATACCACTATCTAGCTTTGATTCAAGTTTGATTTTAGATAAACTTGCAGAATTACAGGATTCTATAGGTACATTGTCTATTCAAGATGGGCCAATTGCTTCAGCTCATGTTATTTTACTTGCAGCAGGCGTTGTGATTTTTCTTGGTGTTGCAGGAGAGGCATTCTTCAAAAAAACAGGAATTCCGGATGTAGCATTTTTGATGATTCTTGGAGTGATTATAGGACCGATTTTTGGGCTAATTCAACCAGAAGCCGTTATTCAAGTAGTTCCATATTTTGCAGCACTTGCACTAATAATTATCATGTTTGATGGAGGATTGAATCTTGACATCAAACATGTTATAAGAACTGCTCATTTTTCAGTAACACTAGCGGTTTTAGGTTTCATCTTATCTGTTGCTATGATTACATTTGCGGCTCATTTTGCTTTAGGATGGTCATGGTTAGAAAGTATTTTGTTAGGTTCAATTGTTGGTGGAAGTAGTTCTGCAATTGTTTTTGGTCTTGTCAGAAATATCAAAATTTCCGAAGAAACTAAATCTATGTTAAGTTTTGAATCTGCACTAACTGATATTTTAGCTACAATTATTGCATTCATATTATTTGAAGCTGTGCTTGCAGGACATTTTGATCTACAAACATTAGAAGAAACTCTTGGAAGAGCAGTTATTGTGGGTTTAGTACTTGGATTTGGTGTAGGTATTCCTTGGATGTATGTTTCAACAAAGCTTGGAAATGCTCAACATGCATACATGCTGACATTAGGTGTTTTGTTTGTTTTATTTTTCTTGGCAAATTCTTTTGGAGAATCCGGGGCATTAACAGCTCTAGTGTTTGGTTTAATGATTGGAAACAAAAGACATCTTTCAAAAATACTCAGATTTAAGCTACCAAAAATTGAGATGGATGATCCTACGCATAACCAATTAACATTTTTGGTAAGATCTTTCTTTTTTGTATTTGTGGGATTGATGGCCAGTTTTGGACAAATAGAATATCTCATATTTGGAATTTTAATTACAATTGTTGTTTATTTTGGAAGAATAATTGTTGGCAAGGTCACTTTAACCAAGCGATTTTCTCATTTAGATAGGGCAGTAACAAATGCTATGATCCCGAGGGGATTGGCTGCTGCAGTACTTGCTACTTATCCAATTACTCTGGGCATATCAAATGCAGATGCATACCCACAGATTGTTTTCTTTATCATTTTATCATCAGTAATAATTACAACAATTGGATTAGGAAAATCAAAGAAAATCCCTCCTCCTGAATCAATTGAGGGTGGATTTATTAAACCAAATAAAGATTCTCAAAGAAAATAGATCAGAGATCTAGTGAATCTTTGAGTCCTTTGTATCTATTCCTAATAGTTACTTCAGTAACATTTGCAGCTTCGGCAATATCACGTTGAGTTTTATCCTCACCATTTTTCACACAAGACAGATACAATGCGGCTGCGGCTAATCCCATAGGATCTTTTCCAGCTGAGACTTCATTGTCTTGAGCCATTTTAAGCACTTTTGTTGCATATCTCTTTGTTTTCTCGGCAATTCCAATCCTGCTTGCAATTCGTGCAACACATTGGATTGAATCAGTTACTGGCATCTTCAAATCAAGTTCTTTGATTAGTAATCTATAACATCTTGCAATATCTTTTCTTTTGATATTAGCTGCTTGCTCTACATCTTTAAGATTTCTTGGAGTTTCAGTATCACGACATGCAGCATAAAGAGCTGATGCTATTAAAGCTGAAATGGAACGACCTCGAACTAGACCTTTTTCTAGTGCCTTTCTGTAAATATAGGCTGCCTTCTCCATTACCGCATCAGAGATTGCTAGTTTGTCTTTTAATCTGTTTAATTCACTAAATGCTTGGCGGAAATTTCTGTCAACTGGTTCATGAACTTGACTTCTGTTATCCCAAGTTCTCAGTCTTTCAATTGTACTTTTCATTGATGATGTAAGTGGTTTTCCAGATGCATCTTTATTTACAGGATTGATAATTGTTGCAAGACCCATGTCATGCATTGTTAGTGATGTTGGTGCTCCTGCTCTTGCCTTATTTCCACCTTCATCTTGGGTAAAGGATCTCCATTCTGGTCCTGCCTCTTGTAATTTTTCAGTAATTACAAATCCACACTTTGAACAAAACATTTCTCCTGATTCATTATCAGTAACTAATTTTCCTTGGGCACATCTTGGACATAGATCTTTTCCCTTGTTTACCATGATATTTCTAGAATCCTAGAATTCATGGTATTTATGAATCAACAAGTTTTTTCTTTAAATTTCATGCCAAATTTGAGGTGACAATAATACTGAATAGTCATTATTGAATTAGTCAAAGTAAGAATATGAAGTTACTTTGGCTTATTCCTCTTCTTGTTGGAGTCTATGTTTTACTTCCAGAAATTTATGCTGAGACCATTACTCAAAATCTGGAAGGAGGGATGGATGTTCAAATAACATATCCTGAAGAGATAGTGGTTGGAAGAGAGGGCATAATCTCAATCTTAATTAAAAATAATGGATGGGAAAATAAAGAAAATATTTCATTTGGGTTTTCACTATCTGCTGTACCAGCACTAATCATAGAGCCATCCGATAAAATTATTTTAGATAAACTTGCTGAGGGAGGATCATATGGTGAAAATATCAGATTACAAATTCCTAATGATGCTAGTCTTGGGATTCATTTTCTAAATTTAAAATATTCTCACATTCTTGTTGCAAATAACAAAATACCACAACCTCCATTTTTTCACAACATTGCCATTCCAATTACAATAAAAGAAGATCCAAGTGTCACTATACACACAAAAATTCCCGAATCAATTTTTTCAAAGGCAGAGTTTCCAATCGAGATTGAAGTGTTATCAAAAGATACCGACATAACAAATGTTAGAATAAAAATAATTCCTCCAAAAGACATTGAATTTAGAGGAGAAACAATGCATTCTTTCTCAAAAATAGAAAAAAACACACCAGTAGCAATTACATCGAGGATCATTACACCAATTGATGAAGTAAAAACAGAATACAAACTACCATTTCAAATCATTGTAACATATACTGATGATGTTGGATTAGACAAAGAAGATTCACAGACAGTTTCAGTAGTTCTACGACCTAGAACATTTATGGAATTAACTACAGATGGAGGAATATGGATTGGGAGTTTTTTTATTGCTCCCTATGTGAGTCTTGGAACAATTATAGGAGTTCCCTTAGGTGCTATCATATCACTACTTATCAGAAAAAAACAAAATTCTAGTAAAAAACGCTCAAAAATAAAAAAACTCTAAGATTCTAGTTTTTCTTTAATTCTTTGAGTGTACTTTGCACTGTATTCATTGAATAGTTTTATTTTGTTTTGAGCCAAAGCCATTGCACCAGGTCTACTGTTAATGTGATCCTCCACACTTTTTTGATCTTCAAATAATTTTTCAAGATTTTGTTTTGAGGTAGATTCTAGTTCCGCAAGTAAAGTTGCAAGTTCTTTTTCAAGATTGTCTTTAGTATCAGGAATTTCAGGTGGATCCGCACCGATAATTTCCTTTGTAGTTATTTTCCCAAATACCTTTTTGTCTAATTCAAGCAATAACAAAAAATGAAATTAGCGGTATAAATTTTATTTTATAGCATTTCATAAAAGTGAGTGCAGTGCAATCGAACGTTTTATCTTTTTGATAATTTTAGTCTTCAGTGATGGCTTATTGTATTGGTAAATGTAAAAAATACAAGGCTCTTAAACCATCACAGATTGGCAGGTATGCTGCTGGACAAAAAAGATGCAATTATTGTGAAATATTTGTAGAAATAGATGGGATTGTTTGTCCTTGTTGTAAAAGCCAACTACGATGTTTACCTAGAAGTAGAAAGGGAAAGGAAAAATATCTAGCTCAGATTATAAGGTAAATTTAGTAAGAACTGAGCTTTTTTAATAATTACAGATTTTGGAATTTATCACGCCTAATAATTAAAGTTCTATTTATAAGAAATCAATACAAGTCAAAATATGGCTATTCCGGCTGATATTGAAGAATATGTTGAAAAACATATCAAGTTAATGATTTCTCAGACTGAGACATACTTGCCATTTATCAAAGTTGCATTTCCATATTCAAATAATGTAGCTGATGGAGTTTACAGTCTAATTATTGGAAGTGCATTATCTGTATTTGTAAATCAATTTGCAATGAAAATGAAATATCCAACTGCAGAAGATTTTGCAGATTTTGGAAAAGTTGCTCTAAAATATAGAGATCAAGTAGACAAATTTTTTACATAGTCAAGCCAGTTCGCCCAGAAAATGAACAATATCATTAGTTACTATGACTGTTCTATCTTTTGGTACATGGTATAGTTTTTTTGAACCATTAGATGATTGAACAATAATCTTTGCAAATGGATCTTTGAGGGATTTGTAAAGAATTCCTTTTTCACCAACTGACTGTGACCAATGGGTTCCTTGAACAAAAGATATCGTTTGAAATTTTACAACTTGATAGGAGTAAACCATTCTATTAATTAGTAATAATTGCATTCATTAATGATTTTCCTCCAATCAATGCTGTAATCGATAAACCGATATTTGCAATAGCATTAATTGCAAGTGTTCCATAGTGATTATTCTCAAGAAGATTACTAGAATCAAGTGCAAATGATGACATAGTAGTAAGTGAACCACAGAATCCTACAGCTGCAAAAAGAGAATATCTCCCATCAAGATTCCATTGTTCTGATAACACTACAAATACTCCAAGGATAAATGCACCTGCAACATTGACTACCAAAACATTGACAGGTAACGTATTGAAAAGTAAGGGAGATTCAGTAATTTTGTATCGCAGAAATGCTCCAAGTATAGAACCTACTGCAAGAAAAACAAATTCTAAACCTTTCATCTATTTTGTTCAAACTAACTGACATTATTAGTGCTATTTTGAGGAATTTGAGGCCTAATTCATACCCAATTCAATTCTCATTTGAAATACAAGTCTATAGTTTTTATAGGTTCAATTATTTTTCAGACTAAATGACCCTTAAACTAAGATGTGACGACTATGGTTTTGAGTGTGAGTTTATCCTAGATGGAGCAAAAACTGTAGGATTAATCGAAAAATTAAGAAATCATTTTGAAGAAGAACATGGAATTGATTATACAATTGAGGCAGTTACTCAGATGATTACAAATCGTGGACATTCTTTAGAATCAATTAGAAAATAGATTTTTCAAAAATATTTTTCATTTTTAACATTTATTAGAATGTGTATTGAATTGTAATTAACAGATTAATTTTAAAGAAATTCTAGGAATTTTTGGTTTACTATGTTATGATTTTAATACAGAATTACCTAAAACAATTTCCTTTTATTTGATAATCACCTTAACACATTAGTAGTGTTAGAAAATTATTCAAATGATTATGATGTCAAGTGTGAACTAGATACTTGCAAAACCTACCCTGCAATAACAGATTCTGAAAGAGGAGAAATTGTATGTGGGGGTTGCGGTCTTATTCTAGTGCAAAACATGTCTGATGCATCATATGAAAGCAATGGGTACACTCAGGAAGACTTTATGAGATTAGCAAGAACAGGTCCTGCAACATCATTAACAATGAATGATAAAGGATTATCAACTGTAATTGGCACCAATAAAGATTCTACTGGAAAGGCATTATCCAACAAAACAAAATATGAATTCAACAGATTACGAACATGGGATCAAAGAAGTAAATCAAGAAAGACTGCTACATTAAGCAAGGCCTTTACATTACTTCATGGAATGAAAACAAAGTTAGGAATACCAGACAATGTTGTTGAAAATGCTGCCTACATTTACAGAAAAGCAGTTGATACAAAATTAACTAGAGGACGAACAATGGCTTCATTGATTTCAGCCTCTTTGTATGCAGCATGCAGAGAAAATAACATTCCAAGAACATTAGATGATGTTGCTGGTGCCGGAAATGTTGAAAGAAGAATACTTTCCCGAGATTTAAGAACCATAATCAAAAGGCTTGAATTGAATCTTAGTCAATATAACACTTCATCGTTTATCTCAAAAATTTCAAACAATATGAATTTGAAAGAAAAAACCAAACGAGATGCATTTGAGATACTAAAACGATGTGAGAAAGAGGACATTACTGCTGGAAAACACCCTGTAGCACAAGCAGCTGCTTCATTGTACCTTGCATGTATAATGAATGGTGAAAAAATTAGCCAAAAGAAATTTTCAGTAGAATCTGGAGTTAGTGATGTTACAATAAGGAACAGAGCTGTCTTGATTAAGAAAACATTAAAGCTAATTGAGTAGATTATTCAAAAAAATCCTACAAGTTAATTGTAGGAGAAAATATTTTTTCATACAATATATCTTTTAGTCTGTTTACCAAATCCATTATTACACGTATTTGTTCCATTGTGATTTCTTTAAGACTTGTTATGGTATCATCAAGTTTTGATATTTCTTCTTGTAATCTTATCTTCTCATTTTTTAGTGTTGATATCTCTCCTTGAAGATTGGTGTTTTGTTGTTTTAGTTTATCGTTTTCTTCAGTTAATCGTTTTACTTTTTCTGATTCAGATTCCCTTGGAAATGGTGTGGGTGGAGGTGGAGGTTCTGGCATACGAATGGGTTCTGGTTCTGGAGAAGGCTCTGGAATTTCTGGTGGTTCTGGTTCTTGTTCTGCTTCAATTGCTAAAGAAAATGGAATAACACTAGTTGAAAGGATTATTATGCTTAAACCAAACATTAGATTAATTTTCATTTTTTCTAAGACAAACTAGAATTATTTTGTATATGAATATGATTACCAATTTCTAGGAATGAAAAAGAGGGTGTTATTTGTAGAAATCAGGCTCTTGATCTTTCTTTTGTTTAGGAAGATCTTCCATTACTGCTTGAACTACTTCGTTGTGGTTGTATGTTAGATGTCTAAGAAACTTTGCTGATTCATCTGCCCTAGTTTTTTCATCAGCAAATAACATCTCGGGACTACTCAATTCTGCCATCATAGTATTGCATTCCTGACAGGGATTAAAGTCAAGATATAGTTTCATTGATTTGTCTCATCACCATTAATATTTAGACTATTTTATCGATTTAGTGATAGGAATCTCCTTTTTTTGAGGCTTTACCTTATCGATTGAATCAAACAGATCTTCTTGAGTGATCTTGATGTCTTTAACATTTTGAGATGTTCCACTGACATATCTCTTCAAAGCAGTTATTGCTGCTCTGTTTGCAACGGCTGCAATCTCTGCACCACTAAATCCATCTGTTTGTTCAACTAGTTTTGCAATGTTTACATCACTAGCAAGAGGTTTCTTTTTGGTATGAATTTCAAAGATATGTTGTCTTCCCTTTGCATCAGGATTAGGGACTTCGATGATTCTATCGAATCTACCTGGTCTTAGGAGTGCTTCATCAACAATATCTAATCGGTTTGTGGCACCAATAATCAACACGTTGTGTAACTCTTCGAGTCCATCAATTTCAGTTAAAATTTGAGAGACTACATTCTCTGTTACATGTGAACCTGAATCTCCACTACCTCGTCGTGGCACAAGTGCATCAACTTCGTCCAAAAAGATTATGCATGGTGCTGCTTGTCGTGCTTTTCTGAAAATTTCTCTTACTCCTTTTTCAGATTCACCAACCCATTTTGAAAGTAGTTCGGGACCCTTTATGCTGATAAAGTTAGACTCTGTCATTTTTGCAAGTGCTTTTGCAATCAACGTTTTTCCAGTTCCAGGTGGGCCATGGAGTAGTATTCCCTTTGGAGACTCTACATCTACATAATCAAATGCTTCTTTGTATTTCATAGGCCATTCAACTGCCTCTAAAAGTTCTTCTTTTAGTTTGTCTAATCCTCCAACGTCATCCCAACTAACATCTGGAACTTGAACCTGAACTTCTCTAAGTGCACTTGGTCTTACTTCCTTTAATGCATCTCTAAAGTCTTCACTTGTGATTAGGATCTTTTGAAGAACCTCTGATGATATTTTTTCTTCATCAAGATCAATCTCTGGAAGAATTCTACGGAGAGATCTCATTGCAGCCTCTTTGGATAAAACCTCCAAGTCAGCGCCTACAAATCCATGTGTAATCTTTGAGATTTGTTTAAGATCAACTTTTTCATCGATTGGCATTCCACGTGTATGAATTGAGAGAATATCAAATCTTCCCTCAGTATCAGGAATCCCAATTTCTATTTCCCTATCAAATCTCCCCGGTCTTCTAAGTGCCGGATCAATTGAATCTGGTCTGTTGGTAGCTGCAATTACTACAACTTTTCCTCTAGACTTCATTCCATCCATTAATGTCAATAATTGTGAAACTATTCTCTTCTCAACTTCGCCTGACACCTCATCTCTTTTTGGAGCAATAGAATCAATCTCATCTATGAAAATAATACTGGGTGAGTTTTCTTCAGCCTGTGAGAATATTTCTCTGATTTTCTCTTCACTTTCTCCATAGTATTTTCCCATAATTTCTGGACCGCTAAGCGAAATGAAATGAGCATTGGTCTCTCCAGCTACAGCTTTTGCAAGTAGGGTTTTTCCAGTTCCAGGAGGGCCATACAGCAATACTCCCTTTGGTGCCTCTACTCCTATTTTCTCAAATAATTCAGGATGTCTCATTGGTAATTCAACCATCTCACGAATTTTTAGCACCTCATGCTTTAGTCCTCCAAGTTCGTCATATGTGATTCTTGGAACAGATGCATCAACTGCCTTAGTCATTGAACCAAGTTTGAATAGTGTATTTTCAGTAACAAGTACTGGTTTTGATGGTTTAGTACTAGTTACAATAAATTGAACTCTTCCACCCATTTGTGTATTTAATGATACTGAATCTCCAGTTGTAAAGACATGGTTTAGATAGTTGTAAATCATATATTCTTGTAGTCCATCAGCTGAAATTTTTTCAGTTGGAGACAAAACAATCTGTTCTGCATTTTCAGCTTCAACGGATTTTAATGAAATTTTATCACCGATTCCTGCACCAATATTTTGTCTTGTCATTCCATCTACTTTGATTATTCCTGCACCATAGTCATCAGGTGTACCTGGCCAAAGTTTTACATGTGTTTTTTTGTTATATGTTAATTCTAATATTTGACCAGTATTCCATTTTTGATCCTCAATAATTTTAGGATCAATAATTGCCCTACCTTTTCCAACATGTTGTTGTGGTATTTCATCTATTTTTAAAACAATTTCACTCATATCATTACCTCAAAAATTTAGGGGGGTTTATTCAACCTCCACCGTTTTACCTTTTGGTTTTTCTTCTTCAACTAACTTGAAGATTATCTCCAAAACTCCATTTTTATAAGAAGCCTTTGCAGAGTTCTCATCAATTTTTTGTTGAATTGGGACTTTTGCGTGATATTTCTTTTGATTATGTTCTGCAGAAAGATCTACAGTCTTGTTTTCAACAACAATTTTGACATCAGTTTTTTCAACTCCTGGCATCTCAGCTATGAGTTTTACTACTTTTTCTTTTTCATCGACAATTGTATCGACTACTGGTTCTCGTGTATCAGAAGTTGGGAGAAGACCTGGTTTGACATTTCCATACTCCTTTACAACAGGCTTTCCATCTGGACCAACGGTCATTGTGTATCCATAATAATATGGACCAGAAGTAGAACCATTGCCTTTGAATTCCTCAAAAATGTCATCTATATCAAAAAAAGAGTTTGACATTCTCTTGAAGATTCTATCAAATTCACTATCAAAGAACATTGTCATATTCACCTATACTATGTAATGTATATGACATTATATAAAGATTATTATAAATTTCTAGATTTCTTACATAATCCTATTATAATTGACATAGATTAATAATCTTAATGAAGATTGCTAGTATGTCTATTCCGGAAGTTGTAAGGGAGATCATCACGAGAAATCGCTCAATTTATGATTGTATGAAAATGGATTTGGTAAACTATACAGCATTAGCTGTAAAGATCCAACCAGAGATTGAAAAAATTCTGGGAAATTCTGTTAATCTCAATACAGTAGTCGTTGCAATAAAGCGATATGCAGATTCATTTGATATTAAAGAGGAGATTAGAGACGAATCAGTTTTGAAAAATGCTAGATTGGCATTAACTGATGGAATTATGGATATTAAATTTTCAGTTAAAGAATCGAATGAAATGGATCCTATGGCCATTTTAGATAAATTCTCGAAGATTACTAACAACTATGAGTTTTTTCGATTATCTGATTCGTTTAGATTTCTTACAGAAGATTTGGAGGATATTAGACAAATTTTCAGCAATATATCAAGAAGGGATGATATGTTCAGTACAGGTCTTGCAAAGATTAGAATATCAATACCTAATACACAAAACCAATCAGATGTAGTCTCTTATGTTGCTGAGGTATTACATGCAAATGGAGTTGAGCTCGTAAATGCATTTTTTAGTCAAGATAACATTATCATCATTCTAAATGAAAAGGATGCGGCAAAGGCTTATGATATTTTACATTCAGATATAATGAGAGCCTGAAAATTTTATGAATAGTATTATTTCAGATATTGATCTCATAGGATATATTCAGTAACTCTGTGGGTACGGGTAAATGGCTCGAAATAAGAAAAAAATTGTTATTTTAGGTGGAGGTTTTGCAGGCCTAGAATGTACAAAAAAGTTAGAAGAATATTTTAAGAATGATTCATATGTCGAGATTGTTTTAGTAAGCGAGGATAATTTTTTGCTGTTTACACCAATGTTACCTCAAGTAGCATCTGGAATGATTGAAACTAGACATATTGTGATGCCAATTCGAACAATTACAAAAAAGGCTGTTTTTTATGAAGGTAGAGTCAAAAATATTGATCCATATGGAAAGATTGTAAATTTATGGGGAAGTAGAGACAAAAGAGGAATTTCAATTCACTATGACTTTCTAGTAGTTGCATTAGGCAGTGAAACCAATTTTTTTGGAATGAGTGATCTTGAAAAGAATGCTTATCAAATGAAGACACTCAATGATGCAGTTCTTGTAAGAAATAGAATAATTGACATGCTTGAGCAAGCTGAAAATGAAACTAACCCAATTTTAAAGAAAAGTCTCCTGACATTTGTTATTGTGGGAGGAGGTTTTGCAGGAATAGAAACAGCAGGAGAACTAGTGGATCTTCTTTTGGATGTGAGGAAATATTATCCAAATATCAAACGAGAAGACATTCGTGTAATTGTTTTAGAAGCACTACCAAATATTTTACCTGGATTTAGTGAAAGTCTTGCAAAGTTTGCACAAGAGAAATTAACAGAACATGGAGTTGAGATTAAGCTTCAAACCGCTGTTACTAGTTTTAATGGAGATGAAGTTATGATTAAAAGATTAGATATCGATAAAGATGCAATCGATGATTCAATGGTAAGTTCTATACAATCAAAAACTGTAATTTGGACTGCTGGTGTTACGCCAGTTAATACAATTAAAAGATCATTATTCAAAACAGATAAAGGGAAAATTATTGTTGATGATACTTTAGAAGTAGTTGATTTTCCAGGAGTTTTTGCAATTGGAGATTGTGCATTATTTTTAGATCCTAAGACTCAAAGACCCTTTGCACCTACTGCTCAAATTGCAGAAGCTCAAGCAAAGATTGCAGCAAAAAATCTTTATTCTCTAATTAAAAATCAAGAAAAAATAAAGTTTGTTTATGAATCAAAAGGTCAGATGGCAATAATTGGAAAAAGAACAGGAATTGCCTCATTTTTAGGAATGAATATTCATGGTATTGTAGCTTGGCTTCTTTGGAGAAATGTTTACTTGTCAAAAATACCCACATGGGACAAGCGTTTTAGAGTATTTCTTGATTGGACGGCAGATATTTTCTTTGACAGAGATATTTCAAGATTAAAATTCATGAGACGTGAGCCTGAAAAAGAATACAAAGTGCTTGATGAAGTTGATGATGTTTGGTAATTAAAAATTTGCATTTATTAATTTTTTAGATTAAAAAATACAAATTTAGGATTTACAGAAATTTTCTTTTCAAACCATACACAATAACTACAGGAGCCATAAAGTATATGCCTATATTCATTACAAGTATTCCTATGCCGTATCCCAACATCTCTTCTTCAGAATCAATATCTATGTAATTTAGAAGTGATAATGAAGACAGCATTGGAGTAATTGAGAATTTTACCATTTCTTTAAAGATAGGATTTTCACGTTCAAGATCAGCTATTACTGGAGAAAATGAATAGTAGAATTGATTGAATCCCGTCATAAATATGGTTCCTGATTCTGTTGATAAAATAGTATTATCTCTAAGTTCTCTTAGTTGTTGGACTTGGGGTGCAAGTTCAGAGCCATATGTTGCAGTTGCAATTAGACATCCACCACCTTCTTGATTATTATCAGACTCTGAAGAAAGGAAATTGTCATCATTTGATTTAGATAAAATTCTAAAAGAATCAATTGTTTCTTCAAATCTTGGGAGTTGGGAATCAAATTCATTTACTCCGTTACTATATGAAAGAGTGTAAAATTTTTCAGTTCCATAAATCATAATTTCTCTAAATTTTACGTCATATGTTTGGCCATCAGATGAAAAATTTCCTTCTGCGTCAATTACATATGCTTCGTTACCATGAACAGTTGCCTTTTCTTGAGAAATTATAGTCAATTCTCCAGATTCAACTACTTGTTTTATTGCTTCAGTTTTTTCAGTAATAAGGTCATCAAGGCTTCTTTGGTTGGTTTGCTGTGCTGTTAGAGAAATTACTGGATTTATTTCTCCTATTAATGGTCCAACGGCAACCACATCAGGTGAATTTGGTTGTGTTTTATCAGGTTGTTGTAACAACCAACCTTCAGGTACACTAAATGCAATTTCATGTTCTGTGCTTTCATATTTTTGATTGCCACTAGAAGGAGTTGAAATAGATTGCACTCGTTCGGGCTCAGATAATTCAAGGAGATGTGGAATATCAGATTCGCTTACAACTGTAACCTTTGTAATTCTAACTTCTTCCGGATCTAAAGGTCTGTCATTGGCTTCTGTTTGAACTACAGCGATTTTATCAAGGGTTTCAAAACTTTCTTGAGTCACAAGTCTACCAAATACTGTGTATTGTTCATCAAGAAAGTTAGAATCCTTATGAACTATGAAAAATTGTGAACCCCCACTGTTTGGATCAGATGATCTTGCCATTGAAACAATTCCACGATTATGTTTTATTGTGTTAAACTCTGCGTTTAACCTTTCATCAGGTCCTCCTATTCCCCAAGTACTGGGATCACCATCGATAGTATTGGGATCACCACCTTGAATCATAAATCCAGGAATAATTCTATGGAAGAGAGTTCCATTATAGTATCCACTATCAGATAATTTAATGAAATTTTCAACATGTTTTGGTGCATCGTCATAGAAAAATCCAATAGAAATTTTTCCTAAATTTGTTTCTAGATTAACTATGGGGCTAGTTAGTTCATGATAATTAATAGTTTGAGCAAATGCTTGATTTCCAAAACCTGCTAAAAATAAAGACATAGTTATCATTAGAAATATTTTATTCAATATTTTTTTTCAAAATGGCTTACATAAAAGCTAATTGTATTAGTTTTTAACAACCCCAAACAAAATAATCAATATGCATCCTGATGAAAAAATTCAGGCACATTTAGTTTCAGTATGGAGGGAATCTAAAAAGTTTTTTTCAA
>JAOUNB010000044.1 GCA_029881195.1 Candidatus Nitrosopumilus sp.
AAAATGAAAAACGTGATGGTCTAAGTAAAATTCCAATTTACGATCTTGCACCAAATGTTGCAGAAAAAATGGGAAAGGAAAAGAAGGGATTGTTTGGAATTACAAAAAAGACTTTGCCAAAACCAGTAAAGAATTTGAAAGAGTTGAGCCATGCAATTCAATCTGTAAGAGAGGCCATAGAAGAAGAAAATATTGAGAAAATAATGGATACTTTTGACATATTCATAAATCCTGCAAAATCAGGTGAACAGATGATAGAGAATTTCTTTGACGAACACAGAGAAATAAGATTATGGAAAATTAGATTAAAAGACAGAGGAGAAGATTATCTAATCGAAAATAAAGAAAAAATGTTAGTTCTGTTTGACAATATTGAAATAACAATTACTAAAAAGCTCAGAAATGAAATTAATTATTCTGCAGATAAATCCCAGTAACTTGCATCTTCTTGTTTTTCGGTAGGTTTCTGAAGATTCTTCCATTCCTTAAATGAACGAACATACAATTTTGTATTAGGTAGACCGACAGATTTTAACGCATAGTATGCCAAGCCAGAAAGAGTACCCACACTACCACAATACGTAATGATTTCTGAATTACCAGTAATTCCTCGATTATCAAACAGTCGTTTCATGTCGTCTTTTGAGCGTAAAATATGATCATTGCTAGCAAGAGTCCTATATGGAAGACTAATTGCTCCTGGGATATGCTGTTCAAGAAAATTTAGTCGTTCTCGATTATCAATTAGTATGACATCATCCCGGGTTTTTGCACTTTCCAGGTAATCAGAAGTTGCCAAAATCTCAGATCGTAGATGCATAGAGTGTTCCTTACTTTGTATTTCAGGAGTTTTTGAGTCATTTTCTAATCCAAGCGACTTCCAATGACTATAGGTGGTTTCAAGTAATGTCACATTTGAATGGCCAAGATATTCCAATGTCCATGCAACTCTTGATGCTAATGCACCAAACGTATCATCATATACTACAACAGACGTCTCATCATCAATACCCATAGAATTTACAAGTTTCAAGACACGTTCAGGACTATCATCAGACAAAAGATTTGCCAATGGCAGATTAACTGCAGTTGGGATATGATCTTGTTTGTAATCATTTTCGCGTCTGACATCAATGACTCGAACACTTTTGTCACGTATTTCTGATCGTAAGGAGTCAACATCAGTTAAAATTTTACCAGATTTTGTCAAGCAGCACATTCACCCTTTCCAGTTTTTGTGTGATAACTCGTATCGCTACCATAATCAAGATAAAAATCAGGATCCTCTTCTTTTGTTGGAGGAATAACTAATGGTTCTAGGATTTTTTTGATGTCATTGATCGATTTTATATCAGAATCTTCATTACCGTTAACAATTCTATGAATCCATGATTTGAGAGTATCACCAGATTTTTTTCGGTCTTTAAACACCTCAATGATTTTCAAGATCACAGGAATTACTCGTTTTGCAGGAATTCTAAGACAAATCTCTCCAAGCATTGTTTCACCATCAGAACGACCGCCCAATGACATTTGATAATTTGGATACATGTCTTTTCCAACACGTGCGCCTCCACCAAAGAAACCAATTGTTGCAATACCATGTTGCCCACATGAATTCGGACATCCGCTTATCTTAATTGAGGAATCACTAAGATCGTCATCTTCATCTAATCTTAATTCTAGGAATTTTCTCTGGATTTCTTTTGCCAACCTATGAGAGTTTGTCAGGGCAAGATTACATGAGGTAGTTCCAGAACACCCAATAGGAGCAGTCATAGTCAAGGCACCAGATTTTGCCAATCCTACCTCAAGTAATTTGGAATACAATCGGGGCAAATCATCTTCTAACACATAACGCAATGCAACATTTTGCACAAATCCACAACGAGCCTTGCCTTCTGAAGAAAAGTCACGAATAAGATTTCCCAATGCATTTAGTTGATTTGCAGTAATGTCACCTGCCTCAAGAGTGATAAACACAGAACGATAATCAGACTGTTTTTGTTTTACAGTATTTGTTTTTAGCCATCTAGCATACCCATCAGGAGTTAAACTGCCACTTTCATCTGTAATTCTAATCGGGTGTTTTATTTCGTCAGGTGTTGTATCTACATCAAGTTGAGTAATAATAGATTGTGTAGCCCTCACAATTGCTCTTTCTTTGAATACAAGGTTTTGGAATTTCTCCCAACCCATGTCATTTACTAAATAACGCATTCTATTTCTTGCTAGATTTTTTCTATCACCAAGTCTATCAAAAATTCTCATCACTGCAATTGAAGTGTAAAGTAAGTCTTCTTCAGGGGTAAATTCTTCTAGTTGATGCCCAACATAAGATTTATTTCCCAATCCGCCGCCAAGAAATATTTTAAAACCTCTTTGAGAAGAACCATCAATTTCTCTGATTTGCGGGATGAGTCCAACATCAACCATTCTCACCATCCCGTGTTTCTCACAACAAGTAAAATTAAATTTGAATTTACGTGGAAGATTTTGAGCCATAGGATTTCTTAAAAAGAATCGTGCAGTTGCAAGTGCATATGGAGTTGCATCAAATTCTTCATCAGAACAAACGCCAGATAATGGGCTACACATAACATTACGTACAGAATTACCACATGCTTCTCTAGATGTTAGGCCAACTTCAGCAAGACCTCTGAAAATTTCAGAGACATCTTCAAGAATCACCCAATGCAGTTGAATATTTTCCCTAGTTGAAAAATGGGCACTGCCAATAGAATACTGTTCGCTTAATTGAGATATTTTTTCAAACTGGTGCGGATAAATTTCTCCTGCCGGTAGTTTAATTCGAACCATTGCATAGTCACCAGTCATCCTGGTACCATATGCACCATGTTGAAGTCTAAATCGCCTAAAACTATCCTCATCGTATTTACCCTGACGAAACAGTTTTACGGTATTAGCAAAATTATCGGTCTCTTCAATTCTTGCCCAATTAATTTTAGGCTTTACAGATTCAGGAGAGGATTGTCCAAGATCAGATATTGTCAATACAAAGGATTTTCATTTAGTTTGGTTATAAATTTTTGATATAGGGATGTTTTAGTAGAGAAAATTTTGGAAGCATACGTAATTTTCCTACTTTTTGTTGTAGGTAATAGTTATACCTAATTAGATAGAAATTGTATAGTTTGATAAAAAGGATGTATGTACTATTACGTAAAAATAGTTAAAAATAATTTTTAAATGAGTTTACAGACATCCTGATTTTTGAATCATATTTGACATCTTTTGAAGAAAATCTAATTACATCAAAAAGAGACAAATTTGAAATGATGTGTTTTTTTAACTTTGATTGAAGTTTGTTAATAGTTGTTTTTCGACTATTTGCAAAAATTGTTGTGAAGCCATCATCGTTTGTTTTAAGCATGTCCCAAAGCATTACTACTTTGAATTTATCTTTAGGCGCAGATTTTTGTAATATTTTGATTGTATTTTTTGATATTTGTAGTATCTTCCCTCGTCCTTCCTCAGAGTATGCATGTTTTAGAAACTTCTTACATTCTGCATTCGTCATGGTTATTTTTACAAGAGCATCTGTCTTATCCAGGACAAAAACTCTCCTAAGATCAGATAGTTTGAGAGCACTCCCCATCTTTCGGTCTCCACGAAAATGGCCAGAATTGACAAATGCTAAATCAGATTTTGTGAATTTAGACATGCAGTCTGCAATGAAATTTCCAAAGTTTGTAGAGCCTTTTCGAAGATCCAGTTCGGTTGCATTAAGTATGGTATTTTTCTCAAATTGTTTGATTATCTCATCTGATTCTTTTTCTTTGAGATGTTTTTCAAGTAAATTTTCCCATTTCATGACAATTTTTTGAATTTTTGGATTTGGAACAATATTTGATAATATGTCAGAATGCAAAACTAAAACATTTTTTTCAAACCATTTTGAATTTTGATAATTCTCACCATCATGCAATCCTAAGATTTGAACTGTCCTGCAATTAGATTGCCCTTTTATAAGAATGGATTTTGGATGATCTTTATCATACTGTAAAATCTCATTATGATCATGTCCTCCAAGTAAGTATACATGCCCATCCCAATTTTTTTTGAACCATTCTTTCAATTTCACATCTTCTTGGTTGTTCATATGAGACAGCACAATCAGATAATTGAGTTTAGGATATGTTTTTCTTATTTTAGCAATTATTTGTTTTAATGAGGATTTTACAGGGAAAATGTCAAATCCATTTTGTTGTGCCTTTCTTAGTGTGGCTTTTCCTGCAACTCCTGTAATTGCAGCAAAAGGGCGATTATTTCTATGACAAATCGCAAACTCCTGAATTCTTAAAGACTGGATATTTTTCTTTGATCTTATATTTGCACAAACTACATCAAATGTTGCATCTGCCATTCTTGTTTCAAGATACTTACTACCTCCATCAAAATCATGATTGCCTATGGTGCAATAATTAAAACTACATGCGTTTAGAACATCGATCATTTGTTGCCCTTTGAAATATACGCTCATCAGGGACGGAAATAAAAAATCACCGCCATGCAGAACCAGCACTGGAATATTATTATTTTTGACATAAGGATTTGATTTTATAAAATCAATTAGGGAGCAGAGTCTTGCAAAGCCAGGAAGGTCAACATCACCATTTACAGTTGTCTCCTCAATAAAGTAAGTGTCTGTGATATGAATAACAACCACCAGAGGTTTCCTTGACAGTATTTTTTCAATTTTGGCGAACGGATTGGAATTTTGCATATATGTGCTCATCTTGCTTTTTTACTTTCAATTCCCCTTCATGGATGTTTGTAAATTATGTACGATATAGAATCATTTTATCTTATTTTGTTTTGCTAAAAAACCCATAAAAAATTCTTTGCGTACCCCACATAATCATCTATAACCTTAGTTTCTACACCCTTTAGAAATTAATTGCGTACAGTTTACATTATTTTAAGGGAGATGAACAAAAACACATCTTAAACCACTGAATTATTCTATGCTTAGTTATTTTAGCACATCATATTGAATCAATTATTTCATGACTGTCAGATTTTGAATTTTGAATTACATCATTTGTCAGTTTTTGATAAAAATTTTTCATTTTTCTCCAATGTATCTAATCAAAGCAATACAATCCTTTGACAACCATGTTCATGATGATGATTCACAATATCAAGAGGTTGTCATAGTTCACAAAATCAGTGAGTCCTGATTAATTTTACAAGTTAATCCTTGCATGCATTATAAAAGAAATGGAAGATCATGACAAAAATAGATAAATTACAAATCTAAATAAACCAAATAACTCTTGAATTTTTCAGTTAAAAAACCAAACAAGAAAGGGGAAAGACTCGAATCTATAAAAAAAGTTCATGGTCAAGAAATCTCAAAATTTACAACCCGAATGGAAGATTATCTGGAAGTTATATCAGAACTAATAGAACTAAAAGGATATGCTACTCCGTTGGATATTTCAAAATACATGAATGTTAGTCCTCCCAGCGTCACCAAGATGCTACGAAGACTGGATGAAGAAAAATACATTGACTATACAAAATATCATGGTTTAAAGCTGACTGCTAGTGGAAAAAACATTGCAAACGAGATAAGGCAAAAACACAGTGACCTGTTAGAATTCTTTGAAATGCTTGGCATAGACAATTCCACTGCAAGCCAAGACGTGGAAGGTATGGAACATCATCTAAACCCAAAAACAACAAAACAACTTAGAAAATTCATATTCTTTTTAAAATCAAAACCAGAAATACTTGCACTCTTTAGAAAATCCAATTTTTAACTTTGAATAAAAATATTTTGATTCTGATTGGAATATAAAGTTAGCCTAGGCTAACTTTATTAGCCTAAGGCAAATTTATATTCCAGAAAAAAATAAGAATAACATCAACAATGAAGCAGTCTTCTTTTAATTCCCGTTACATGATGATCTTTTCTTTAATAGCAGTTACTGCAATATCTTCGATTTTTGTTATATTTCCAGAAGTTACCCAGGCACAGACCGAAGAGAATGTCTTTGTGACTCATAATGGAAAAGTTGTTAAGACTACAGGCGAGGTAATAGATCCACTATACGCTGAAGCTACCATGGAGTTTGATCCAATGGAATATCTACGAGACTTTGATTACGGTAAAACATCTCCATTGCCAGATGGTACAACATTACGAGAGTACACAATTGTTGCAGAAGACGACAAGATCATGGAGGTATCGCCAGGTGTCTTTTACAACGCATGGACATTTAATGGGAGTGTTCCAGGACCCACCATCCGTGCAACTGAAGGAGACACTGTTAAGATAAATTTCATAAACAATGGCTCAAAGCAGCACACCATGCACTTTCATGGAATACACCCAGCTGAAATGGATGGGGTCTTTGAGGTAGTTGGTGGAGAGGGAGGACAATTCACGTATGAATTCATTGCAGGACCAGCTGGTGTTCATCCGTATCACTGTCATGTGATGCCATTAGAGGAACACATTGTGCATGGATTGTATGGAGTATTCATAGTTGATCCCAAGGAAGGCAGAGAACCAGCTGATGAAATGGTCATGGTTCTAAATGGCTTGGATACAGACTTTGATACTGAAAACAATTTCTATGCTGCAAACACCATTCCATTTTACTATCAGCATCACCCAATTCAAATCAACACCAATGAATTGATTCGTATTTACGTGGTCAACATGGTGGAGTTTGATCCAATAAACAACTTGCATTTACATGGTAATCTGTACAAGTATTATCCAACTGGAACTGATCTTGTACCTTCATTTTATACAGATATGATAACATTATCTCAGACCGAACGGGGAATAATGGAATTCGAATATCAATATCCTGGAAAGTACCTGTTCCATGCACATAAGGTGGAATTTTCTGAGAAAGGTTGGGTAGGAATTTTCCTAGTCTCAGATTCTGAGCAAGAAACACTATCATTAACAGCTGGAGATCCAAACGAATATGGAACTTGATAAAAAGCCTTCAAGGGTAAAGACTGTCGCAAGTGGGTTAATCCCATTTGTATTTGTAGTAATTTTAATGGCATATATTTTTGGCCCAGGCTCTGATCTGTTAGATCTAGGAATACCACTACCTGAAATAACAATAGAGATGGTTGATTTTGTAGGATCTGAAGTACACGCAACTGTTAGAAACACTGGTCCTGTTCCTGTTGAAATTGTAATGGCAGACATCAATGACAGGATACAACCTGCAGCAGTAGAACCTAACAGATTTTTGGAAAGATATGAGACTGCACTAGTAAGAATACCCTTTGAATGGAATGAGGCCGAACCATACATAATTGGAATTACAATTGAAGATGGAACAAGATTTGAAAAAGAGGTGGAAGCGGCAGCACCTAGATTACAACTAAGCTCAGAACTGATTGGATTTTTTGCAATCATTGGAACCTATGTTGGAATAATTCCAGTAATGATTGGCTTAATGTGGTTTCCATTTATCAAGAGACTGAGCAAAAATAAATATCATTTTTTCCTTGCATTAACTGTAGGACTCTTACTGTTCTTGGGAATTGATTCCATAGAAGAGGCCTTGGAGGTCTCTGATGAGAGTCTAGCAGGAAGTTTCAACGGAGTCTTGTTGGTTGCAACTGTCACAATATTGTCTTTTCTTGGCTTGTATTATACAGGAGAAAAATTAATTCGCAGAGTAAAAGATTCCCCGTATGCAAAACCTGTTGCCATAGCCTTAATGATCTCAATAGGTATCGGACTACATAATTTCGGAGAAGGATTGGCAATCGGCGCCGCAGTAGGTCTAGGACAAGTGGCACTAAGCACTTTCCTCATTGTAGGATTTGCATTGCACAACACCACTGAAGGTCTTGCCATAGCATCACCAATGGCCAAAGGTAAACCACAGATTGGTAAACTAATATCAATGGGAATGATAGCAGGAACTCCTGCAATATTCGGTGCTTGGCTTGGGGGATTCATGTATTCTCCTTTCTCTGCAGTAATCTTTTTGTCAATTGGTGCTGGCGCCATCTTTCAAGTCATACTTACCCTAGTGAAATGGATCCAACAAGAAAATCAGAATCGTCTTTCAAGTGCTTCAATTGTTTCTGGAATCGCAGTTGGAATGCTTGTAATGTATCTGACAAGTATATTTGTATAATTATTTACAAAATTATTGTTTCACGCGTGTCTTAAAATAACATCACCAACTACACCACCATACACGTTGTGTTCATTGAAATTTGAATTCGTTATACCATGAATTTTTCAATCGTCTAGTAATTTTTCATGCACTAACAACCTAACTTTATTGATAAGTCAAAGACAAGACGGGTTTTAGATTTGCCCAATAGATGTTATCATAATCTTTAGTTATTTTTTAATCTCGATTTATTGGATTGAAAATCATGTAGAATATTTTTAAAATTTAATGAATTGCTACTAATTATATCAGATATAGTTAGTTATACCTAATTTTTAAAAAATGTGGGAAGGTATTAATTATTCAGAGAAGAGAACATCTCATGCAAGAAGCGACAATAGCAGAGCAATCCAATAAAATATTTACAGATGTACGTGAAGTTGAAATTACACGTGCAATCGCAAATGAGTTTCATGATGTATTAATTGACAGAGCAGATTCAGATGTCATAATTATAGGAGCTGGTCCAGCAGGGTTAACAGCCAGCAGAGAACTATCAAACATGGGTTTCAAAGTACTCGTAATTGAACAAAATAACTACCTAGGCGGAGGTTATTGGTTGGGCGGCTATATGATGAATCCAGTTACAGTCAGAGAACCTGCACAAAAATTTTGGGATGAGATAGGAGTACCATACAAGAAAGTTGCAGATGGGCTGTATCTTACACCAGGACCACATGCAGTATCAAAATTGATTGCAGCAGCATGTGATGCAGGAGTGAAATTTCTTCAACTTACAAAATTTGATGATCTAGTGTTAAAAAATGGCAGAGTGTCCGGTATTGTTGTCAATTGGATGCCAGTTTCAGCATTGCCACGCAACATAACATGTGTAGATCCAGTTGCGCTAGAAGCAAAAATAATTATTGATGCATCAGGCCATGATTCTGTAGCTGTAAAAAGACTAGTAGATAGAGGACTTGCAAAATGGAAAGGAATGGAACCAATGCATGTCAATGATGGTGAAGAACATGTAGTGCACAAAACAGGAGAGGTTTACCCAGGATTAGTTGCGGCAGGCATGTCAGTTACCGAAACACATGGATTAGCAAGAATGGGTCCAACATTTGGATCCATGTTATACTCTGGAAAAAAGGCAGCTGAAATCACGGCAGCAAAAATCAAAGAGTTAGAAAGATAAGTCATCAAGACACATCTTGTTTATTGAAAATTTCTAAAATTATTCTGTATGATGAACCTACTGTTCCAGAAATTCATTTGGGCAGATTAGAAAAATTTCTTGCAGACACGTTTCCAATTAAAATTGAAACAAGAAAGGACATTCTTATGGATTTAGACGATAAGACATATGAAAAATTTGCCAGCATTGAAATTTTTGACATAAAAAAATCATTTCAAAAACATAATCCTTCAGTCAAAGAGATCCAAAATGAGAGAGATGGCACAGACTTATCTCAAGAAATGCCATTATATGACGGAATTGAATTTCAAAGGATTGTTTCAGAATTAATACCACATAATGAAAATAGAATAGACATTCTAAATGTAGTTTTTACAAATAAGCTTACATGTACATTTGATGAAAGTGATTTTAGATATCATGGAAGATCTTTGATTGCTTCTAATCCCGCAATAATTTCAACGACAGGTATGATAGAAGCCCCAGCAAAACCAAAACAATACTATCTAGAATTAATGACTGGTATTTCTAAAGAAAGAATAGATGAAATCAAGAAAAAATACGAAGGTCAATTTTTAGAATATCATGATTCTCGATTATCAGAGATTGCCAAAGGATATTTGCTACAAACCATCATGTATTATGAAACAGGTGAGGCATTTTGTGAGAATATTGATTGCAGATGCTTCAATGCACACTGGCAAAAAGATCTTTTTCGTTCACAAATAGATAACAAGAAATTTTGTAAAAAACATGAAGAAATTCTAAATCAGTTTAAACAGAATTAATGTCATTACGGATTTTTTTAGCAGATTCTTTCAACATGGATTTCTCGGATTCGTCAAGATTAATTTTTTGTATTTCAAATACCCCATTTTTATTAATTTTTACAGGAATTCCCATAGATACGTCATATTCACCATATTCGCCTTCAAGAACTATTGAAGCAGGAATAAACAATTCTTTTGTGTCAATAATGGCATGAATCACATCATAGGTGTTTTTGGCAATGCCAAAATGGGATCTACTCTTGTAATTTCTTAATTGTTTCCAATAACCGCGGATATTATTGATCAAGGATTCTCTTGTAATGTCATTAATCAAGGAATTCAGTTCAGATCCATTAACAGAAACATTAGAAAAAATCGGCACCAAAGAATCACCATGTTCACCTAGAACTAAAGCATTAGATATTGATGACTGTGTAACTGAAAAAATTTCTGAAATAAAATAACGAAATCGACTTGAATCAAGACTCGACGCAATCCCTATTACTTTGAATCTAGAAAAATCAGATTCTTTTTGAAAGAAATAAGTCAAAACATCAGGAGGGTTTGAAACTACCAAAATTATTGCAGAAGGACAATACTGTTTAACTTTTTCTGCAATTTCTTTGATCATATCTACTTGTGATTTTATGTTTTCTGTCCTATCTTTTGTATAACTGCCTCTACTTGCTGCAATAACTATGATGCTAGAATCAGATAAATCAGAATAATCATCTGTACCGCGAATGGAAAATTTGGATGTAGAAGGAATGGCGTTTGCAATATCCATGGACTCACCTAATGCTTTGTCCTTAGTACGGTTTAGAAGCAACACATCATCTAATTCATTTGCAACACAGAGAAACGCAATTGATGCTCCAACTCGGCCACTGCCAATAATTGAAATCAAGTAAAACACAACCGGTTTATTTTACAATTAAGACAGGACAGCGGACTTTCTGAGACACCCCATTTGCAACACTGCCTAAGAGAACTTTGTCAAAACCGCCTCTTCCATGAGAACCAATTACAATAAGATCATGTTTTCGTGATTTTGCAAAAGCCACAATGTCATTTACTACAGATTTTGAAGTAATGATTTGAGATTTGAAAGTAATTTGGTTTTTTTCTGCATATGATTCTAGTTTTGTAATATGCTGCTTGGTAGCCTTACTTTGTTTTTTAATTAATTCTTTATCTGCTCTTGAATCGTAATATTTGTGATGCCAAGCATCGCCTTCAATGCAGGTTAGAAGAGTAATTTTTGATTGATATTTTTTTGCCACATCCAAAGCCACCTTAAAGGCTCTAGTAGATTGGCCAGATAGATCAAAGGGAACAAGAATATTTTGAAACATTTCAAAATTCCTCCTTTTTACGAATACTTTCTCTTTGACGCTTATTATCACGGTTTGACAACTCGCCCTCTAGTTTACGACTTAGTTCATCAGCAATTTTTAGAATATCCCAACCTGATTCAGTGTAAAGCAATGTATTTTTTGAGGTCTTGACAGATGCAGTGACATCATAATGGGTTCTTGAACCTTCAGGGTTTTGAGATTCTACTGTAATTTTTGCTTCAATAATATCAGATAATACACGTTGAACTTTTTCCAGAGCCGAACCAAATTTTGAAGAAAGTACTTCATTTGCAGGTTCATCTTTAGACAAGCCAACCACATACAAAGGAACAGGATCTGCCATACAATACTCATATAGCCTAGAAGTAAATATCTTTCTCAATAATTACCAGATATGAAATTCAAGGATGGTTGTATTAAGATTTAATTAAGAAACAAAGAACAGAGGCATATTGGATGTAAAAA
>JAOUNB010000112.1 GCA_029881195.1 Candidatus Nitrosopumilus sp.
ACTATCCCGTATCCATCGAATATTTTGACAGAGGAACTGCAGAACAAAGGTACGGGTTTAGAATTTACCAGGGAGGTGTTGTTCCAGTAAAGTCAGTTAGAATCGTATCAATTGAAGATAAGGACATCGAAGCTTGTGGTGGAACCCATGTAAAAAAAACAGGAGACATTGGAATAATCAAAATTACAAAGACCAAAAGAATTCAAGATGGAGTTGTAAGACTAGAGTTTGTTTCGGGACCTAACGCGTTTGAGTATGTAAAACAACAAGAAATAATTTCAAAACAAAAAGAGCAAGAGATAGCAGCAAAACAAGAACTAGAGAAAAGAAGAGAAGAAAATAAACAAAAAGCAAGAGAGCAGATCCCAATATTATTAGAAAAAATTCTAAATGGAGAATCAGGAGTACTTGAAAGCATTTCCATCAAAAACAAGCTGTGCTTTACTGCAAGTGAAAACTATGATGAGTATTTTCACCTCAACTTTGGCAAAAAACTGATTGCCAAGGATAGTTCCTGTGCATTTTGTGGGATTTTTGAATCAGGTCCAACTGTTAGGATTTTAGTATATGCAGGAGAGCACTCAGGAGTAAATGCAGGTGTCATTGCCAAGGAAATAGCCTCAATTTTAGGAGGTTCTGGTGGCGGAGATGCCAAGTTTGCCCAAGGTGGTGGAAAAGACACATCTAAAATAGAGCAGGCAATAGCCAAAGCAAAATCAATGATTTTAGGATGATGAAATTTGGAGATTAACTGGACAGAGATTGAAAACAAGTGGAGAAGTAGATGGATTAAAAACAAAGACTTTGAGACAAATCCAAATGAGAAACAAAAAAAATTCATTACTGTAGCATACCCATATCCTAACTCACCTCAACACATAGGACACGGCAGAACTTACACGCTAGCTGATGTTCATGCCAGATTTTACCGAATGAAAGGATACAATGTTTTATTTCCGATGGCGTTTCACTATACTGGAACTCCAATTCTTGGCATGGCAAAAAGAGTTGAAGCTGGAGATGTTGAATTAATTGAGAATTTAAAAAAACTATACTCAGTTCCTGAAGAATCAATAAAGACATTTGTTGAACCAGTAAGAATTGCAGACTATTTTCATGAAGAGATTAAAACTGGAATGATTGAGATGGGTTACTCAATTGACTGGAGACGAGAGTTTACTACAATTGATCCAGTGTATTCCAAATTCATTGAATGGCAAATTAACACTTTACGTGAGAAAAATTTAATCGTTCAAGGAAACCATCCAGTTGGTTGGTGTCCAAAAGACCAGAATCCGGTGTCACAACATGACACACAAGGAGATGTTGAACCAGACTTTACGGAGTATATTCTAATCAAATTCAAGTATGGTGACTATATCATACCAACTGCAACACTACGACCTGAAACAATCTTTGGAGTGGTAAATTTGTGGATCAATCCCGAAATAGTTTACAAAAAAATTACAGTAGATAATGAAAAATGGATTGTAAGTAAAGAGTGCGCGTACAAGCTAGAATTTTTGGATAAAAAAATTTCATATGACGGTGAGATAGTAGGTTCAGAGCTCATTGGAGAAACAGTTACCGTTCCACACAGAAAAGAATCAATCATGATGCTTCCTGCAAGTTTTGTTGAAAGTGAGACTGGCACGGGAATGGTAATGTCAGTACCAGCTCACGCCCCATTTGACTATCAAGCGTTAGAGGACATAAAAAAGACCAATCTAGAGTCAGAATTAGCCTCAAAGGTGAGTAAAATCGTGCCTATATCCATCATAGAAACTGAAGGATATGGAGATAATCCAGCAAAAGAGGCAGTTGAAAAATTCGGGGTTACCTCACAAAATGATCCAAAATTAGAGGAGGCAACAAAGGAAGTTTATGGAAAAGAATTCTACGGCGGAAAACTCAAATCAAACACGGGACAATTTTCTGGAATCAAAGTTGCATATGCCAAAGACACGATAAAGGAATGGCTAATTGAAAACAAATATGCAGACATTTTGCTAGAATTAACCAATGCACCAATAAAATGCAGATGTGGAGCTGAGTGCATAGTCAAAGTACTGAACAACCAATGGTTCCTAAACTACGGGGACAAAGAATGGAAAGAATTAGCTACCAAATGCTTTGATCAGATGAGTATCTTGCCACAGGAGATAAAATCAGAATTCCAACACGTTATTGGCTGGTTGCATGAAAGGGCATGCGCAAGACAGCACGGACTGGGAACAAAATTGCCATGGGATAAGGACTGGATTGTGGAGAGTTTGTCAGACAGTGTAATATACATGGCATATTATACCATTTCAAAATTTGTAAACAATGGAACTGTAATTGCAGATAATCTATCAAAGGAATTCTTTGATTACATATTTTTAGAAAAGGGCGACGTAAACAAAGTTGCAGACATTACAAAAATTCCTATGGACACCATTAATGAAATCAAAAAAGAATTCCAATATTTCTATCCAGTTGATTCAAGGCATTCAGGACGGGACTTGGTACCGAATCACTTGACATTTTTTGTACTAAATCATGTTGCAATATTTCCTGAGAAAAATTGGCCTAAGGAGATTGTAGTTAATGGTTCTGTATTGATGGATGGTTCTAAAATGTCAAAGAGTATGGGGAATATTATTCCATTGAGAAAGGCAATACAAGATTACGGTGCAGACCCAATAAGATTGGCAATCATAATTTCAGCTGAACTGCTTCAGGATGCCGACTTTAACATAGAGTCAGTTTCAGGAATTCAAAACAAGCTAGAATCATTATATCATGAATGCTCAAGGCTAAAACCCGATAAAATCAACAATCTTGAGGCTGAAGATAAATGGATTTTATCGAAGACCCAGAGATTGGTCTCCGAAGTTACAACGGCAATTGAAAAGATGAGATTGCGTGAGGCACTACACCATGTTTTGTTTTCATTTGAATCAGATTTAAGCTGGTACAACAAAAGGGCCAAGGCAAAAAACAGAGAAAACATTTCAGGAGTATTGCACCAAATAAACTCAACACGTGTTGCAATGCTATCACCATTTGCACCGCACATTGCCGAAGAGATGTGGGAAAAACTTGGATATTCTGAGATGGTATCAACCTCATCATGGCCAGAATTCTCAAAAGACAGTCTTGATG
>JAOUNB010000113.1 GCA_029881195.1 Candidatus Nitrosopumilus sp.
AAAACTAGAGGGAAAGAATCCTAGCAAACAGCCTAAAGAAACAAAAGAGGCAGAAAAAGCTGAAAAAAAGGAAGATGAGAACTAATGGTAAGTATAGCAGGAAGTAAAAAACTCAAACGCCAAATGGCCCCACAGTTTTGGGGAATTAATAGAAAAAGTAAGAGATTTGTAGTTACAGTAAAACCAGGCCCACATAAAAAAAGTCGTGCGGTACCAACAGCAGTATTTCTAAGAGACATGCTAAACATAGTAACGAGCCTCAGAGAAGCAAAAACTGCGATTTATTCAGGCAAAATAAAAGTAGACGGAGTTGTAAGAAAGTCACTTCACCATGCAATTGGATTGATGGATGTTGTTGAGTTGGAAAATGTTTCAGATGTTTATCGCCTAGTTCCTACTGAAGAAAAATTACTACAACCAATAAAGATTAACGAATCAGAGAAATCAAAGAAACTAGTTAAAGTCACAAGTAAAACTACAATCAATAAAGGACAAACCCAAATAGGATTCCATGATGGACGATCAATTATTTCAGTGGACAAAGTAAATGTTGGAGATACTTGTTTAATTCAAATTCCAGATGTAAAAATTCTTGAAATAATAAAATTAGAAGAAGGCAGTCAAGGATTAGTTACACGGGGAAACAATACAGGTAGAATAGGAAAGATTGAAACGATAGAAGAAGGAACATTCATTCTTCCAAAAAGAGTCATCTTATCGTTGAAAGACCGAAAAATTGAGATTCCAGCAGACATCATCATGTCAATTGGTAAAGGAGAGCCAGCAATTCAAATAAAGTGATCATATGTCGCAGACAACAGAACCAATAATGAAAAAAATCACCCTTGGGAAAGTAGTTCTCAATATGGGGGTTGGTAAATCTGGCGAGGTTATAGATATTGCAAAAAGAGCACTTGATCAGATATCAGGAAAAAAATCATCCTCAAGAGTAGCGAAAGAAACACAAAGAGATTGGGGAGTCAGAAAAGGTGAGCCAATAGGTGCAGCAGTTACAATCAGAGGCAACGATGCAAAAGAGTTACTGAAAAGATTGTTAGAAGCAAAAGGAAATGTAGTTAACGGAAGATCATTTGACAATTTTGGAAATTATTCATTTGGAATTAAAGAACATATAGACATTCCAGGAGTAAAATACGATCCACAAATAGGAATTTTAGGTTTAGGAATTTCTGTCACACTGACAAGGCCAGGATATGGAATTAGAACCAGAAGTAAACACAAAGCAAGTGTTGGAAAAAAACACATCATAAGCAATCAAGAAGCAAAGGATTATCTAGTTAAAGAATTTGGAGTGACAGTAGCATAATGGCAAAAGACAGATCATATGAAACCACTGGAAGAAAAAAACATGATTTTGGGCGAGGTTCACGATGGTGTAAAAGATGTGGGGATTATACAGCTGTTATTCAAAAATACGATTTAATGTTATGTAGACGATGTTTCAGGGAAGTCGCAACATCTTTAGGGTTTAGGAAAAATAAGTGATATAATATGCCAGCAACAAACATTTTAGCAAATCTATTTGTCACACTTTACAACAACGAGGCAAGAAGGAAGAGAGATTGTGTGATTCTTCCAACATCAAAATTAGGAATAGAGGTTCTAAAAACACTTCAAAAAGATGGTTACATTGGAGAGTTTGAACATATTGACGATAAAAGAGGCGGTAAATTCAAAATCAAATTATTAGCAAAGATTACAAAATGTGGAGCAATCTCACCTAGATTCAAAGTAAAAAATGACGAGTACAATAGTTGGGAACAGCAATACTTGCCCGCTTATGATAGAGGAATGTTACTAGTTACAACAAATCAAGGGGTAATGTCACATCATGACGCATCAGAAAAAGGAATTGGGGGATTTTTAATAGGATATGTCTACTAAGCAAATAGAAAAATTTCAAGATGAGGTCATCATCCCAGAAGGGGTTAAAGTAACACTAAACAAACACATGTTATCATTTGTAGGGCCACTAGGTAAGACATTCAAAAGTTTCCGAAGCATTCCAGTTAACATCAATATTGCAGAAAACAAAGTTGTCTTAAATGCAATAGGAAGTAGAAAGAGAGATTATGCAATTTTACATACTGCAAGATCAATTATTAGAAATATTTGTGAGGGTTTAGTTGAAGGATATACAATAAAAATGAAAATTGTGTATGCACACTTTCCAATCACATTAAAAGTAGAAGGTAAAAAAATTCTGATTGAGAATTTCCAAGGGGAAAGAGCGCCAAGAGTTACAAAAATTGTAGGCAATACTAAAGTAATTCCTAAAGGCGAAGATGTAATTCTAACGGGGGAAGTTTGGACAGACATCACACAGACTGCAGCAAACATCGAACTTAAAACCAAAGTAAAAAACAAAGACCACAGAGTTTTTCTTGATGGCATATATTCATTTGAGAAAAAGAAAGGTTTAGAAAAATAAAATTCACAGTTTTTCTAATGACCCTTGATCCTGAATTTCTAAAACAAACAACCGATTTAATCGAGCAGACTCTTGAATTGTATAAAAAAGCAGGGGCATCTCCCAGAGTGGGCGAAACGTGGGATTGTGCAAATATTGGGGACTTCTTGTGTGGCTTTTTTGTTGGGGAGATGGTAGGTTCGGCACTTAGTGCTTTTCAGATTGTGCATAAAAGAGAACCCACGGCAGACGAGCATTTAGAAATTATTGAATTAGTTGAAAGTCATGCAAAAGAAATCAAAGAGTTTTTTGCCAAATTCAATTAAATTTTTCAACGTGTTTTACTGCAAAGTCCAATAGTCGGAAAGATTAAATCACTTTTACCAAAGTACAAACTTGTGCCTCCCTAGCTCAGCGTGGTAGAGCATCCGACTGTTAATCGGATGGTCATCAGTTCAAGTCTGATGGGAGGCGCGTATTATTTCTAAATTCGAGTTTAGAAACATTGATCGGTTGATAGTAATTTGTTTAGACTATTAGACAACATAGATCTAATAGATGATCGCATATTTAGAATAATGCAGGAGGTTTACATTGGTCAGAACTAGAAGGGCCAATAGGTATTGTGTAGATTGTGGTGCAAGACTAGTTTATTATCCAAGACTGTCAAATCCCAAAGCACCAAATGAACATAGAGTATTAGT
>JAOUNB010000008.1 GCA_029881195.1 Candidatus Nitrosopumilus sp.
ATGCAAAAGTCTCTCAAGATTTTAGTCGATCTTTTGTAAACATTATGAAGCTGATTGAAAAAACTGCCAGCATTGCAATCCCTGTGACATATGCATAGTTTAGTCCTATGCCAGGATGATCTTCCTGATGATAGTAGTTGATCAAGAAAGTCGCAACCAGCAAAATTACTCCCACAACTGTTAGTTTCTGATGTGTCTCCAACAAGGATTAGTCTTATCAGTAACTATATGAATTTAGAAAAACTACCAGAAATATTTATCAAAGTATTGCAACAGTAAATTTTCGATACTCTGTCAATAGTCATGCATTTACGATATTATATTTATGACATGATGGAATAACTATGTCAATTTACAGTTTTTGGAGATTAGTCTATGGATCAGATTTCATTTGAGATAGTTTGGCAATTACCTGCTCAAGCTCTGCTGCGTTTTCATCAATTACTTTTCTCATCACTGCAAGCTCTTCGTTTATCTTCTCCAGATTAGCATCATCGGAATTTTTGATTTTTTCTTCCAGTTCCTGCAGGACTTGTTTGTTGTATTGGTTGATTTTTTCAAGTTCATTTTTGTATCTCTCTAATTTTTCATACTGATTGGAAATTTCAGGAACTTCATATTTTTCGTTTGAGAGAAATCCCAAGGAGATAACAATGCCTCCTACGACCAAGACTGCAATGAGAACAATGACGCTTAATCTCAATTTAGTATCATCACTTTCTCTTTTAAGATTTAAAATTTAGCATCTATTCTGCCTTAATTGCTGTTTTTTTACGTCTGCGAATTATGTAAATTCCAATGCCTATTACCACAATAATTGGAATGACAATCATTGTCAAGTCAGGACCGGCTTCATCATCGTTTGGTGGTTCCTTGACAAATATTGTCGCATCATATGGTTCAAAGATCTCATCTCTAACACCATCCTTGTATCTTACAGTAATGGTGATGTCATGTTCCCCGTATTTTGGCTCGCCATTAAACTCGATTGGAATGTTAAATGGAACGGGGGCATCAATTTCAATTTCATCGATGAATTGGGTATTTGCTTTGATGTTGGAATCTCCACGAGGTTCAATGGTTACAAAACCAAACAATCCGTCTTCATTTCCTTCATTGATTATTTCCCCAATTACCATTTGTGTGCCAGACAATTCAATGACATCGACATTGTATATTGACAAGTCAATCATACCCTTAACATAGAAATCAGCGATTCGTGAAATGGTGTGTTGATCACCATGCGCATTAAAGTAAGTTATTTCAATTGGTGCGCGAAGTGTATCACCTTTCAGAGATTCTGGTACGTATACATTAAGATCAATTTGTTTTTTTGAATTTGGTGCAATTTCACCAATCTCCCAATTGGTGTTTAGAACCACAACATTCTCAATATTAGTGATAGATTGGGTAGTTGACGCCCTTTCGCTTTGTGTGTTTTGCAGTACAACATTGACACTTGAAATTGGTGCAGTTCCGTCATTTGAAATTTCAATTGTCACATGGTTTTGTTGCAATGATGTAAGGAATGGAACTAGTGCTCGCAAGTTTATTACATTTTCTCCGGTTACCTTAAAATCAAAATTCTCAAACGCTGTACGAACCCCTGATTCCCGTAGCCTGGAATAATCAACCTTGACGGTGCCGGGATACTGCTGTATTTTGATCCCGTTGCCTATATCAACAAAAAACGTCAGATGGAAATTTTCCCCGGCAAGAGCATTGGAAGTAGCATCAGCATGTATTACAGAGCCAGGTCCATCTGATGCTGAAAATCCAAGAGGAAGAGAGAGTTGTCCTCGGATTCCCGTAATATCCTGAGTTCCAACATTTGCCATTATTACTGTAAATGGCACATTGTTGTCTCCTGCATCAACTTCAAATTTTTCATCTATTGTTCCAAAGTAGGCATCAAGGAATTTTACATCTCCATAGTCCCTTTCAAAAGGAGAGTCGCCAAATCCCCCAGAGGTAATTTGCGCATAAGAGTTATCAAAAACAAATGGAGAGAGCCCAATTACAAATAACGGTAAGAAGAGTTTTACATTCATACTAAAACCTCCATTTCAGAAGGCTGCTCACCTTCAAATGCCTTACCGTCTTTTATTGTAATCACCTTATCTACTTCACCAAAGTGCTGTCTATCGTGAGTAACTATGACAAATGTCTGATTAAGTTTTTTTGCCATAGACTTCATCAGTTGAACAATTGTTTCTGAAGTTACAGAATCAAGATTGCCTGTAGGCTCATCAGCTAAAACAATTGATGGCTTGTTGATCAATCCCCTTGCAATTGCAACTCTTTGAGCTTGCCCACCTGAAATCTTGTTTGCACGTTTATTTATTTGGTCTTCAAGGCCAACTGCTTTTAGCAAGTCTCTGGCCTCTTTTTCAGCAACGCCATCGGTTCCTGCAATCTGTCTGGGCAGTAATACATTTTCTAAAACAGAAAGATCAGTAAGTAAGTTGGAAAATTGAAAGATAAATCCCAATTTTTTATTTCTAAATGAAGAAATCTGATCGTCATTCAGTGTTGTAGTATCAACTCCATCAATGAAGATCTTCCCACTCGATGGGTGATCTAAGAGTCCAATCATGTTAAGTAACGTGGATTTTCCAGAGCCGGAGCTTCCCACAATTAGGACAATTTGACCCTGCTCAACTGAAAATGACGCATTATCAAGTGCCTTTACTTTGCTATCGCCTTCCCCGTAAATCTTGCTAACATTGATGATCTCAAGTACTTTAGACAGTTCTCATCGCCTCCACTGGTAATAGCTTAGTTGCCCTATACGAGGGATACAGAGATGCAATGATTGCCAAAGCAAAAGAGGTCAAGGCAGTTTGAATGATCTTTTCCCAGTTGTAGCTGACCTCAAGAGGCAGGCTATTGTTAAATGACATTTTAGTTTCCTTTGCATAAACAGTGTAACCTAATCCTGCTGCGGTTCCCACTCCAGCACCAATTGCCCCAATAATCATTCCTTGAAAAATGAAGACTATGAGAATGTCTTTTCTTTTAGCGCCAATTGCCCTCATTATACCAATTTCTTTGGTCTTGCCATTTACAAGCATCATCTGAATTGTAAGAATTGCAAATGCAGATGACATCATTCCAAAATAGCCTATCATGCTAATCATTGCAATGCCAGATCTAAAACCTGCCAGTTGTTCTTCAGCTGATTCCTCTATTGTTTCGGCAAGAAAGTCATCATTAGGAAATGATTGTAAAAAGAATTCTTTTACTTCTAATGCTTTAGAAGGATCATTTAGTTTTACCATAAAAGACCCAGTATCTCCAGGTCGATTCATCATGTCTCGTAAGGTATCAATGTGTACAACAGCAGTATAATCAAATCCCTGACCTCCAGGTGACTTTGCAATTCCAGAAACAGTAAATCTTCTGATCTGATCTTCTCCGAATCTATCAACTACAAGAACTTTAACACTATCACCAACTTCGGCTCCGCCAAGATCCTTTGCCACATTAGATCCTAACACAATAGAATTTCTTGAAAAGACATAGCTTCCTTCTGAGACAGTTTCATGAACAGTAGATGCCCTGATGTCACGAAAGGGATCAACGCCAACTATTGGCACCCTAGTTTCTTCAATTAGTTTTCCATTTTTAGTCATATTCATTTCGGCACTTGACGAAAGCCGCGGTGTGGCGCCTTGAACATAGGGTATTCTCTCAAACCAACTTACAATTGACAAATCTGATTTGTCAATATAGTCAGCTTCATCAGTTACAAGAACGTCACCATTTCTGTAATTGCTGATATCTCTAACTATAGCATCAAAGAGTCCCTGAAATATTACAAAATTTACATGAATAACTAATATGCCAATAGTTACGGCTAAAACTGCACCAAGCAAACTGCCCTTCTTGTTAAATAGCATTCTTTTTGCTAGTTTTAGTCGGTAATCCACAAAATTAGTAAAATAGTCTAATATTTAATGTATATGATGTATAGTGTTAAATTATAGACAATTTTATATGATAATAGTAATTTTTAGATTCTATAGAGGAACTATAGATGATAAAATGGACAGTTTAGATATGAAAATTCTTGGCAGATTATTAAATAACTGCAGAGAATCAGACAGACAGATAGGAATAGAGTTGGGAATTTCTGGCGGGGCAGTACGTGCTAGAATTAAAAAAATGGAGGAAAGAAAAATCATTGAAGAGTTTTTCATAAAAGTTGAACCTACAGTGCTAGGGTATGGAGTGTTGTATTTTGTTGTGTCTGATGAAAATACAAATGAAATTTTAGACCAGATAAGTCTTGTAGGCGAACCATTTTTTGTTGTCCCATGTGTAGGCGGAATCACTGTTTGCAGTATCGTGGTAAAAGAGAATATGAAGCAAAAAATTCAGCTTGCAAGTAAACTAATGAAAGATGTAAGAGTTTTATCAATTTTTGAGGCAGAGAATCCAGGGTTTAATGCAAATCTTACAAAGACCGATTTAGAAATTCTAGAAGAACTAATCAAGGAACCTAGAGCAAAAATTGAAAAAATTGCTGAAAACACAAATTTGTCAACAAAAACAATTACCAGATGCATTGAGAAATTACAAGAAAATGATGGAGTTCAGTTTACAATAATTTATGATCCTACAAAAATTGAAAATTATATTCCTCATGCAATTCTTACCTGGATAGACGGAGATCTTAAAGAGACATTACAAAATATGAATAAGATATTTTCTGAATCATATTTGCAGATTCCATTTATTGCTAAAAATCAAATTGTTTTGTTTATGTATAGTGATAATATTTTCAAAATGGATGAAATAACACAAAGAGTCAGAACAGTTAAAAATGTAAAATCAGCGGATTTGTTTATTCCAAAAAGAATTTCATTTTATGTAAAATGGTTAGAAATAGCAATTAAAGAATTTAAAAAATCCTCCAAACTACATTTAGTTTATGAAACAAATTAAATAACAATAGTTTTCAAGATTTAGAATGAAGAAGAAAAAGATCTATGAAGGAAAAATTTTAGGTCTTAGCGTTTATGATGGAAAAATAGAAGGAAGAAAAGTAAAACGTGAAATGATAGAACATCGAGGTGCTGCAGCAATGCTTGCCTTTGATGAAGAAAAGAAGATTATTCTTGTCAAGCAACATAGATTTCCTCACGGATATGTTTTAGAAATTCCAGCTGGAACACTAGAAAAAGGAGAAGAGCCAGTAAAATGTGCATTTAGAGAATTAGAAGAAGAGACTGGATATAGAGCAAAAAAGATGATTCCTCTGATTACATACTATCCGTCAATAGGTTATAACACAGAGATAATTCATTGTTTTGTAGCCTCAGGATTGAAGAAAATTGCCGATTTAAAGCTAGACGATGATGAGATTCTATCTGTTGTGAAAATGGATTTGAAGAAATTATTAAAATCAATTAAAACTGGAAAAATTCAAGATTCAAAAACAATATGTGCTGTCTTGACATATGCTGCCAAGAAGAAACTTTATTGATCATTTATTATAAATTGGTTTTACAAGATCTGCAATATCAGCCCAAGACTGGGTAATTTTTTCATACATATACACCAAATCAAGAAATTCGATTGGAATTTGTTTTTTATTTCCTAATGTAGTTCTTAATTTACTAAGGTTTTGCTCATATTTTTTATGTAACGATATTGCTTCGATAGCTAAAAGTCTATCAGGTTTTGTAAATGCATCAATTGATTTTTCTGCAAGTATACTAAAATCTTTAACGATATCAAAAATCTTTTTTGAATGTTCTTGCGACAAAGATGAATTGTAGATAAAATTTGAGAGTTCAACAATAGAGTCACCGGCATTTTCAAGAAGATTTGCAGCTACCCTATAATCGAGCACATCAATATTTTCCAAATTAAATACATTAGCTAATTTCTTATCAACAAGAATACTACGAATTAAGCGAACCAATAAAAAATATTGGCGATTTACTTCAACATCACGCTTTGATAACGTCTCTAAATTTGATTTATCTCCTGAGATCAATCCCTTTGATGCATCATCGTACATTCCAAGTGCAATTGAGCTCATTCTTTTTAGAATTTTTTCAGGATCCAGAGTTGTTGCATCTAAGAGAAACTGCATGTTGATATGAGATGCATCTTCTTCAATGATTTCCATCCCCACTAATCTTCTCATTGAATTTCGTATCTTTTCTCTGTCTTCTCCCGGTATACTGGATTTAGAATTAATTTTGAATACATCATATCCCAAAAGATAAGCCCCTGTAATGTCTGCCACTATGTTTTCCTCTTTTGGTAACGGATAAGATATCACGAGTTCTTTTGTAGGCCGTGACTCTTTGTTTAGAGATATTGAGATGCTATCATGTCCAGTTTCAAGTTCGACTTGGCTGCTTTTATCCAAGTTATTTGCATCAACCCATTCTTTTGGAAGCGATACTAAGATAGTGCTTCCGATTTTTTGTAGGCGTCGAATGAATTTAGTCAATTTATATTAATTTAATTAATTTAAACCATATTCTTATATTTTGTGTAAAATTTAAACTCAGATCAATGGAGGCCAAGGCATTTTGTCCCGCTCACATTACAGGTTTTTTTAAAGCCCATTTAGAGGGGCCTCAAAATGATTTAGAAAAATTAGGGTCCATGGGTGCGGGTTTTTCAATTAAACAAGGTGTAACCACTAGAGTAAGAATTGATCCAAAAAATGGTCAGCAATCAAGTTTCCACATTACCACAAAAGGATATCATCCAGACAAAACAGATATCTCAGAATATGTTCTAAATGAGTTCTTAAAGCTCGGGGAATTTTCTGACAAATTTTTTGATGTTGAACATGAAATATCGATTCCAGTCGGATATGGTTTAGGTTCTAGTGGTGCTGTTGCTTTATCACTATCATATGCACTGGATCAAGCCCTTGATACTAAATTAGATAAAACAAAGATTGGACAAATTGCACATAACGCAGAAGTGAACTGCAAAACTGGACTTGGAGATGTTTTAGCATCATATCACGGAGGTTTTGAAATTCGTGTCAAGGCAGGAGCTCCTGGAATAGGAAGTGTTGAAAAAATAATTACAGATAAAATTTCAATTATAATGATATGTTTTTCTCCAATTTCTACAAACAAATTCATCAAAGAACGTTTATCACAGATTAATGGTCTTGGTGGAAAAATGGTAGATAAACTACTAGAATCAAGAAACTATGAAGACTTTCAAGACATGTCTTTAGAATTTGCAAAATATGTGGATGTCATGACTCCAAGAATGCAAAAATTGGTTAATGAATTATCAGAAAGGGATATCAAATGTGGAATTGCGTTGTTTGGGGAAACAATCTTTTCAATGATTCCTAAAGAAAAAGAAAATGATGTTTTAGAAATTTTACAAAAGTATACTGAAGGATCAATTATAAAATCAGAGTTGGATAACCAAGGAGCAAGAGTTCTTTTTAATTAGCCGAAATTATATGTCGTTAATTCCAAAATCACATCCAAGAGCTAAGTCATTATTTATTCGAGAGAGACTCGTAAAAGGATTTGATAATGGATTAGTTGCAAAAGAAGGATTACTTGCTCAAGGTAGAGGCGAAGCTTTTGATTACCTGCTAGGAGAAAAAACAGGGAAATCTGCAAAAAACGCGATTAGGGCAGCAGCAGCACAGCTTCTAGTAGCAGAGAGACCTGTCATTTCAGTCAATGGGAATATAGCTGCACTGTGCCCTAAAGAAATTGTAAAGTTATCAAAGCAAATCAAGGCTAAACTTGAGGTAAATTTGTTTTATTCAAATAAAATGAGAAAAAATGCAATTATCAAGACACTCAAAAAATCTGGCGCAAAGGAGGTTTTGGGGGCAAATCTTAGCATGTCTACAAAATTACAAGGAATAGATTCTGCAAGAAGAATAGTTGACAAAAATGGAATTTTTGCAGCAGATGTGGTATTAGTACCGTTAGAAGACGGGGATAGAACCATAGCACTTAGAAAAGCGGGAAAAACGGTTCTAACATTTGATCTTAATCCACTTTCAAGAACTTCACAGACTGCAAATATAACAATTGTAGATAATGTAACGCGGGGGATTAATTTACTAATAGATGAATCAAAGAAATTGTCTAAAAAAAATCATAGTTCACTAAGAAAAATAATTAAGGATTTTGACAATAAAAAAAATCTTTCAGACAACATACTTGAAATAAAAAAAAATCTGGCAAGAGGTGCAAAAATTGCATAAATCAGTATCAGATATTTTGAGAATGAAAAAAGAAAAGAAAAAAATTTCAGTGATTACAAGTTATGATTATACTTTAGCATCATTATGTGATAAAGCAGGAATTGATGTTCTTTTAGTTGGAGATAGTGCAGGAATGGTGATGCTTGGTTATGAGAATACAGTTACTGTAACAATGGATCAAATGTGTATGTTTACAGAAGCAGTTAGTCGAGCTAGAAAAAATGCACTGCTAGTATCGGATTTACCATTCATGTCATACCAAGCTAGTATAGAAGATGCAATCAGTAATTCAGGAAAACTAATCAAAGCAGGAGCTGATGCAGTAAAGCTTGAAGGCGGTTCAATTATGGCTGAAACAATTAGTGCTATAGTGGATGTAGGAATTCCAGTGATGGGACATATTGGATTGCAGCCGCAAACAACAATACTTTCACAGGGATACAAGGTTCAAGGAAAAACAAAAGATACTGCAATGAAGTTAATCGAAGATGCAAAAGATCTTGAAGAGGCAGGAGTGTTCAGCATTGCTTTAGAAATGGTCAGTCATGAAGTAGCAGAGATAATCTCTCAGACAGTCAGTGTACCAATAATCGGAATTGGTTCAGGTGTAGGATGTGATGGACAAGTTCTGGTAATTCAAGATTTACTAGGAATGTATGACAAAATCAAGCCTAAATTTGCTAAAAGATACATGAATTTGTCTGAAGACATTGTAAAATCACTGGAGGATTACAAAAATGATGTTATTTCAGGCACATTTCCTGCAGAAGAAAATTGGTTTTCTATGGAAGAGGAAGAATTGAAAAAATTACGTGAGCAAATTGGTAGCTAGGAAAAGAGATCATCCATCACTTGATATTGTCTCTTCAAAAGGTGTGGAGCTTACAGGTAAAAAGATAGTTCTTTGTGTTGCAGGAAGTGTTGCAGCATACAAAGCAATTGAATTGGCCAGATTATTGATGAGACACGGTGCTGATGTAACATGTGTTGCAAGTAATGCAGTTACAAAATTGATACAGCCAGATTATTTTAAATGGGCTACTGGAAATAAAGTCATAACAAAACTCACTGGCGAATTAGAACACATAAAATTAACAGATTACAAACAATCAGATTTAGTAATTGTGTATCCTGCAACAGCAAATACACTTGGAAAACTTGCAAATGGAATAGATGATACCCCCGTATCAACAGTACTTACAGTAGGGTTTGGCTCCAAGATTCCAATTCTGATGTGTTTGGCAATGCATGAATCAATGTATGAGAATTTAGCAGTAAAAAAAAATATTGAGTTTCTGAAAAATAAGATTCAATTTATTAGCCCAAAGATGGTTGAGGGGAAAGCAAAAGCTCCGGAACCAGAAGATGTTTTAGATATAGTATTAAAAAAATTTGGATTCACATCAATATTGAAAAACAAAAAAGTGTTAATCACTGCAGGTCCAACATTAGAATACATTGATCCAGTAAGAGTAATAACAAATCTTAGCTCAGGAAAAACTGGAGTTCTTTTAGCATCTGAATTAATTTCTGCAGGAGCTAAAGTTACCATCATTTATGGACCGGGAAATGAAAAACCTCCAAACGGTGCCAAGACAATCAATGTAACAACAAGTAGAGAAATGTTTGATGCAGTTAGAAATGAACTAAAGAAAAATTTGGATGTGGTGATTATGGCAGCAGCTGTTTCGGATTACACACCAGAAAGCACATCTAAGTCTAAAATTAAAAGTAACAAAAATTCCCTAACAATTAGGCTCAAAAAGACACCAAAAATTATAGAGCAAGTAAGAAAACTGCAAAAGGATGCTTTGATAGTTGGATTCAAGGCAGAATCTAATATTTCAAAAAACGCTTTGATCAAGTCAGCTCAAAGAAAGATGAAAGATGTTGATGCAGACATAATGATTGCAAACGATATTGGAAACAGATACCAAAAGAATCCCAATTATAATCAGATCTTAATTATTGATAATAAAAAAATTAAATCATCAGGATGGAACAAAAAAGAAAAGATTGTCAAATTAATCAGAAAAGAAATTGAACAGAAATTAAAATGAAAAATTCTGAGATTAAAAAACTAATATCGCAATATAATGAATTCAAGGCAAAAAAGAAAAAGAAACATACTGATAATTTTAAAATTGAAGAAATGTTAAAAGAAATTGAACGCCGATATTTTCATGAAACAGGAAGAACATTAAAATCAGATTTAAAGGAACAGGCTTAAAGTTGTTAAATTTCAAGTCACTTGAATATAAAAAAAGAAACATGACAATATGGAATGAGGTAGCACTACGCTACCATAAGAGATGGGCAAGCGTTGGTGAAGGACCATTTCAAAGCACTTCTAAATTGATAGAACTAGTAAACATCAACAAAGGAGATTCTGTATTAGATGTTGCCTGTGGAACAGGTGTTGTTACAAAAGAGATTAGAGAAAAAGTAGGAAATTCAGGATATGTTGTAGGTGCTGATACTTCCACTACGGCAATCAAAATTGCAGAAAAGTGGAATGATAAAAAACCGAATTTAGATTTTTTAAATATGGATGCAGAGAATTTTGGCTTTTCAAAAAAATTTGATATCATCACATGCCAATATGCATTGTTTTTCTTTCCTAATGCTAGAAAAGCGCTAAAAAATATGAAAAACAGCCTCAAAAAGTCAGGCAAGATTGGAATTTCAGTTCATGGTAGTAGAGAAAATGTTCCGTTTTTCAGCAGTATTTTAGATTCAGTAATCAAGTTCATTCCAGATTATGTACCACCTGGCTCTCCAAATCTTGATAGATTTGGTACAAAATCTGCATTAAGGGCAGAAATAAGCAAAGCAGGTTTTTCAAAAATTTCAATTAAAGAATTTATTTTTCATTATAGTCCTGGAAAATTTGAGGAATATTGGAAAAATTATATCAAATACATAGCAAAGCCACTAAAAGAGAAACTAAATGAATTAGAGTATTCAAAAAGAAAGGAATTGAAACAAGTTGTAAAAGACAAAACATTGCAATATACAAAGAAAAATGGAGAAATCTTGTTTCCGTGGCAAGTTTTAATTTTGACCGCAAAACACTAGGATTCAGGAATGGTTAAAGAAAAAAAGAAGAAAGAGGAAAAGCCAAAAAAGAAAGATTTTAGAGCATTTCTTAAGAAAAGAGCACCAATCTATCTTGCCATCATAGCAATGTTTGTGATCTTTGCAATTCCTGAATTAACAAAAGGAGATCTTCAGAGTAGTTTTCCAGAACTTACATCTGAAGAAAAACAAGTTCTCGATATGTTGATGAAGTATAATGGACCAAACGATTCTGGGTTAACTGTAATGGATGCAATTTCAGGGAAAATTAGTGAAGAATATCCTAATGAGAAGATTTATGATCATAGAAAAACGGTAGTTGATTTAGCTGTCTTGAAATTAAATGATGAAGAATACAATATAGTATTAAATTTCGAATCATATAAGGGTGAATTGAATTACGATTGGAATGTGGATAAAAATTTAGGAAAGATCACATCAAATAATCAAGATTCAAAACATATTATTGATTTAGTAGATTTTTACGATTAGGCTCAAATTTGGACTAGATCTTTAGTAAATTTGTGCATTACAACAGATTTCTCTTTTACTATCAATGAATCTTCTATGCGAATACCAAATTTATTTTCAATGTAAATTCCAGGTTCAACAGTAATTGCCATATTTTTTTGTAATTTTGTTTCACTTTTAGTAGAAATAGTTGGAAGTTCATGTACTTCCAATCCAATACCGTGACCTGTGGAATGAATAAAATATTTTCCATAGTTTTTTTCTTCAATGTATTTTCTGCAAGCAAAGTCTACATCTTTACAATATACATCAGGCCTTACAGCTTTTAATCCAAGTTTTTGTGACTCCTTTACAATTTCATATGTTTCATTTGCTTGTTGAGAAATTTTTCCGATTGCAAAGGTTCTAGTTGCATCAGAGACATATCCTTTGTATCGTAGTGTAAGATCAGTTACGACCAAGTCACCTTTTTTGAATTTTCTTTGTGTGACTTGTGCATGAGGAAGTGCACCGTTTGGACCCCCGGCAATTATTAATGGATTGAGTGTAGATTTGTAACCAGTGTCAAACATTTCTTGTTCCATAGCATATGTCATTAGAATTGTTTGTAATTCAGATTCTTTTTGACCTACTTTCATCTTTTTTGAACAAATATCAAACATTTCATCTATAATTTTTGATGCTTTTTTAAGAATTTGAATTTCTTTTTCATCTTTGATTATACGTGAATTATAAAATGGTTCTGTTGATGGTTTGATTTTTGGAATGGATTTTTTCAGAGACATCATTACAGAATAGTTTTGACAGTCAGTACAAACTTGATTTTTTTTGATTTTTTGAATTAACGAGGAAATCAAACCAGTTCCACGTTCGGCTGTAATTACATCACAGTCTTCAGATTCTTCTCGTGCCCTGCCTATTTCCAACTCTGGAGTAATTATGGTAGTTTCACCATTTTTTTCCAGTAATCCGATTGCTTCTCCCCAAAATCCAGTCATGTAAAACAGATTTTCAGGCTCAAATGTCACTAATGTGTCACAGCTGATCTTTTGGGCAAATTTTAGAAGATTTTTTCTTCTTTGTTTCATACAAAAATTATGCCCTCATTCTCAATTTATGTATGATGTAAAGTTTGTATATGGAAAATGAAGTTTGATTGATGTGACTGAAGAGAAGAAAAAAGTTGTTGCATTACTGTCAGGAGGTCTAGATAGTCAACTTGCAGTACGTATGATGCAAGAACAAGGTTTTGACGTTTCAGCTGTTGCAATAAAAACACCATTTTGTGATTTTGATTGTGGAAGAGGATGTGGATTTGAAATTAGAGAAAGGGCCGATGATCTAAATGTTAATTTAAAAACAGTTTATCTTGGGGATGAATACATTGAGATGTTAAAACATCCAAAACATGGAATTGGTGCTGGTTTTAATCCGTGTGTAGATTGTAGAACTATGATGTTTGATGCTGCAAAAAAACACATGGAAGAAATTGGTGCCGAGTTTATCATATCAGGTGAAGTGTTAGGACAACGTCCGATGAGTCAACATGCACCTGCATTGAGAATTATCGAAAAAGAATCAGGTTTGGTTGGAAAAATTGTAAGACCGTTATCAGCAGGATTACTTCCAGAGACAGATCCAGAAAAAGAAGGATTGATCAAAAGGGAAAATCTTGGCATGATAAAAGGCAGAACAAGACGGAATCAATTAGATATGGCAAAGAAATATGGAATTGAAAATCCACCTAATGCAGGCGGTGGTTGTTTGTTAACAGAACCACAATTTGGAATCAAGGCAAAAGATTTGTTTGAACATGTTGAAACGCCAACAATTAATGACATTGATTTGTTAAAAATTGGAAGACATTTTAGATTAGATGAAGAAACAAAATTTGTTGTTGGAAGAAACAAAGATGAAAACGAAATGATCAAGGCAATCGCATTATCTGAAGATATTTTACTTGAAGCAAGAGATCATTTAGGACCAGTTTCAATTTTACGTGGCAATAACGCAAAATCTCATGTAGAATTTGCCGCGTCTGTAACATTGAGATACTCAGACGCACCAAAAAATCAAGATTGTGTTGTAACTGTAAAAAATGGTAGTTCGAATGAAGAAATTATCTCCCAGTGTGCAGAAGAACAATCTTACATTAAATTTAGAATGTAGGCGTGAATTTTTAAAGAAATTAGTTTTAACTAAAGAAGAGTTTTTGAAGGAGTAGATCGCATTTTCAATAAGATGCAAAAACAAGAAAGCCCCACATATCTCAAGGCTATAACGATTAGAGACATCAGCGATGTTCATTCAATTAAAGAAGATATCAAAAAAGAGATGATTCTGATTTTAAGAGTTACACCGTTAGCTCAGAAGGATGTTGAACAACTAAGAAAAGTTGTTGAAGAATTGTATTCTATTGCAAAAGCTGCTGATGCAGATATCGCAAGGTTAGGTGAAGAAAGAATTATTGTTGCCCCATCTAACATAAAAATTTGGAAACCAGAGTACGATCTAAAATAATTTTATTGCTTCTTGGATTTGAGGATAATGAGCAGGTACTCTGTACATACGTCTTATATTCATTGCAAGATTTTCTGATTTTGAACGTTCTCCGTGATTAACTAACACTCTTCGAAGTTTTGGTCTTAATCTTTGTACAAATGACATTAATTGATTATAATCGCTGTGTCCACTGAATCCATCTAGTTTTTCAACACCACAATTGATTGTAACAACTTCAACTTTTCCTTCTTTTCCCAACATAGTTGCTTGTTTAGATCCGTCAAGAACTCGTCTTCCCAAAGTTCCATTTACTTGATAGGAAACGAACAACACTTTACTTTTTTTGTCAGGTGCAATATTTTTGAAATATTCTAAAACAGGTCCACCCTCTAGCATTCCTGATGTTGCCAAGATAATACATGGAGAGTTTTCTCTCATTGGTTCTTCTCTAGCATCACCATGATCAATATTTGTGAAATACTCTGAATCAAATGGATTGTCATCAGTTTCCAAGATTTTTTGTTTTAGTTCTCTTGCAAGATACTCAGGATATGATTCATGTATTGCAGATGCCTCAGAGATCATTCCTTCTGTAAATACGGGAGCTTCGATCATTTCTCCAGATTTCATGTAATGATCAATTACCATCATAATTTCTTGTGCACGTCCAACTGCAGGAATTGGAATCAAAACTTTGCCTCCATCTGCTAAAGTGTTATTAACTGCATTAATGAAAGCAGATTCCACCTCTTGTCTTGTTGGTTGAATATCTTCTTTTAGTCCATATGTGCTTTCTATCAACAGGGTTTCTACTCTAGGGAAATTCCAACTTGCTGCTTCAAATAGAATACTTTTTCCAAATTTAATGTCCCCTGAATAAACAAAGTTATGATCACCATTTCCAATATGAAAATGACATAATGCAGAACCAAGTATGTGACCAGCATTTGCAAGAACCAATTTAATATCAGGGGAAATATCAGTTACAGTGCCATAAGGTAATGTGATGGTCTGCCTCATGATTTGTTTTACGTCTCTTTCAGAATATATTGGAGTTCTACCTTGAGCGGCAGCTACCTTGATTGCATCTAATTGAATTAGATTCATCATAGGGAGAGTCGGTTCAGTACAGTAAATTGGGCCTTTGTAGCCGTATTTGCACAAAGCTGGCAAAAACCCAGTATGATCCAAGTGTGCGTGTCCAATAACTATCGCATCAAGTTCATCAAGGGTGATATTTAGAGAATCTAATCTAGGGAACGCATCCATCGGAGAACGAGCACCAGGATTTATTCCACAGTCAACTAAGATTTTGCTTTCAGGAGTAGATAATAATAGTGAAGATCTTCCTACTTGACCAAAGCCGCCAAGGGTATAAAGAGAGACTTCGGTTCTTTGGGACAATCGTGGACGAAATATCTCATCACCTACCTGTTTGAGTTGTTTACTTCTCTCAGCAGAGGATTGTTTGAGAGTTGCATTAATTGTTTGAATTGTTCGTGAGGGTACAGTAGTAGCTTTTCTAATGCGTAATTTCCAACCCATTTTTTCGGTAACTTCTGCATGATTGAACTCTTTTGCATTTCTTTGTAGCAACCAAGGTCTTTTTGCTTCAACAGAGACTTCACCAGTAGCAGTATCAAATATTGTTCCTTGTAGCTTTGCCTCTTCTGGAACACATTCTGCAATTATTCGTCTAGCTTCATCTTCAGGTTTTCTAATTGATTCATCAGTTCTTACAACAATTCTTTTTTTGATAACATTTACAAGATTTGAAATTGTTTCATTGTTTTCCATAAGATATCGAGGAGAATTTGTATAAAGAGCAATTCTTGGTCCTTCGTATTCTATTTTTGTAACACTTGCCTCTTTTGGTATACTTTGCAGTATGGTTGCCATTATATTCTGGCTAGTAGGAGGTAATTCTTTTTGTTGTTGTTTTCTTTGCATTAAATCACTAAAGTTCGATAACTGCTTTCTTTTGCTCATCTGTCAAAAGACGGAATCCATCTTTATCCATTATTGCGATGTTAATTCCATCGCCTGTTCCGATATTTCTAACAATTGCAGCTTTAACAGCCCGTAAAGCTATTTTTTTTGCCTCGTCAACTGTAAGATCTTCCCTATATTCTTCTTCAAGTAAACCATAAGCTACTGGTGAGCCACTACCTGTCGTAACATATGATTTTTCTTCAACTGAACCAAACATATCAATATTAAACAAAGCTGGTCCTTGGGCATCATAGCCGCCAACTAAAATATCAGCCATGAATGGATAGCCTCTATTTTGATGAAATATCAATGAGCAAAGTCTTGAAAGCGAGTGAATAGAAATTGGACCTTGTTTTTCAACTCTATGAAGATTTGCATGATAACGCAAAATATCAACAATGTTCTGGGCATCTGCAACGCCTCCAGCTAGAGTCAGTCCTGCATGTAAATCAATTTTTTGAATTTTCATAGTATTGTTATTTGCAATAAAATAGCCCGCACTGGCTCTCATGTCGGCACACAATACAACACCATCTTTAGCCTTGATACCTACAGTGGTAGTCCCATGCAGAATTTTTTCTTCAACGTTATTTGACAAAAATACACCTTTTAAGATAAAGTGAATGGCATCTCACCCTTTTAAATAACTTTTTGATCACTTGAAATCATAAATAATGACAAAAAATTAGGATCGCATGCAATCACACACTATGGAATTGCCAAGACAGATTGTTGTGGGTGAAAAAAATATCTCTGAATTTGGAGATTTTCTCTATAATCTAACTAAACCAAAAAAAGTGTCCCTTATATCAGGAATTCATGTAAAAAAAATTCTTAAAGAAAAAATTGAAAAATCACTAAAATCAAAAAAGATTCAATTTGTGTGGCATTTATCAAAAGACAATCAGATTACCAATCTAAATAAAATAGAAAAAGACGTCAAAAAAGATCATAGTGACATTATAGTAGGAATTGGAGGAGGTCGTTCCGTAGACACTGCCAAAATAGTCTCTTTTAATTTAGATCGACCATTTGTAAGTGTACCAAGTGCAGCATCACATGATGGAATGGCAAGTCCATTTGTTTCAGTAAAAACAGACAAGCCTCATTCAATTATTGCAAGTGCCCCATTAGGGGTTTTTGTAGATATAGACATAATAAAAAAAGCACCTGCCAGATTGCTTTCAAGTGGATGTGGTGACCTAATTGCAAATATTATCGCAGTGAGGGATTGGCAATTAGGTCATGAAAAAACTGGTGAGTATTATGGTAGATATTCGGCAGATTTGGCATTAATGAGTGCAAATATAGTAATGGAAAATTCAAGCAGATATGCAAAAAAAGGACTTGATGCAAGAGTGATTGTAGAAGCTCTCATTAGCGCAGGAGTTGCATCATGCATAGCAGGTAGTAGCAGACCATGTTCCGGTGCAGAGCATCTTTTTTCTCATGCGTTAGATAAGATTGCACCAGGAAAAGGACTGCATGGTGAAAAATGTGGATTAGGTTCTATTATGATTGCAAAGCTTCAAGGTCAAGATTGGAAAAAAATTGCAAAGACTCTCAAAAATCTTGGTGCGCCAACAACTGCAAGACAAATTGGCCTGAAAGATGAACAGATAATAGATGCACTTGTAATTGCACAGGACTTGAGACCAGAAAGATATACTATTCTAAAAGAGGTAGAAATGACAGAAAGAAAAGCAATGAATCTTGCAAAGAAAACTAAAATAATTTAAGCGGTTTTTTGTTCAGGGATTTTTTCTGTTTTTTCAGGAGTTTTTTCTGCTTTCTTTTCCGGAGTTTGTTTATTCATGTGTGTTTCAATGAAATTTACTTTTTCCAATGTTGGAACAAACTTGAAGATATCTAATTGAATGAAATGTTTCATTATTTGCAAGCCATCAGCACGTAAAATTTCCTCAGGAATTATGATGCTAACTTCTTTATCCTTCAAATCAAAGGATATTTTTGTGTCTTCTACCGGTAGTCTATTTTTTAGAATTCCATCAATCTTATCATTTGGAGAGTCGAGAGATTTAATTACATTTACATCAAATAGAATAGTTTTTCCAGCATATCGGTGGTTGTAGTCTATTTGCACCCTACCAGAACCAATAAAACGAATAATTCCTCTTTTATTATCAACTTCGATGGTATCACCTACGGAAACTTTTTCTGCGTCTTCACCTAGTTTTCTAAGTGGAATCATTCTAACTTTACCTGAATCTCTTTCACCAAAACCTTTGTCGGGTGTAACTTCAACTGTAAGTTTATCTCCAGATGATGTTTTTGCAAGTGCTTCATCTAATCCTTTTAGAACAGGATAGCTTACTTCTCCAATTGAAACTAATTTTGGTTGATATTTTACATTTTGTTCATGGATAGAATGTTTTTTTGCATCTTCTTCAATAGTGGTGTCAAATATTTCTTCAGTATCTTTTACCTTTGCAGTATAATCTACTAGAATTAATGAACCTTTATCGAAAGTCAATGTGATCGGTCTCGAATTTCCTTATATTAAGTTAACAGGATTTAGAGAGCTTTTAGTTTTTCTTCTGCAGTTTTTAGTCCCGCTTGAGCATCAACATCATATCCCATCATTGCTAGTGTAGATGAAATCGCAGACATAGTTCTCATTACGTGATACGAACTAACTTCACCCATGCATCCAACTCTGAATACTTTACCTTTAAGATTACCAAATCCACCAGCAACTAAAACTTTGAACTTGTTGGCAAGTGTATTTCTGAATGTTTTGTCTTCAAGTCCATCCAAATAATTTAATGCAACAATTGAGATTGAACGATCTTCTTCTTTTGCAAATGGACTAAGGCCCATTGCACTTAAACCAGAGTACAGTGCGTCTGAACAAACTTTATGACGTTTAAAGACATTTTGTAATCCTTCCTCTAACATTATTGATAATGCTTCTCTGTATGCATAAAGTAATGGAAGTGCAGGTGTGAAAGGAGTATGTTTTTCCTCATCATAATATTTGAAGTATCTTGCTAAGTTGAAATACATTGTAGGAGGTGGATTTTCGATCATGTATTTTTTAGCTTTAGCACTAACAGATATTGGTGAAATGCCAGGTGGAGCAGCTATTGCTTTTTGTGCACCAGTCATGCACACATCAATATTCCATTTATCAACTGGTAGTTGAGCGCCACCAAGTAATGAAACAGAATCTACAACATAGAATGCATCATTTCTAGACGTTAAATCAGATACTTTATCAAGATAGTTCACCATTGTTCCAGTAGAAGTTTCGTTGTGGACAACGTAGAATGCTTTTACATCCTTATTGTTATCAAATGCCTCTTTAACTTGATCAAAAGTTGCATTTTCTCCTGGTGGGGTTTGAAGTTTAACAACGTTAGCTCCTTGTCCTTCAATAAGCTGGGCCAATCTATTACTAAATTCCCCATTGACAGGAATGATGATTTTGTCACCTTTTTTAACTAAATTTACAACTCCTGCTTCAACAGCACCAGTTCCAGATGCAGATAAAGCTACAATATCATTTTGTGTTTCAAATACTTGCTGGGTTTTTTCGACTACGTCAGTGTATAGTTCAACAAAATCATCACTTCTGTGATTAATAATTGGTGCAAGCATAGCTCTCATTACTCTATTAGGTACATTTGTTGGACCGGGAAGCATTGAAAGATATTCCATATGTTATCTATCTGTCAGTGTCATATGGGGTTTATTTATAATTAGAGATTTTTTAAACGATCATTAGCACTAATGTTAATCAAAAAATTTTTTGTGCCTTCAGGAACAAGATGATCCCATTTTTGATCGCTAGTAATTAAATCGCGTATATTAGTTCCAGATAATTCATCTCTTTTTAAAAATGGAATTGAGATGACTTGGGTAATTCTTTTTGAGTACAGGTGTTTTGTTAGTTCGTCATTTGAGAAGACAACATCAAAGTTTGGGACAATTGTATCTATTTTCTCAATCCATTTTACATGATTATCCAAGTCAGGAATAAAATAAATTGAGATTTTATTTTTCATTGAGTCATCGATTGAAGATAGAATCATCTCTTTTCGTTCCTCAGCAGTAAAAGGATTATTTTTTTCTGAAGGTCTGTTGGAGCTTCCTAAACCAACCCATAATTTATCCACCTTGGATAGTGCAAAGCGCAAAGCCTCAAGATGACCCAAGTGAAATGGCTGGAATCTTCCTATTAACAATCCATTCATACAAAAATATAGAAAATTTGGTTGTAAAAAAAGTATCATAAAGAGTAGTAATTGGAAAAAAATATGGAGTTTTTGAAAATTAATGGTGCCCATGGTGAAGGAGGAGGACAAATAATTCGTTCAGCAATTACACTTGCTTGTGTTACAAAAAAACCAATTCATTTAGAAAATATAAGAAATAACAGAAAAGTTCCCGGACTAAGACCGCAACACCTAACAGCTATAACAATTCTTAAGAAAATTTCAAATGCCAAAGTCATTGGGGCAGAAATAGGTTCTACTGAAATAAAATTTATTCCAGGTGATATTGAAAGTTTGGAATTAGATGAGGATGTGGGAACTGCAGGAAGTATTTCTTTAATTTTACAAGTTTTAATTCCAGTAATTGCGATTTCTCAAAAAAAACTAAATTTAACAATAAAGGGTGGAACCGATGTTCTTTGGAGTCCTTGTATGGATTATACACAACGGGTGTTAAAAGAAGCATATTCCAGAATGGGAATAGAATTTTCCCTTGAATTAATTAAACGTGGTTATTATCCAAAAGGAAACGGAGAAGTAAAATTACATGTATCACCTTCTCGTTTGAAATCAATATCATTTTTAAAACGAAAAACAAATGATGTAAAATTAACATGTACATTTTCAAAAATTCCAATTGAAAAAATCAAAAGTGAAATTGAACGGATTAAAAAGAAACTAATCAATGAGAATTTTAATGCTGAAATAGAAATTAAAAATCAAGAAGCGGCAGATTCTGGGGCATCGTTATTAATTTACAGTATTGATGAAAATTCCATTATTGGGGTTGATTCCTTATTTGATAAAAAAACACAAAGTTTTGAGTTAGATTTTGATAAATTTGTGAATAATTCACAAGGTGTAGATGAGAATTTGGCAGATATGCTTGTAGTTCCTGCAAGTTTATGTCATGGAAAAACAACATTTTTGGTAAAAGACATCACAAAACATTTAGAGACAAATTTGTTTGTGACATCAAAAATTACAGGTTGTAAGTACGGGATTGGGAAGTTATCTGATGGATTTGAAGTAATAATTGAGGGGATTTCAAACTCCCGCATCAAGTAAAGATGCAAAAAATAAAATTGCAACAGATAACACTACTGTAATTTCTCCAAGAATGATGATTTTTTTTCTTAATTTTTGAATTTGAGGTTCTGACATTTGGTTTGACATTATTTTTTCTTCAATATCCTTACGAATTACCCTTACGTGTATAGCATATGTAATCACTAATGCAATAACAAGAATAATCTTGACAATAAGAAATACCCCATAGCTTGTTGCAACAAGTAGTTCGGGTTTACCTAATAACATATGTGAGCTATACAAACCAGTAGCCATCAAAATAATTAATGAGGGAACAGCAATTTTGTTAAATCGTCTTCCAACACGAATCATAATTTGCATTCGTTCTTCAATTGAACTAGTCATGGTTTTTAGAAGTGGAGAAAATACAATTCCAATAAAAAGTGAACCACCCACCCATATTGCAGCTGAAATAAGATGAATCCATGTAAGAAATGCTTGCTCTAAAGCAGCCATAGATAATGATATTTCAGATTAAATATTATGTATTTGGATCTTGATAACGTTTTTTAGTTGTACATAGTCCGATACAATGGAATGGCTCTTCAAAGTAAAATGACAGTTTATGCAGCAATTGCAGGTGTGTTAACATTAATGGGAGGAATTATTTACTATGCTAGTCTTGACAATGTAGATCTTGATCAAGTTGAGATAGAATTAACAAATGTAGAGTTTAGAGAGGTAAGTACAATAAACAATCAAGCAAAATTTGATGTGACTTTTCTTGTTAAAAATCCAAGTGACAAAACATTCACAGTTTCAGTTATAGAATACAATCTTTATGCAAATGGAACATTGTTAGGTTCCGGAATCTATTCAACGGCAGATATTGCATTGCCAGGAAGGGCTTTGTTTAGTGCAGGTGCCGAAATTCCTTTAAAAAACATATTTGTTATCAATAAAGGCGATGTTGAATCAGAAATTTATGATGCAATGATAAATAATAGAATTGCTAGTTTTAGTGCTGAAGGAAGTATTACCACTCAATCTTCATGGAGTGAAGCACAAAAAGAATTCAAAACGGGATATTAAAAGTGGGCCGAGTGAGATTCGAACTCACGATCACCGCCGTGTCGAGGCGGTATCCTAACCAGCTAGACTACCGGCCCATTGAAGTACAAAACTAAAGATTGACATTATTAACGTTTAACAAAAGAAGAATTGTGATGAAACATATTGACAGATGATTTTACTGAAGACGAAAAACGAGGCTTCTATAAGGCAATTTATTCAAGAAGAGATGTTAGATCTCATTTTACTTCAAAACCCGTAGAAGATGAGATTTTATCAAAAATTCTTCATGCCGCACACCATGCTCCATCAGTAGGATTTTCACAACCATGGAATTTTATTTTAATCAAAGATGAACAAACAAAAAAAAGGATAAAGGAATCTTTTCAAGAAGAGAAGAAACGCTCTTCACAATTAATAGATGAACCAAAAAGATCAAAATATCTTGCATTCAAGTTAGAGGGAATTTCAGAATCTCCGGTAAATTTGTGTGTAACATATGATCCTACAAAATTTGGTCCATTTGTGATTGGTAGATCGAGTATTCCTGAAGCAGGTCTATACAGTGTATGCTGTGCAATACAGAATCTATGGTTGTCAGCAAGAACTGAAGGCATAGGTCTTGGATGGGTAAGTATACTGTCAAATGAAATTCTAAAAGAAGTTTTAGAATTGCCTGAGCAAGTAATTCCTGTTGCATACTTGTGTTTGGGATACGTTGATGATTTTGCAGAAAAGCCAGATCTTGAGACTGCAGGTTGGTTACCAAGACTTGAATTGAAAGATGTTGTATATTTTGAAAAGTGGAACGATAAAGAAAACAAAGATTGGACAAACATTCAAAAAATGATCAGAGACAATCTTGATTACGCTTAAATAATTAAGAGTATTTTTTTTGCTGGGCTTGTAGCGCAGAGTCATTTTGACGCGCAACATGGATAGCGCAGTAGCCTCCTAAGTTACAGGTCGAGGGATCGAAGCCCTCCAAGCCCGTTTAATCTTAAAAATTAATTGAGACTTAAATATAAAAACAGATGGCATGATACATGAAAGTTGTAATAATTTCTGGCAGTCCAAGAAAAAATGCCAATACCCAAATCATAATGAAATATGTTTATGACTATACAAAATCAAAAAATCAAGATACAAAATTAATTAATCTATCAGAAGGTCAAATTGAGTGCTATAGAGGACCTGATGAAGAATATGATGAATCTACAAAAAATGCGGCAAACGATATAATGAATGCGGATGTATGGTTAATTGGTTCACCAATCTATAATTCATTTTTTAGTTCGTCATTGAAAAATTTGTTCGAATACATCAATTATAAAAAAACTGTCGGAAAGATTGCAGGGATAACAGTTTTGGCTTCTGGAAATACTGGTTTTATTAATGTCCAGACACTAATTACTCAATTATTATCATATTTTAGAGTGATAACAAATCCAAAGGCCGTATTTTTGACTACAGAATCTATTAAGGAAGATATTGTATCAGATATTGATGCACAAAATAGACTAAAAGAAATGGTCGATGAAACTTTAGAGATGGCCTCTAAATTACGTTAAAGTTAGATTTTAGAGACAATTATGAGTTGATACAACAAAATTTGTAAAATAGAATCATGTTTGATTATGATTAAAAAGTGATTTCAATGAGATTAAAATTGTAAGAATCAAATAATAACAAAAATAGATTTTATTTATTGAGTTTGAAAAAAGATCCTACTGAATTATGTTCTTGTAAATGTCATTATGGAGGAGCAGTTAGTTGCCCTAGTTGTAAGGAGAATCACGGAGTAGAATGCCATCATTGTAAGAATTAGGTGTGATTGTTTTATTTTCTTTTAGAGGCTAACATTTTCAGATTAGCTAGTTCTGTTTTCAATGACTCAATTTGAACAAGCGTTTGTAAATTAGCAATTTCTTGGTTCAATCTTTCAATTTCTCCATCTTTTAGCTTTACAGATTCTTTTAGGTTGTTAAGTTCTGTAGATAATTCAGATTGAACCTGTTTTATTTCTGAAAGACCAATCTGATTATTGCTAGTTGTTGTCTGAATGGTTTGTGTGTTATTCAAGCTTTTTTTTTCGGTTTGGGCATGAGATGGCGCGTGTTTGTGCATATAGTCAGTACTTTTTTGTGAAATCCAACAAGTGAATACCAAAAACCATGTAATGGGAACTGCCATGATAAATACAAAGTTCAGAATAGGTGCAAAGTCAACAAAATATGGCCATAGTCCGGTAAGAATCGCAGCAAAAACAGCTGTTACGATAGTGGCCAAATGGTTGCCCAAATATCCCATGATAATTTAAAAAATTCATTATTTATAATAGTAATGCTGAATACCACAAAATGTATAATAATTAAAAAGAAAAAGGAGCCGAATTTATTCGTCTTCTTCAGGGGTTACTGCTTTAGGCATATCAGATTGTAAGATTTGGATTTTTTGCAATAGTTCGGTTCTCAGATCTCTTGCAACTCTTCTTACAGTAGGTCTTGGAACACCCAGTTCATCAACCACTTTGGTGTAAATATCTTGTTTGTCTGTTACCCCTTTGTCAAGATAAGAATTAATCGCTTCTTTAATTATCGTGCTTTGGTTTGTACGATTCAACAGATTCTAAATTTCAATTGTTCTATATAACACTATAACTTTTAGAATTCTAAAAAGTTACATGTTACAAATTTAGGTTTTTAGTTTTTGAAAAGATTATAATTTTTTCAACCTATAACAAAAAAATTCATCAATGTATTGAGAGTTATGAATTGTTCAGAATTAAAATATAAACGGAATTTTTTAATTAGATTTCACAAAAGACTCTTATGATAAGACAACAAAATATCCCTATTGAGTACAGTAAATATCGAAACCAATTTAGGAAATATCTCATTTAAACTTCTACCTGAATTAGCACCAGAGACAGTTAGAAATTTTGAAAAATTAGTCAAGGATGGATTCTATGATGGTACCCTTTTTCACAGAGTCATTCCTGGATTCATGATTCAAGGAGGAGATCCAAATACAAAAACAGACAACAAAGGATCATGGGGAATGGGGGGACCTGGATATAATATCAAAGCCGAATTTAATTCAAGATCTCATTTACGCGGCATAGTTTCTATGGCTAGATCACAAGATCCTGATAGTGCAGGTTCTCAATTCTTTATAGTGACTACGGATAGTGCATTCTTAGATAGACAATACACTGTATTTGGAGAAGTAACAGAAGGGATGGATGTTGCAGATAAAATTGTGAATCTTCAAAGAGACGGTAATGATTGTCCATTGGAAAAAGCTCAAATGCTTCATGTGACTGTTGAATAAATGAATTTCAAGATTTGTGGATTTTTAGTAATTTTTTTAATAATTTTTGTTATCCCTACGGTTGATGCACAGATCTCATTTGGTGAGAAGGCCAAGCAAAAATCTGTCATAATAATCATTGATTCAGAGGGAGGTGTTCATGTGAGACATGTTATTAGTCCATCAAATTTGTCACAACAAATTGAGTTGATTTATGGAACTGTCTCAAATATCACAGTCACAGATGAACAAGGAGAAGAAAAACAATTCTCAGTAATTGGAGACAATAAGGAATTAGTAATTTCTCCTTCTAATAACAACTCTATTGTAGAATATGAACTTGAAAATGTGATTACTCAAAAAGACAATGTATGGACATGGAATTTTAGGTATCTTGAGACGACTTCTTTTATTTTACCTGAAGAAGCTGATTTGATTTTTGTTAATGAAAAACCAGTACAATTAGTTGAAAAAAAAGGAATAACATGTCATGGATGTCAAATGGTTTTAGAATATTCAATTAATGAACCAAAAACATATCAAAGCATAAAATGGGAAGATAGAGAATTTCTAGTTGAAATTAGAAGTCATTCAGATATTGATGGATTTACATTTCAGCAACCAACAAAAAGTATGACATTTGATGTTTCTGAAAAAAATAAATTTGTTACAACAATAATTCCATTAGAGTTGTTGTGGGGACCATATGCGGTATTTCTTGATGATAAAAAAATAGGCTTTCATGAATACATCAACAATGGAACACATGTATGGCTTAACATTAGACCTGAAACTACTGGTGAAGTTACAATCATTGGAACAACTGTAATTCCTGAATTTCCAGTAATAATGCCATTAGTAATTGGATTTTTGGCGATTATCATTACTCCGTTAATTAAGAAAGTTAATCTCCACTAGAACCGCATGAACAAAAACCATATTCGTCAATTCTAACATCACAAACAGGGCATTTCTCACCATAATCTACTTCCCAAGGCTCTTTTCCAAAAAGCTTGAAATGATCATCAATTTCTATAGGAATTTCTCTTTTCTTTTCCAATGATTTGTATAGGCATTATACCTATACATGAATATCGGGACAAATCATGAAAATTCAATGTGGCTGTCATTGTATAAAGTGTAAGAGTACGGATCTTGAGTCAAATAGAATAGGAGAACTTGAGAAGGATGGATATTTTGATATGCATCACACATGTAATCAATGCAATACACATTTTGATCACTTAGATGGTGAAACTTTTTCTAATTGTGAAAAATGTGATTTTGCTAGTTAGCGACTAATGCTTCTTCAACAAAATAATGAGTCCTATTTTCATAAGAATTTTTCATAATTTCTTTATTTGATGCCATCTTAGCTAGAGCCATTGAGACATCCAATGAACTTGCAGACCAGCCATATTCTCTAAGCTGTTGAACAGTCTCAGTTACTGTTCTTGGCGAATCAAAGAATCGGCTTGTCTCTAAAATTCTTAATTTTGATTTAATTTCACAAGATGTGATGGATTTTGGCTCGTCAAATTCTGGTTCATTTACTTCGACATTGTCCAAATACTCTAATCCGTATTGAGTCGTTTGTTCAGATTCGGATGGTTTTTGGGCAGATTCTGTTCTGTAAACAATTTTTGCCGGGTTTTCTGGCAAATGATTTGAAATACTGTCAATAATTTCACCTAGTGTTTGATTATCAACATAGAAATCTCTAGAATCAACTTCGATCTCATTCTCACCTAGTTTTACTTTAATTCTAGCCAACAAAAAATTATTGTTTAATTTTGATTTATTCTGTTAGCTCTAAGGAGCTTAGAGATTAGATCAAAACTTTTACACAATTTATTGGTATTTTTTCCCTTTTGGATTAAAATGTAATTTTGCTATTATTAGTCATGAAATCATCCAAAAAAGTCGGTCTAATCATTCTGTTTGTATTAGGAATGAGTATTTTTGGATATTCACAGTATGCTTCAGCGTCACAAATAGGAGTAAGTGTTGTTCAGAGTGAGTTATTACATGAAAATGAAGAGAATTCAAACTACAATATAGAATTAAGATTCGAGAATCCTTCATTGCTAATTATGACTTCAGGTGAGACAGAATTTTTTGTGATTTCAAACGACGAAATGATTGGTAAAGGAAAGTTAGAGCCTTTTACATTGTATCCATTAGATAGTAGCTATGTAAAAGGCACGTTTCACACAGATTCGAATGATAGTGCAGAGTCTCAATTAGTAAAAATTACGGGCACAACAAAATATGATTTGTTGATTACATCTATTGATGTTCCATTTGTGTACTATCCAACAGAAGAACAGGCAAGAGAATTTATACATTAGAATTAGTTTCTTTGTAAATGCTTACTGTTTTTGGTTCTACAGCATTAGATACAATTAGAACTCCAAAAAAAACAATAAAAAATGTTTTAGGAGGTGCAGCAACTTTTGCTGCAATCTCAGCAAGCAATTTTGTAAATACTGGATTAATTGCGGTAGTTGGCAAAGATTTTCCAAGACAGTATTATGAAATTTTATCAAAACATTTGGATTTACAAGGATTAACAATTAAAGAAGGTAAAACATTTTGCTATGATGGTAGTTATGATGATACACTAAGTACCCGATCAACTTTAAAAACTGAATTAAATGTATTAGCTGATTTTAAACCAACTGTGCCAGAAGATTATCGAAAATCTCAATTTGTATACCTTGCAAATAATGATCCCGAGCAAAATATTTCATTAATCAAAGAATTTGACAATGTGAAATTTTCTATGTGTGATACCATAGATTTCTGGATTTCTACTAAACGTGATGCAGTTATTAAAATGATAAAAGCTGTTGATGCAGTTGTGATAAATGATGAGGAGGCCAAACTTCTTACAAAAGAATTCAACTTGATAAAATGTGCGAAAAAAATGATGCAGTGGGGAGCAAAATACGTAATTATCAAAAAAGGGGAACACGGTTCTTTAATGTTTTATGATGATGTAATTTTTCCAACGGCAGGTTTTTCACTAGAAGATGTAGTAGATCCTACAGGTGCAGGAGACTCTTTTGCAGGGGCAATGATAGGATATCTTGCAAGCAAAAAATCAACTAACATGTCTGAAATAAAAAAAGCGGTGGTTTATGGAAACGTATTAGGATCTTTTGCAGTTGAAAAGTATGGTCTAGATGGATTACTTAAGATCAAAAACAAAGATATTTCAAAACGGATTAAAATTTATGAAAAAATGATCCGCTTCTAAAAAGACTTAAGTTCAATTATTTCTCAAATTGATTCATCCTTGACACAAGAAATGGCTGAAGATAGATTAGATATCATATTCAAACTTCAGAAAGGTCTGGCTGAAATGATGAATTTTGATAGATATCCAAAAGATTCAGAAGGAAGGATTTCTGCATTGTGTACTGCAATAATGCATGAAGCAGTAGAATTGCAAAGGACTACAAATTGGAAATGGTGGAAAATGGCAACCAAGTTTAATGAAGCTGAAGCAAGAGAAGAATTAATCGACATATGGCATTTTGTTGTTCAAGCATCACTAGAGCTTAAGCTTACGCCAGATGATATTGTGGAAGAATACAAAAAGAAAAATGAAATCAATAGAGAAAGACAAAGAAATGGATATTAGTAAAATTTAATTTTAGATAGAATTCTTTCATAATTAGTTTCGTTAATCAAATTTACAAGATTTACATTATTTTGAAAATATTTTATCTTAAATTCAGAAACTGTAAGATATGGATGAGGACTAAGTGAATTAATTATTCTATTATTTTTGTCAATTCCATGTTTATGTAATTGAAATAAGGAGTGCCCAGATTTATGGCCAAAAACTTCTTTTCCGCAGACGATGATAGAATTAATTTTTTGGTTATTGTTAACATATTCAATAATAGAATCAATTCCTTTATTTTCGGATAACAGTCGTCCTACTATAGAAACATCATTTAGAATTTTATGGGTAGAGAATCTTTTGAGTAAATCTATGCTTGAGAGAGTACAAATTGCTATTGATGAATTGGGATTTCCTTTAACATATTCTTCAGATATAGGTAAGACAGCCTTACATATTTCTCCAATTATTTCTGCTAGTACATTCATAATATTTCATTTAGAGTTCTGGCAATAAATTCGATATTTTTTGGAGTTACTCCTGGATGAATTGGTAAAGAAATCACATGTGAAGATGCCCAATCGGTAATAGGAAGTTTAGTTTTTAGTTTGTAAAATGGTGTTTTATGAACTGGTATTGAGTAGTAAGATACAGCACCAATTCCTTTTTCATTAAGTTTCTTCAAAATTTTATCACGTTTTTCTATTGCAATTGTATAAAGATACCAATTTACATTTTCATTTTTTTTCTGTGTTGGTAGTATAATATTTAGATCAGAGATCAATTTTGATAATAGATCTGCATTTTTTTTTCTTAATTTTAAAAAATTTGGGAGTTTTTTCATTTGAACAGTTGCAATTGCAGCATTAATTTCTGGTAATCTTAAGTTTAGGCCAAACATTCTGGTATCATATCCATGAACCATTCCATGATTTCTAATCATCAATAATTTATCTCGGAATTTTTTATTGTTAGTTACAACAAATCCGCCTTCACCAGCAGTCATTACCTTTGTAGGATACATACTGTAGCAACCCATTTCAAAGAAAGTACCTGTATGTTTTCCTTTGTATGTTGTTCCTAATGATTGTGCAGAATCTTCAATAATTGGAATATTGTATTGTTTAGAAATTTTAGAAAGTTTTTCAACAGACGCTACGTTCCCATAAAGATGAACAGGTATAATAGCGCGAGTTTTTTTGTTAATCTTTTTTTCTAAATCATCAGGATCAATAGTATAATTTTCTTTTAGAATATCAACAAAAACTGGTTTAGCTCCAGTTGATACAACAGCATTTGCAGTTGCAACAAAAGTAAATGAAGGAATTAAAATTTCATCTCCTCTTTTGACATCTAATGCATGTAAAGCAGCTTGGAGTGCAGCAGTACCTGAATTTACTGCAACAGCATATTTTGATTTTACAAAAGAAGCAGCAACTCTTTCAAATTCTTGAAGATGTTTTCCACCCTGACTAGCAGAGGATGTCAAAGCATCATTTTTTAGAATGTTGGTAACTGCAGATATCTCTTCTTTGTTTATAATAGGTATGTTAATTGCAATCTTCAACAGTAATGCTGTTTATAACTAGTCTATGAATTTTTATATTTCAAAATTTGGCAGATTGCATTATGAAACCACGTCATCTTGAAAAAACAGATTCAGGCTACAAAGTGTATTTGTATATTTTTTATGTTTGTGGATTCATTATGTTATCATCTCTAGTTTTTGGAGTATATGTTACAATGATAGAATGGATTGAAAATGGAACTTATGTTATGGGAGAGGCAATACATAACACAACAATTCCATTTGAAAATTTTGCGCGAGTATCCACATGGATATTTTTTTCTACAATTATTGGATGGTATTGTGTTTCAAGAATTGGTTGGAAGAGAACCGCTGGAAATAAGATTGTCGGAACAAAGATGGCGTTACTTCAGTTAATGTTACTAGGATTTTCAATTATTACACTCTATGAAGTGATATACAATTTTACAGTATTAAATGCACAAATGACAGCAGGAATTATTGATGGGATGGTTCCAGATATTGATAGATTATTCGTTGCTTACCCAGATCCTGATAGACCATGGAATTTGATTTTTGCAACAAAAGTGTTTCTTGCAGCCTTTATTATTAGCACACATGCATTTTATCTTAGCACAAAACCCAGAAAAAGCCTAGATGAATCAAAGTAGAATAGATAATTTCAGATTATTTTACGTAAAAACTATTTTTAGTATGTATGAGTATTTTCAGTATGGGATTATTTGGCACTAGTAGTAATGAATTAAAATGTAAAAAATGTGGAACTGTCCTTTCTGATTCTGAAAGATTAAAGAAACATCAAGAAAAGGCACATAATAAGAAAAAAGAAAAGTGTAGAGCATGTGGAACTGAATTTGATACGCAAGAAGATTTGAGAAAGCATAAAAAGAATTGTAAGTGATATTTAGAAAATTATTCTGATAAGCCAGATTCATATTTTGCTGGTTTTTTGAGTGCTTTTTCGATTGCATCTAAGTTTGCAATTTCATTTTTAGAATTCATCGTAAGAGTTTTGATCATTTCTGAACCTAATTGAACTGATTGTTCAGGTAACGTGTCTAGAAATTTTTGAAGTGCTTTCTTGTAATTTTCTATTAAATTCAATCCATCTTCAAGAGTCATAAAGAGACCATCAACATCTCATATTCAAAGGTTCTAAATTGATTTAGATTTTTTAAATAACTTTATACGTTTAGATCATAAAAGTTGTTTTGATTTGGATATTACAGAAAAAGTAGATCTGATTGAAAGACCACCCACTGAAGAAATAGTGACTCATGATGAATTAATTGAGTTATTCAAATCAAATTCATCACCAAAACATTACATTGGCCTCGAAATTTCTGGTTTCTTACATCTTGGTAGTTTGATTAGTACAGGTTTCAAAATTAATGATTTTGTTAAAGCTGGAGTAAAGTGTACAATATTTCTTGCGGATTGGCACACATTGATTAATGATAAACTAGGAGGTGATTGGGAAACAATATCAAAAGTTTCAAAATATTATCAAGATGCATTCAAATTAGTTTGTCCAGATGCACAAGTTGTCTTAGGATCAAAAGTGTATGAAGAAAAAGCTGAATATTGGTCTGAACTTGTTAAATTTACAAAACATATGTCAATTGCCAGAACAATGAGAACTCTTACAATAATGGGACGTTCTGAGGATGATAAAAAAATTGACTTGGCGAAATTACTTTATCCTGCAATGCAAGCAGTAGACATTCACTCATTAGATGTAGACATTGCTCATGCAGGAATGGATCAAAGAAAAATTCACATGTTAGTTAGAGAGATTTTTCCTAAAATGAAATGGAAAGTTCCTGTGGCAGTACATCACAAGTTATTACCTGGACTTTTAAAACCTGCAGACATGAGTGGTTCTCAAATACTGAGTAAAATGAGTAAATCTGATCCAAATTCAGGTATTTTTATTCATGATGCTGATTATGAAATTAAGAAAAAGATTAACAAGGCATGGTGTGAAGAGGGAAATATTCAAAATAATCCATTATTAGAGATTGCTAGAACTGTAATTTTTCATGATTTTGACGAAATGGAAATTGAGAGACCTGAAAAATTTGGTGGAAATATATCGTATTCTAATTATAATCAGCTGGAAATGGATTTTGCCGAAAAGAAACTACATCCAGGAGATTTGAAACAAACAGTTGGGGATTATTTAGTTAAAGTGATTTCTCCCATAAGAGAAAAGCTAAATCTGAGTAAGGAAATTAATGATGCAATAAAGAAAAATTATTAGACTTTGAGTTCTGGATTAGTTTGTTCTTCTAAATTGTATTTTGATTTGTATCCTCTTGGATTTATCATCAAATCTTTGTAAGTGTATGTTGATGAATTTCCAATAATTACAGTACTTATCATTCCTAATTTATCAGAATGGTTAGGTAAGTTTTCCAAATCGGTCATAACAATTGTTTCAGATTCTCTAAATGCTCCCTTGATTATTGCTATAGGTGTAGTAGGTTTTCTATACTTTAAAAGAATTTTTCTAGTATCTTGTAATTGATGAATTCTTTTCTTGCTTGCAGGATTGTAAATGACAATTACAAAATCACCTTGAGCTGCTGCCTCAACTCTTTTTTCAATTATTTCCCATGGAACTAGTAAATCACTCATGCTGACTACTGCAAAATCAGTCATTAATGGTGAACCAATAATTGAAGCACACGAATTTAGTGCAGATACGCCTGGAACAATTTCTACTTGCAGACCATCTTTAGGATCCCAGTTAGATTCAGCAAGGGTTTCATAAATTAAACCAGCCATTCCATAAATTCCAGGATCTCCACTTGATACTAATGAGACGATTTTTCCAGATTTTGCAAGATCAATGCATTGATGAGCTCTTTCAACTTCTTGTGTCATCGCATACCGATAAACTGTTTTGCCTTCAATCAGATCCTCAACTAAATTTACGTATGTTTCATAACCAACAATCGTATTACTTTCTTCAATTACTTCTTTAGCTCGAAATGTCATGTGATCATGATGTCCAGGACCAACACCAACAATGTAGAGTTTACCAATCAATTTAACAATGATTTTTTTGTCAAGTAATTTATCCCTTTAGTGAGAATTCTATTGAAATGGATCTATGAATGGGCAATTTATTATATGATCACTATTTAGTGGTCTAGCAATACTAACAGATAGCAAACCATCAGCATGAAATGAATCAATATCTGATTTTGTCTCCAAAATTTTTGCTGATTCTGGATCATTCCATTCAACTAGATAAATTCTCCACATTGGACTATAATTTTCATCATCAAGAGAAGCATTTGCAATACTAGCTTGGAAACCTAATGGACCAGAGCCTTTAATTCCATTTTTAAATTGAAAAAGATCAACTGCTCCAGGATGTGCAATAAGATTAGCAGAAGTTGAGGATGAGGCCACACCCATTGTCTTTGCAGTACCCAGTGGAGTAGCATCAGTTATGATATAGTAAATAGTTTTTCCATCAGGTCCCCACCCTCTATGTGCTACAAAAGTTACAGTCAATTCTTCTTCATTAATTTCAATTATTTGTCCTTCATCATACGACATATCATCAGCAATTTTGTTGTCAGAACGTATCTTCATTTGTCCATCAGGCCAAGTAATTTGAGGAGTGTTAAGTACAATTCCTGTTTCATTAAACTCTATTCTTCCATTTTCTTGAGCATTAATAATATCGGTTGCAGATTCAAATACTATTTCTTTTTGGCCTTTTTTCCATGTAACTTCAATAACAGAATTTAATGCACTGTATTCAGATTCTTGAGGAGTACTAGAAAATACTTCATTTTGAAATCCATAGATTCCATCACCCTGTATCCCATTTTTAAAAATAAATATTTTTTGTAAAATATCTTCTGGAATGTTTGAGATAGCTGGAGCAAGTTCAACATTCCATCCTTGTTTTTTGGAAATAGTTTTTGCATATTCTTCATCACTGCCATCAGTAATGATGTATAAGATTTGATTTCCATTGTAGATTCCTTTATGCATTGGAATAGTAGCTGGGACATTTGTTCTTGAAAGTAATGATGATTGTTCTTTTTCTAATTGAATTTTTTGCATTATCACTTCAGTAGGTTGCCCTCGTATCCAGCCATCAACACTTACTGTTGCAGTAAATTCTTTTGAGGTTGGAGAATGTAATGCAAGTGCAGCTCCTGTAAACTCAAAAGAACCAGATTTTTCCTGTAAATCAATTAAAGATAATCCATAGATTATTTTTTCATCAATAGTCCAAATTGGTTGTCCTTTTGCATCCTGTGAGTTAATTTCATGTAAAACAGCAATTTGAACAGGTACGCTTGAGGTAAATGTTATAGAGCCATCATACAAGGTTCCTTCATTTGGAGAAAGAACTAGTGCTAATTGATGATTTTCATGTCCTTGTCCAGGATCTTGCGAAGAAGTTATAGTTTGAGTGAAATGAATCTTTTTTCTTGAACCTGCATCTACAAATTGATCAGATATTGAAGAGATCGAAATAAGACCAATTACAAAAATTCCAATTAGTATTATACCAATTAGTTTTTTCAATAAATTTGATTTAGTTTATGTCCTTAAATGATTTTGTCTCAATTGATTTTATCTAGTTCAAATTCATTATGTAGTGCTCGTACAGCAACATTCGTATCAGAATTTTTGACTACAAATGCAAGGTTTAGTTCTGATGATCCTTGAGTTATCATTGAAACATTAATTTTATTTTTCTCTATTGCTCCAAATACCCTAGATGCAACTCCCACTGTTCCTCTCATTCCAGAACCAATTAATGCAATAATGGCTACATTAGTAGTAATTTCTAATTTTTTGATAATTTTTCCTAGTAATTCCATTTCTAATGCATTAACTGCTTTATCAAGATCAGTGTTTTTCACTACAATTGTAATGCTTGATTCTGAAGGATTTTGTGAGATCATCATCACATTTATTCCCGACTTTGCTAATGTTTCAAATATTTTTGCTGCAGTTCCAGGTGTTCCAACCATACTACCTCCTTGAATATCGATTAATCCGTTATTTCGAATATTACTTACGCATTTTACAGTATTTTTTGCAAAAGCCGATGGAGACACAGTTACCAGAGTTCCTTCATTTTTTACATTGAAGGAGCTTCTAATCTTCATAGGAATTTTCTTTGCTAGTAAGGGCTCAAACGTTCTTGGATGAATCTGTTTTGCACCGAACATAGCCATTTCTATTGCCTCAATGTATGATACTTCTTTGAGCAGTTTTGCATTCTTTACAATTTTTGGATCAGCAGTCATTAGTCCATCTATATCACTCATCAACCAAATTTCGTCTGCCTTTATACAAGAACCAATAATTGTTGCAGAATAATCAGAACCACCTCTACCAAATGTGGTAACATGTCCGTGTTGATCTGCACCTGTAAATCCTCCTACTACAGGAATTGTTTTCTTTAAAAACAAATCTTCTACAGTTTTAGATACTCTAAGTCTTGTTGTATCCATTAATGGTTTAGATTCGCCAAAATTAGAATCAGTAATTATTCCAATCTCTTTTCCAGTAATAGGAATTGATTTTTTTCCTGAATCATTAATTGCTGATGAAACTAATTTTATTGATAATCTTTCACCAAATGAAATTAAATAGTCCATTGATCTCGATGTAACCTCACCAAGTAATACCATTCCATCAATCAAGGCAAGTAACTCTACAAAATCTTCATCTAGTTTTCTTAACAATTTTTGTTGCAAGTCTAATTTTTTGATTGTTTGTTTTGCTAACTGTTTATGTCTATTAGTAATTTTTGATACAAGTTGTTCAGCTTTTGATTTATTTTCTTTCTTAATTGATTCTGATATCTCTAAGAGATCATCAGTGGTTCCGTTTGTTGCGGAACAAACAACTACAATTTGATGTTTCTTCGATAACGAATTAATGTATTTAGCTATTGCTTGGATGTCTTTTGAATTAGAAATTGATGTTCCACCGTATTTTATTACAAGTCTCAATTCAAAGTACCTGAATTAGTTAATCTTTAAATGCTTTAACTTTCCACACGTGGAGCCAAGTAGAAGTGAATTCTGCCTATATTTGCTACTTTAAATTCAATTCTAAGAGGTTTTGCGCTTGAAAATTCACATGTAATAAATCCCGCAGTTGTGCCTACCGCCTTTACTACAGGATTAAGATATTCAAGGCTGTAAGTACCAATACTATCTTCTTTTGAAGAAATTTCTTCAATTTCTTCATCTTCTTTATCCAAATCAATTACGACCTCTCCAGAATCACCCTTGCCTGAAAAGTCACCTTTTGAGTCAGATGTATGAATTGTTAGATAGTCAGATACCACTTGAACATCACCAAGAATCTTGTCAAACTTTGAAGAAGATAATATGATTTTAGAATCATAAGGAATTTTTGGTAATGGGGTATCCGTGGCAGAACTTTCAATTAAGCGCATCTTGTATTTTTTATTTTTACCAACTGTAACAAGTAACATGTTTTGTTCGGAGATACTAATCTCTATACTGTCTTTTTTATCTGCTCTTTTGATAAGTTTTGAAAATTCATCTATTCTAACTCCAAATTTAATATCGCTATCACATTCATATTTTTCAAATGCAGAGTTAGGCCACGATATATCAATTAAAGCAACATGTGATGGATCCATTCCTCTAAAGGTAATTCCTTCTGTAGTTGCAACAAAAGTAGCTTCTTCAACAAGTGTAGATATTGCAGAGATAATTGCTTTTAGATCATCTGAACCACTTGTTTTTGCTCCAAAAGTCAAATCAACTTTCTTGACTTAAAGTTCCAGTTAAACGTTATGTGTAATCACGCCAGGTGTATTTACATTTCTGGCAACGATAAAATCTAGTTGTAGGTTCATCTGCACTTCTAGTTTGAAACATCCACCAAACTGCCTCATCATGACCACATTTTTCACAATCTAATTTGATTGTTGGATGTGTATCTTCTCCTTCATTTCCTTCAAAAGCTAAAAGTGAAAAATCGGGTTCCTCTTCATTAAGAATTTTTTTTGTTTGTGTTATTTTTTCTCCTTCTACATAGCCACATTTTGAGCATTCAAGACTGAAAGTACCCTTCTTTAATTTGACCTCACATTTGGGGCAAAATTTCAATCTAATTTACCTTGATTTTAGAATTAAATAGTTGTTTAAACTCTTCTGCCATTTTTATTGCGGAATCTGTTGCTTTTTTAATTTCTTCTAGGGGTTTTGTGCTAGAGTTAATTCTCATCCAACATTCATTGGTAAGAGGATGTTTTACTATAACTCCTGCAAAATCAATGTTTGATCCTTTTAGGAGCTCATGTTGAATAATGTATAAAATTCCTATATCAGTCTCAGTGATTGAAAGGCTGATTTCTTTTGGTTCAGAACTGATCACTTGTGCGTTCATGTATTCAGAAAAAGCACTTATTGCGGATATAAATCATTATGAACGGTAATAATGGCAGAAAGTAAGATTTCAGAGATAAAATTGGTAAATTCCAAGGATGAGTACTCATCAGATGAAAATGTAGAGATTAATGTTCAATTTTCAGTTGAAGGAGACCTTAGAAATGCGTTCAATGAAACAAATTGGACTCAAGCCTATAACAAGAATGATGTTTCATTCAAAATGAAACACGGTATTAAATTGACAACTGCGGGATTCAGAAAGAAAGAATTAGGTAGAACCATCGATACATACAGAAAGGCATCAATCTTTTGGACTAGAAATCCTAAACTTGTTAATCCAATGAAAGATAGAAGAATTTGGGTTCAGGTAGCCAAAAATTTTGAACCATTTATCAGATTAACTGAAGAAGAGGTAAGACAGGAGCTTTTCGACTTTAATGAAAAATTTGTTTTCAAAGCGTCAGATCTGGGAAAAGGCAAGCACAAGATAAGTGCAGAAGCATTTGCATCCTGGCAAAAGCATGACTTCACAGAAGCTGGAAGTATCAAAAATAATTCTAGTGAAATTGAAATAACAATCAATTAGGATTAAGCTCAAGATTTACTGAAAATAACGACTAGGGAATTTTATCTAGGACGTGTTTTAAAACCATTATTGTCTAACCAAGCTGATCTTGATTCTTGTAATGAAGTGTTATGGGAATTCTTAATTCATGTTACACAATTTCTCACAATATTGTGACTGTAAATGGTTACAAAAGTCCAATAATTAGTAAGAAACAGTCTATGTTTTAGACATAATCTATGTTCAGCCAAAGATATCAGTAAGTTTCTTTGAATTCTTTAACCATTAATGCATTAAAAATAATGAGATTTGTATATCTCAACTTTTTTAATATTGATTATACAATAGCATTTGTGTTCAGTCAACTGTTTACCTTATCTGTCATTATGGTAGTACTTTCGTTTTTTATCACCATAGGATTTTCAGATGTAATATTTGCAGAAAACATCGAGTCTCCCAGAAAACAATTAGAGAAAGGAATAGAGCCTGAAGACATATCTTGTAAATCAGGGCATACCTTGGTGATACTTCAGTCTGACAAACCTGCATGTCTGGGTCTTTCTACTTTAATGAAATTAGAAGAACGTGGTTACATCAAATTAATCATACGGGAGTTTGCACAGGAAAAAACTGAAACAAAAAAAGAAATTGCTGTGCCAAACACTAGTGGAGGTTCTACAATAAAAGGAGATACTGGAAAGGCATCAACTGCAGAAATCACGAATATTCCTGCCTCAGGTGGATCTATAGTAAATTTCTATATCACAGATGATGACTTGAATACAAGCCGAAATGGAGTAGATATTATTGATACAAAAGATTTGTTGCAGTTTTTGATAAACGGAATTCCAGTCGAAGGTCCAAAAACAATGATTGAGACAGGGCCCAATACTGGACAGTTTTTTGTTAGACTGCAGCTACCCGATTCAATAAATGGAAAGCCGATAACACAAGATGACGTGGTTGAGATAAAATATCTTGATGAATCAGATGCTGGAGGAGAAAAACAAGTCAGTACAAAATCAATACCTTTGTCAAAAACATACGCACTAGTACAAACATCTGGTGCAGGTAAAACAAGAATAGGCCATGAATTTACTGTAAGAATCTATGAACCTGATGCAAACCTTGATTCAAGGGATGTAAACCGGATTCCGCTCAATAAAATAGAATATCGAGGAGAAGGTGGAATAAAAACGACATTAGCCAATCCGGTATTTGATGCAAATGCATCCTTTCTATTGGAAACTGGTGAAAATACAGGAATATTTGAAGTGGTAATTGAAATTCCACGTACTATAGATGGAAAAACGGTTCACATTGGAGATTGGTATGAAATTAGGTATGTTGATACATCTACCCCATCTAATACGTCTGAAGAGATCAAGCTGCGAGGGAAGATAGGATAATTCTAGTGCGTATTATAGTTATCATAAATAAAAACATGGGTCAATTAGGGATATAAGGAACTTTTAGAGGGAACTGATATGGCAAAATACGATGGTCTGTTAGGACAACCAGTTCTTGAAGTTGAAGAACCTGATAAAGAAGAAGGCATTACCTTTATCTTTAAAGACAACAGGTTTTTGTTTATCAAAGCTGTTGATGGAAAAATCGAGACTGTATCAATTCCAGAATAGGTGAATGTGAATGGAAAAATTTGATGCAATCAAAATGTTAGAACTTGTTAAAGTTGAAGATCCTGATTCGGACGGGGGAATGACTATGATTTTCCAAGAAAATAAAACTTTGAAAATTAAGGTTGTAGACGGAAAATTAGTTTCTGAATTTGTTTAAAACTAACTATTCACATGTTTTTCATAAAAATCAATAGCTAGTTCTTGTATCTCAGATTGAATAGATCCGGGCCTTTCATCTCGAATTTTTTTAATTGCATTTTTTGCCGTATATTTTTTATATTTTACAAAATAACATGCAAGAATTGTTCCTGCTCTTCCCATTCCAGCTGCACAATGAACCATCACAGATTTATTGTTTTTAATTTGTTTATGAATAAAATCTACTGCTGAATCTATTTTATCCATATCAGGAGCGGTAAGATCAGGAGTTGGAACATGAAGATAATCAATATTTGCTACCCAATTATGAGGTAATGAATTCTCAGTCATAGTGACAATTGATTTTACTCCTTGATCTAAAAGCCAATTGAATTCATCAAAACTTGTGGGAATTCCCGAGCCAGCTAATTTGTCTTCAATTAACCAAGAAAAATTCGTAGGTTTTTTTCTAACTCTTCCATGAATTTTTCTCCATAAATTACCAGGTTTACTCATATCAGTCATTGGAATTTGCTATATTTTTAGCATTACAAAATAATGAAGAAAATTATGATGCCACTGCTCTAACGGGTGAACCTGTTGCATCTTTAAGTTTTAATGGTAGAATTGTTAAATTAAATTCCCTAGATAAAATTTTATTCAAATTTGTTAAATTTTCCACTATCAAAATATTATTTTTTGAGAAAAGATGGTGAACAATAAATGATTCACCTTTTCCTAGATCGATACTTGGAGAATCTATTCCAACTAAATTGATCTTTTTTGATATAAGATAGTTTGCAGCTAATTTATCTAATCCAGGATTTTCAGTAAAATAATTGTCTTTTTTTAGATTTTTTTGCCATTCAGTGAAAAATAAGACTGACGAATGATTTGGAATAATTCCATTCTTTTTTTCAAATAAAATAATATCTTCCTTTGTTATTGAGGAATTTTTAGTTTTTTTGAGTTTAATTAGAATAGCTTTTCTAATTAGTCTATTGAGAGGAATTTGATGGATTTTGATGCCATTTTTCACAAAATGGTATGGTGCATCAAGATGGGTTCCAGTGTGAGAACTTAGGAATAATAATTCAAGATTATAACCATCATCTTTGATATTAGACCATAAAATGAATTG
>JAOUNB010000009.1 GCA_029881195.1 Candidatus Nitrosopumilus sp.
TATCAAGTAGAATACGAATCATTCTAGAATGTTTCATGAGATAAGAAATGAGTCATGCCAAATGGATCCAGATGATGTCATTTGATCTACAGAATAATCAAAATCTGATGGTTTCTACACGGCCACTTTTTACTTGTTTTATTGATATTTTGTAAATATGATTTTTTGCATGTTTGAGTCTAGTCAATATAGAATATTAACATAAAACATGAATTTTATTGCTTTAAAATATTTAAAAAATAATAAAATTTGGAAAATACTTGACTAATCATTCCTCCTAGTAATCGATCTAGGTTACACACTATAAATCTCACAGTAAAAATAATTTCTGTGCTTGTCTAAAACGTCAAATTAAGTTAACACTGTTTTAATTATTATATTACTGATAGGTCTACTCATGACCAATTTAATAAAGGAAACGATGTTTAAAGAAATTACCGATCTTGAACAGATAATGTACTTTAAACAAGAACTAGAGGGCAATAGCGATTAACAAGCAATCATACACTTATTTTAAAAATTAAGTTCTAGATTTTACCAACTACAGCAGTTGCATGTTAATACAATTATTTACACTTGATATTTCTATTTTTAAAAACACAGTCCTTGGAAGTAGTGAAATACACTAGTTTTACGATCATATGTTCCATACGATTTTTTATGTCCATGTACTATTCGTATTATTTATTGATATCGGCTATGGTTGATCTTTGATGTGTGAACTGTTGCACAATTTTGCCAATTCAAATCCCTCCATTCCACGTGAAGAATCTGGAAAATTTTTTACATATGTTTTGTAATGACTTAATGCGCTATCACAAGTTTTTGTTCGTACAAGTATCTTTCCTTTTTCATGCCATGCCTTTTCCTCATTGGGTTTTAACTCAATTATTTTAGAATAAATTATCTTTGCTTCTTCTAAATCTCCATCATCGATATGGTCCTGAGCTACATCATACAGCGTTTTAATTCTATCTTCTAAACTCTTTGGAAGTAGAGGTATTGTTATTATTCCTATTATTATTGTTGTTATTCCAATAATGAGATATATTGCCAATTTCTTGTTTATTGTTACATTGTTAGTTGGAATGGCAACGTCATCATAACCGCCCATAATTTATTATTTAGTTATTTTAGGAAAATAAAGATTGTTCTTAATAGATCAGGCTGTTCATTTTAACCAAATTTGAACTAAGATATTTCAGTTTACAATAATATCATTTAAACTAAAAAACTTAAAAGAATCAAATATCATATTTACACAAGGTTTCTGCAATAAACGGCTCAGAATTATATTTCCCTACATGTAAAGTTAGAATCCCACCTCCCGCATTTTAATCAAATGTTTTCTAATTTTTTCTTAATGTTTTTTAAAAGAATACTATTTACTATTTCACCTGAAATTTTTCCTCTCAATTCCTTCATAACAATTCCCATTAATGGTCCAATTGCCCGTTCTTTTTGATTTTTCACTATTTCTTGATTTCTTTCAATTATATCTATAATGATTTCTTCGACTTTTACTTTATCAATAGTTTCAATTGACGCATTTTTCAATGCTTCATCAATTGTTTGGGACTTGCCAGACATGATATTCTCATAGATTATCTCAATTGATTCTTTTGCGATTTTTTCTTCTGCTAATAGTTGAAATGATTTCATGATGTTCTCTTCTGTTAATAATTTAGAATTTAGACCATTTCTCTCTAAGTTAGTAATTGTAGAACATAAAATTGATGCAACAAAAGTAGGATTGATTTTAATTTTTTCAACAATTTTTTCAAATAATTCAATATAACGTGAATCAAAAATTTGCTCAGAAAGCTGAAAATTCAATTCATATTTTTTTTGTAATTCTAACAGTGATTCATCCCATGATTTTGGAATATTTTTCCTAGCATTTTCTAATTCTTGATTTGTAACCGAGATTGGTGGAATGTCTGTTTCAGGATACATTCTTGATGCACCTGGACGTGGTCTTAAGAATACTGTTTCACCTGTATGTGTAGCTAATCTCGTTTCTGCAGGAACGCCTTTTCTAGCTTCTTCTAATCTATTGATTATTGAGTTTATTGCAAAATTAATTATTGCAGAGGGGGCTGCAATAATTAAAAATGCATCATTTTGATTAACTTTTAAAATATTTTTTACAATTAAAATATCATCTTCTTCAATACCATAATTTGGTAGTTCATCAGAATGAAAAACTCCCCCAATACCATAAAATTTTACTAATTGTCCTATCTCTTTTCCTAATCTAATTCCTTCAAACGGTGTATATCCAAACATTCCAGAAAAATTTTCAATTTTTATTACTTTGATAATTGAATTATCTTTTAATGCCTTTTGAATTATTTTAGATTTACAATTTTTCCAATTTTCTGTGATGTCAAAAATATCTCTATTTTTTGAAATTTCTTTAAAATCTGAATTCCTTAATTTTTCAGCAATTTTTACTAATCCAAACTGTCTTTTGGCCTCAAATTCTACTACTTTTTCTAATTGATCTAATTGTTGAACTCCTTTTACTTCCACTACTCCTCCTCCATCTTTTATTGAAACATTGACATCTTGTCGAATTGATCCAATTCCTCTGATTACTTTTTTTGTACTTCGTAGTAGTCTACCTAATGATAATGCAATTTTTTTAATTTTTTTAGGATCTCCTTCTACAGGATCTAATGCAATCTCTAAAAGAGGAATACCAAGACGATCTAAACTATATTCTCTAATATTTCCTTTATCTCCGAGAAGTTTAGCTGCATCTTCTTCAAGACAAATTGATTGTACACCTATCTTCTCACCGTCAACCTCAATTTGTCCTCCCTGTGAAATCAGCATAGTTCGTTGAAATCCTGTTGTGTTTGAACCATCAATCACTGTTTTTCTCATTGGATAAATTTCATTAAAAATTTTGGAATTTAGTGATGTTGCAATTACAAGTGCAAGATCTTTTGCATCGTTATCTAAGTTATGAGGTGGCTCTTCATCTTGTTCAACTAAACAACTACTTTCTGAATTTGCATAATAAACTATTGTTTTTGATTTTGATTTTTCAAATAATGCCGCTGGATCATATTCACCCAATTCACTTTTTACCGCACGTAATTTTCTTTGAAATTTAATAGAATATTCATCTGATTCTATTGATCTACAATTACAAAATAATTTTTTGTTTGTTGCTAATTGTTGATGGATTTCTAGTCCTACTTTTAATCCAATACCACTTAAAGAAAATTTTGACACTTTATTCACTCTCCTAATCTGATATCTCTAATGCTATATTTTCAAGCATGAGTTTTTTGACTTCTTCTATATTTTGTGAATTTCCTATTGCCCACATTGTCTTAACTAATGCTACTTCTGGGATCATATTTTCTAATGGAACTATGCCTAAATTAAGTAAATCCCGACCACTTTCATAAACTGTCATTCTAACTCTACCATCAATACATTGAGAAGTCATCCCTAGAAAAATTCCTTTATTCCTTGCTTTTTTCACACTTTCATACATTGTCTTTCCGATATGGCCTAACCCTGTTCCTTCAAAAATTATTCCCTTATACCCCATCTCAATAATTTTTTCTAACAATTCAGGTTCATATCCAGGATGATATTTTACTAATGCAACTTTAGTATCTAATTTAATTCTTGGATGAAATTCGTTTGTTTTAAAAAAATCTTCTTTAATGTTTTTTTGAATTTGATTTTCTGTAATTATGAAGGCAGGTTCATCCCCAATTGTTTTAAATGCACCTCTCTTACTAGTATGATTTTTTCTAACTCTAGTTCCTATGTGACATGCAATCACTTTATCATTCTCATCCTGATGCATGATAATGTAAATCCCATTAGTATTACTTGACGTGATGAATTTTGTTGCACCGATCAAATTTAATGCTGCATCAGATGAGGCACGATCTGAAGATCTTTGAGAACCTACAAGTACAATTGGTATTGAAAATCCCGCTAACGCAAATGACAGAAAAGATGATGTATAATGCATAGTATCTGTACCATGAGCAATTATTATCCCTACATAATCAGATTTAGAATACTCATTAATTTTTTCAGCAATTTGTAACCAATGTTTAGGCATTATGTTTTCAGAATATTCTGAAAATAAAACCTCTGCATCAATATTGGCAATTTTTGCCAGTTCTGGAACTGATGCATTAAGTTCTTGAGCTGATAATACAGGAGTTACTGAACCTGTTCTATAATCCACCTTACTTGCAATTGTGCCTCCAGTCGACAATAGTAAAATTTTTGGCAATCCTTCACTTTTTTTTATCCATTCACTTTTTTCAATTATTTTTTCTGTAACAAGATTTTTCTCAATTTTCTCAATCTCAGCAATTTCTAATCCAATGTTATACCCATTTTTTAATTTTAAAACAATATGTTTGTCATCACTGTGTTCATATCTTGGCATAATTATACCCGAATACGTAATATCTGCAACAATCCTGACATAATCTCCGACTGCAATTCTATTTGCCTTTAGAAATTTTAATGAATTACCCTCGTATCCTCTGTATTCTGACATTTATGAGAATTATGTTTAGTATTTAATTAAAACTACCTGTAATAGGAAGCTACTAATTTTTCACCTAGCTTTAGATCTTTTTGCTCTCTGACTTTTTTCACTGCTTCCTCAAAATGTTTCATAGTAACCTTAGCATCAATTGTAGTTTTTTCAATATCCTTTTCATCTGGATGTGAATCTAAAAATTCATGAATTACAAGAGATACTGCAGTATTTGCGATAGATGCTGTATCTGCACCACTGAGTCCATCAGTTAGATCTGCAATTTTCTCAATATCTACATGCTGAGGATCACTCTTATCATCAATTATTGGAATTTTTGCCGCATTAATTTTCAAGATACTCTTTCTGCTCTCTTTATCCGGAAGTGGAATCTGAATAATTTTGTCAAATCTTCCAGGTCTTAATAATGCAGGATCTATCATGTCTGCTCTATTTGTTGCAGCTAACACAATAACTCCATGCATATTTTCCATTCCATCTAATTCTGTAAGTAATTGACTGACAACTCTTTCAGTAACTGCTGTTTCTCCACCTGCACCTCTTATTGGTGCAATAGAATCTATTTCGTCAAAGAATACAACACATGGTGCAGACTGACGTGCTCTTTTGAAAATCTCTCTGATTCCTCTCTCTGATTCTCCTACCCATTTTGACAAAAGTTCGGGGCCTCTAACAGAAACAAAGTTTGCTTCACTTTGTGTAGCTACTGCTTTTGCAAGTAATGTTTTACCTGTCCCACTTGGTCCATGAAGTAATATTCCTCTTGGCATAGTGTGTCCTAATTTATCATATAGACCAGGATATTTCATAGGCCATTCAACAGCCTCTTGTAGCTCACGTTTAACATCTTCCAATCCTCCAACATCATCCCATTTCACATCTGGATTTTCTATGAAAACTTCTCTCATTCCTGAAGGTGTAACTTCAATCAAAGCTTTGAGAAAATCATCATTATTTACAATTAATTTATCCAAAGTTTCTGGAGGGATTTTCTCTTCTTCTAAATTAAGAATAGGCAATAATCTTCTCAAGCATTTCATTGCAGCCTCTTTGCATAGATATTCCAAGTCTGCACCAACATAACCGTGACTAACTGCTGAAATTTTATCGATATTGACATCGTCAGAAAGAGGCATGTTTCTACTATGAATTGCAAGAATATCCTTTCTGCCTTTCTTATCTGGAACTTTAATCTCAATTTCCCTATCAAATCTCCCCGGTCTTCTAAGTGCGGGATCAATTGCATTTGGTCTATTTGTTGCTGAAATAACAATTACTTTTCCTCTAGCTTCTAGACCATCCATTAATGACAACATTTGAGAAACAACCCTTCTTTCAACTTCACCCGTGACTTCTTCTCTTTTTGGTGCAATAGAATCTATTTCATCAACAAAGATAATTGATGGAGATTTCTCTCTAGCTTCTTTGAAAATTTCTCTTAATCTAGCTTCACTTTCTCCATAAAACTTACTCATAATTTCTGGACCTGAGATACTGATAAAATGCGCATTACTTTCATTGGCTACTGCTTTTGCAAGTAATGTCTTACCTGTTCCAGGAGGTCCATACAATAGAACACCTTTTGGTGCTTCAATTCCTAACTTTTCAAAAATTTCTGGATGTCTTAATGGAAGCTCAATCATTTCTCTAACTTTCTTAATCTCATCAGTTAAACCCCCAATGTCTTCATAGGTTACTTGTGGAACTCCACGTAATGTTTCTCCTTTTTCTGCAATATGGAAAACAGTTTTTTGAGTAACTAAAACAGCATCAGCTGCTGGAGTAACTCCAATAACTTGAAAAGTTAAACGTCCACCAAAATATGGAACCATTACATTATCACCTTTAATCAAAGGAACACTTTCTAGAGCATCTGCAAGATATCTTTCATCAATTGGAGGGATTGCTTCTAATGGCGCAACTACCACTTTTTCTGCAGCAACTGCTTTTATTTTTCTAACAGAAATTGTGTCTCCAATTGCAATTCCTGAGTTATTTCTTCCAAGTCCATCAATTCTGATTATTCCTTTTCCTTCATCAGAAGGATACAATGGAAGACATTTTGCAACTGTTCTTCTTTTTCCTTTAATCTCAATAACATCACCTGTAGAAGCATTTAGAGTATCCATAGAATCATAATCTATCCTCGCTACTCCTCTCCCAACATCTCTAGTATATGCTTCTAGAACTTTGAGAGAAAGACCACTTTGACTCATACAGAAATGCCTCCTGTCTAATTTTTATACCTTTGTGGTAGTTTTCTTAAATTGCAACAGATATCACAAGCTTAAAATCCTCTTTTCGTGGCAAACGATCAACTTGGGAAAAAGACCATTAGTTAGAAGACGTGGCCGTGGAGGAATGCAGTTTAGATCCACATCTACTGGTAAAGTAGGCTCCAAAGCAAATTATCCTCGTTTTTCACTTGCAGAACAACATGAAGGTGAAATTATCGATTTGGTTCACGAACGTGGACGAGAGGCACCATTAGCTAAAATTCGATTTGAAGACGGCTCTGTTTCATACGTTCCAGCAATTCTCGGAGCTAAAGTAGGTGAAATCTTACAATTTGGATTAAAATCAAAGATTGAAAAAGGAAATGTAATTAGTGTTCAAAATATTCCTGATGGTACAATTGTTTGTAATATTGAAAAACATTTTGGAGATGGTGGTTCTATAGTTAAATCTGCAGGTACTAATGCAACCATTTTCTCTCATGGTGATGAGGGAGTTACTGTTAAACTACCCTCTGGCCGATTTACTACACTTAATCCAAAGAATAGAGCCATGATTGGCACTCTTGCAGGTGGCGGAGCCAGTGAACGACACTTTATGAGTGCTGGTAACAAATGGCGCAGTTTTAAAGCTAAAGGAAAAAAATATCCAATTGTCAGAGGTGTTGCTCAAGCAGCATATGTTCATCCACATGGTGGTGGTCGTCATCAACACGTTGGACAAAGCTCAACTGTTTCAAGAGATGCACCTCCTGGTGCAAAGGTAGGAAGTATTGCTGCTAGAAAAACTGGTAGAGCTAGAATTAAAGAAAGAAAGTAGTTTCTTTTTAACCTAAAATTGATAAATGACTCTTGAAATTTATCTTTAATGTCAAAACAACGAATTAGAATTTTTGTAACTGGAAGAGTACAAGGAGTTTTTTTTCGTCAGACATTAAAAGTAAAAGCAAAACAAAATGATGTTTACGGTTGGGTAAAAAATCTGAATGATGGTAGAGTTGAGGCTGTCTTAGAAGGAGATACAGGTAATGTTACTCTACTAATTGAGTGGGCTCATGGTGGACCTGCAAATGCAATTGTTGAAGATGTAGAAATTCAAAATGAAAAATTTACTGGAGAATTTTCAAAATTTGAGGTTACATATTAATGGATTTCATCAAATGCTTCCTTAATTATATTACCAAATTCTAAAATTTTCTGCTTTTTACTTATCTGAATTATTTGTATGGGCTCTTTTCTACTTTTTTGAATTTTAATAATTACTCCTTCTTTTTGAGATTCTATATCTGCAAACCATCTAAAAGTTATTGATTTACAAAAAACAATTCTATGCATTCTAACATCCTCAACTACGTTTTCTCCTAAAGAGAAGCAAAATTTTCTAATGGAATCAAAAAGAGGTAATACTGAATTTGGAATTTGTTTCTTAAAGTCTTCATAATTTCTTTTATTACCAAATGAGATTATTCCTTCCATGATCTTGCAGTTTTAATTTAAATTATAAAGGTAGTAGTTCTGCTGGCTCCAGTCTAGACGAATAGCCCCATTTCAAGGCGTACAAGATCCGCCACGTTGACGAGGAAGCGTGGATGCTCCACCTTAGGATTGCTCCCTCCCGGACCTCATCCCTTTCGATGGTTCGGTCTTAGAAGTTATCCCTTCGAATATTTCTAGTCCTGCAACCACCCGCCTCGGCGTGATTTCATTTCCGCACACCAAGCGGGAATTACCCACTAGAGATTTACCCAACAGTTACTGATCTCTGCATATAGCCGGTTTCAGAACAGGGCACGGCTGGCACCCTAATCCTACCTACTACCATTTTTTATAAAGAAAGTATGTTATATTTGCATTAGGTTTGATTTTCTTTCAGTTTTAAAACCATATTGCAAACTGAGCATATCTTTCCAGTGCATTCAGTTCCACATTTTTCACAAGTAATTTTTTCTTTTGAATTTGAAGTTTTAATAATTTGAGAAATTTTGAGAATTGATTGATACAAATTATTTTTAATTCCACTATGTTTGTTTTCTAGAGAATTTAGAAATTCACGAATTTCTGTTCTTATTCCCTCATTCATGTGTGGACAAGGTTCTGACTGAAATGGAATATCATTTGTAAATGCATAAAACACTATTTCTGATTCATATATCTCACAAAATGGTTTTACCTTTCTTAAAGAATTCAAAGATGTATCAGGATCCATCCACCCAATCTTGGTTGTATCCCCTGAAAGCATATTTATTACAAACGTTTGTAATGTATCATCTAAATTATGTCCAGTTGCAATTACATCTGCTCCAACATCTTTTGCTGCATAATCAATTGCACGTCTTCTTAAAATTCCACAAATTGAACAGGAGGAAGTTCTTTCATTTTCTCTTAATTCTAATGCTTCATTTAGTGTTAATTCGAACAAATCTTTGTACGAATAAACTTTATGTTCAACATTTAATTTACTACAAAAATTCTCTACAATTTCTAATGCCTCATTTCTATATCCTGGGATTCCTTCATCTATTGTAATTGCTATAATTCTAAAATTATGAGTAGATGCCATTTCATGAATAATTTTTAATAATGCCAATGAATCTTTTCCACCCGAAACAGCAACAGCTACTAATTCATTATATTTAATCATGTTATATTTTGAAATTGTCTTAGCAGTTTTTCTAACAATAGAATTTGAGAAACAAGATGAGCATAATTTTTGACCTGAATATTTTCTTGTATATACAGCTGGATTCTGACAACTATCACATATCATGAATTTTTTTGATTTTTTTCATTAATGATTCTTTAGGTAGTTTCATATCGTAAACCATCCAGATTTCAAATATGATAAAGCAATGTTAAGGCCAAATAGGATAAAGGTGAATGCATAAATTCCCCACATTACCACATTTACTGATTTGTTTGATATTTTTTTATCAATAATTGTATGAATGAATTTTCCTCCATCTAAGATTGGTAGAGGAAGCATATTGATAATTCCTATAAAAAATGAAATCATCCATAACCATAACAAAAACATTGAAACATTGGGATCATTCCATTCGATGAAATTCATTAATGGTTTGTACGCAAATGTATTGTCTCTTATAATTCCTATCAGTCCTCTCTCAGGGTCTTCCGGAGATGGAGTTATCTCAATTCCAAACTCTAGTGTTTGACTGTCTCTTAATACTGTAACACTTGCTGTTTCACCTGGATTCAAACTAGGAAAATCAGCTGGACTGAAGATCGGTTTTCCATTAATCGATGTAATGATATCATTTGCAAGTAATCCTGCTTGTTCTGCCCCAGAATTTTCTATGATGGATAGAACCAAAACTCCATCAGGTAATTCAAAAAATGTACTAAGAAGTGGTTCTGGTAGTACCATGGCAAAAAACGGATTTGTTAATAAAATAGCACCTAAAACAAATGCAAAAATTACATTTGATGTTGCCCCTGCTCCAATTACCCTTAACTTTGAAATCTTTTTTGCCTTTTCAAATTCTTCCTCATCTGGTTCCACAAATCCTGCAAACATTGCAATAAATATTGCAAATCCTCCTGTCTTGATCTTTATTTTTTCCAAAGCAGCAACTATTCCATGTGCTCCTTCATGAACTACAAGAACAATTGGAATTGATAATAAAAAGTATGTAATTGATGATGCTGATGTTAATGTCACCCCAGGGATAAGAACTGTTAGTTCTGAGAATTCAGATTGTGCAACAAAGAAATTTGAAACATTATTGAGCAAAAACCAAAATGCAAAACCCATCATAATAAAACCTGCAATTACACTAGTATCTGCAAATATTCTAATTCCTCTTTTTGTTCTACTGAGAATTTTATTTAGGACTGAGTTGACACCTTTGTTTTTGTATACAAGACTGTAAGCTTTTATCTCAAAACCATATTTTTCTAATTTTAGAGATTTTGCAATTATGACGATTACGACCCATGCAATCAAGACATAGATTATCGAATTCTGGGTGATAAAATCAAGTTCCAAACTAATTGTTAATTTTTTTATGTTACGTACATTTATCGGTTACTATGAAACCCACAATAATCATCTCAACATATCCTAACAAAGAATCAATTTCTAAAATTGCAAATGATTTTGTAAAAAATAAGATAGTGGCATGTGTTAATATTTTAAAAATTTCTTCAATTTATTCTTGGAATGAAAAAATTGAAAATACATCTGAATATCTTGCTATTTTTAAAACTATGGCGAAAAATAAAAAATTATTAAAAATCAAAATTTTAGAAACACATCCATATGATGTTCCTGAAATAATAGAAATTGAAGTTATTTCTATTAACAAATCATATCTTAATTGGTTGATTGACTCTACAAATTAAAATGGAATTGCATACCTAAGCAAGGATACTATTCCGCCCAAACTCGAAACTCTGAGACCTATGTCTGTAGATGCATCAACGCTGTAAATATTGACTCCTTTACTTTCAGCATCATCGAGAAAATCCATAATTTTCTGCTCATCATTATCTTGTATTGTTTTATCTGAGAATACCAATGACTCGACTGCACCCATTTGGTTTGCATTAAAAGTTTCATCAAATCCCATTGTAAACCTATGACTCTTTTTATTTACAAGAAGCATAACTTCATCAATAATGGATGAAGCTTTGGCTAGTTTGCTATCAGACATTATTTCCTGCATTGCCTGTGATTTTGTAAATGTATAAATTCCATCTTCTCCTCCGGAATCAATTCCTTCAACAATCTGAATTTTATTTTTTTGTGACTTTTCAATAAAGTTTGCAAATCTTTTTTTTGTTTCACCAGGACCAAAAATTACTATACAATCTTCTTTTTTAGCAATAGAAAATATTGCTTGTTGAACTTGATCAAAAAATTTTTCAATATTGAAACTGGTTTTGTATCTTTTTCCACCAGAACCTGAATAAATATTTGGTATAAATTCTAAATGAGTTCCTCGTAATCGTGCAATTCCACAATCAGATGTATCAATTGCTACAAGTACAAAAGCTTCTTGATTATTGTTTGATTCCAAAAGTTTTTTTTCAATAGATGACCATTTTTTCTTTAAAATTGTAATTGCATCATTTATTTTTAGAATAAATGAATGATGTGATCCATGAGGTACTGATTCATTACTTGACTCATAAATTGTTCCACCAACTCTTAATCTATCCAAAACATCATCAAGTAAAATTTTTTCAACGGTTAATGCAATTCTAACTTTAATCCTTTCTCCTTTATCTGGTCTTGAATAGTCTTTATCTTGTTTTAGAACTCTTGTTGTATCGCCAATAACTTTGTCATCTTTTTTAATAATTCGACGTAAATTCAAAAGATCATCCGAGTCTTCTGGTATGACTGAAATTGAATTCTCATCAATAATCTTTGTAATCATAACTATGTTTTAATCTACAAAAAGAAAAGAGTTTAGCTTGTAGTTTCGTTAGTCTTTGTTTCATCTGTTTTTTTCTTTAGATAGTTTTCAACCCAATCTAAAGTAAGAACGCCTGATTCTGCTAAATTTGTTAGCGAATTTGCAGATGCTTCACCTGAAACTTTACCATTGTTTCTTCTTAACTGACGCCATTTCAAAGATGTATTTCCACTTTTTGAATTATAGATTATTCCCAAAATATCTCTTGCATTAACAAATGTGATGTCTCTAATTTTCTTCAAAGTCACTTTATCAGCTGCTTCTACATAAATTGCTCCCAAACTATCTTCCCTTTCAGCAAATACTTCTGAATCTTCCAAATAACTACGTGGGGCATATGATTTACAAGTACTTGAAATGACAAATCTTCTAAAACTTTCCAAGGAAGCTGGAGTATCAATTACAACCATTTTGAAAGATTGAACTATTGGCCATTTATCAAGCTTCTTGAAAGACTCAATAGGAATCTACTTGAATTATGCATGCAGACAGTGATGAACCTATCCCTTTGATTGATGATGAGGATCTTGAGTTCTGAGCCTGCCTTAGGTTTTTAATGTTTGATTAACGTTGAAAAATATGCAAACTCTTACAGAATACATAACACTTGAAGTTAAAACACGAAGAGCATTTGTCAATATTACGAATGATATTAGAAATCTAGTTACAAAAAGTAAAGTCAAAGAAGGACTTTGTCTTGTAAATGCAATGCATATCACTGCTAGTGTTTTTATTAATGATAATGAAGGAGGATTACTTCATGATTTTGAAAAATGGTTAGAAGGATTAGCCCCTCACAAACCAACTGATCAATATGATCATAACAAAACTGGTGAAGATAACGCAGATGCTCATCTGAAAAGACAGGTTATGGGAAGAGAGGTTGTAGTTGCAATAACTAATGGTGAATTAGATTTTGGACCATGGGAGGAAATTTTCTATGGTGAATTTGATGGTAAAAGACCAAAAAGAGTTTTGGTTAAAATAATTGGAGAATAATCATCCAAAATCTGCGTCGCGTTTTTGACTTTGTGATTCATTTTTTCTTGCAGCGGCTCTAAATTCATCATCATGATTTTGAGGTCCATGTCCACAGCTTACACATGCAATTTTGAATCCATCTTCATTTTTTTTATATGTTTCACATCCACAGAAGCATGCCACATTCAAATTTAATCTCTAAGATGATATATCTTTTGGGATGTAATTTTACTTACATTAATTTACAACATTCACCCATTGGAATTTCATGACCATGTGGACATTTTCTTGGATGTTTTAACATTACACAAAGAGCATTTGTAAATTGCTTGTTCATATGATGTTCAATTCCACACACCATTTCTTCATCAATTTCTACTTTCAATGCACTATCCATGAGAACTTCTAGTAATCTACTATTTCTCATCATACTCGCTCCTATTCGTTCACCATCTTCTGTGAGTTTTACACCTGCTTTATTATAATTTACAAGATTCTTATTGTTTAGCTTTTTGAGCATTTGTACAACACTTGGTTGTCTAACATTGAGCATTTTTGCAATGGTGCTAATTTTGACATCTTCTCCTCTTTCTTTTATGTGCCAAATTGCCTTAAGATACATCTCTACATGTTCTGCTTCTGCAGTACCTACAAAGAGAGTTTCTTCATCATCATTCAATGCATCCATACTAAACCATCTTTGAATCTTTTAATAAATATTCAAAGTATTGACGTGCAAATCCTGCTAATCCAGCATGATCTGCCCAAATTGCTACAACATCCGAAGTGTTTGCGCCTCCTATGTCAGGACCTAATAAAATAACAACATATCTTTTATCAGAAATTATGCCTCCTCCAAATAGACCTTTTTTAATTTTGACAGTTGAAACACGTTTTATTGCTTTGATTGACTCTTTATCCATTCTATCTGAAGTTAGTATAGTAATATCAACCCCTTTATCGTGAAGTGATCTTAATTTTGGTAATGCTTGTTTTACAAGATCTACACCTGCTTCAGGTAATGCAATCATGACCTCATTTCTACAAGTATCCACCATTTCCAAAATTTTAGTAGCAATGTTAATTGCACCTGAAAGCACCCAAATATCTGGTCTTTCACTAGTTCCACTTTTTTCATACAGTGGAACCAATTCATTTAATATTACACTTTGATTCTCTGAGAAATCATTTTCCATTTTTTGTTTTGTTGTTTCTAATCCTGTAGATGGTGATTTTGCAAAATATTTTGTTGGTCTTGAATCATCTGATCCAATCCATCCTTTATCCTCTAAAGTTCCTAATACTTCGTAAATTTTTGAATATGGGACTCCTGATTTTTGACTAAGATCTGATGCTGTTAATTCACCAGATTTTAACAGAGCAGAAAATGTTCTAATTTCGTAACTAGTTAGTCCGATTTTTTCTAATGCCTTTCTTGTTTTATCTGATATGCTCATATGCGATCTAATCGATTAGTTTTGATATTTAAATCAGGTATGCCTAATTACTAAATTCCACACGGGGGTGAGTATGAAATGCATTATATACTATCTCAGAAGAATTTCGGTTACAGATATGGCACTAATTCAGATATCTAATCAATCGAACAAAAATTTAGGCAAAAAATCCACAATCAGATTTACTCAAAGTATATGTCCAGACTGTAACATGATTCTGGACGCTGAAGTCTTTGAGAGAGACAACAAAGTCTTCATGTCTAAAGTATGTCCAACTCATGGTGAATGTGAGGAATTATACTTTGGCTCTTATGAAATGTACAAGAAATTCAGTACATACTGGATAGATGGGAAAGGTGCACATTCCCCAAATGTAATGATTGACAAATGTTCTTGTCCTAATAACTGTGGATTGTGCTCAAACCATCTTTCACACAGCGGACTTGCAAACATGATTGTAACTAATAGATGTGATTTAACATGCTGGTATTGTTTCTTTTATGTAAAGAAAGGACTTGAAGGTGCTTACATGTATGAACCAGATCATACTCAAGTCAGAGCAATGATGAAGACTTTACGAGCTGAAAGACCAATTCCAGGAAACTCTATGCAAATTACTGGTGGTGAACCAATGCTTAGGGAAGATATTGCTGATGTTATCAAAATAATGAAAGAAGAGGGTGTTGATCATATCCAAATGAATACCAATGGCATTAGACATGCAATGGATCCAGAAGCTGCAAGAGAAGTAAGACTTGCTGGATGTAATAACTTGTATCTTTCCTTTGATGGTGTAACTGCAAGAACAAATCCAAAGAACCACTGGGAAATTCCATATGCCCTAGATAGTTGTAGAAAGACAGGTACTACTGTAGTATTTGTTCCGACAGTAATCAAGTCAATCAATGACCATGAACTAGGAGGAATTATAAGATATGCTCAAAAGAACATGGATGTAGTTCATGCTGTAAACTTTCAACCAGTATCACTAACTGGAAGAATGGGTAAAAGTGAACGTGAAAAATATAGAATCACAGTTCCTGATTGTGTTCAAAGAATTGAAGAACAAACAAATGGTGAAGTAACTGTTGATGACTGGTTCCCAGTCCCAAGTTGTATGCCACTAACAAATGTGATTGAAGCATTCTCAAGTAAACCAAAATATGAACTGTCTATTCACTTTGCTTGTGGTGCAGGAACATATATCTTTGAAGATGCAGATACCAAAAAGTTTGTTCCATTAACAAAATTCTGTGATATTCAAGGAATGTTAGAATTATTTGAAGATAAAGCAGAAGAAATCCGTTCTGGTAAAAACAAATACTTTACAATGCTTGAAGTTGTAAGAAAACTCAAAGGTTTTGTTGATACAAAGAAACAACCTGCAGGATTAGACTTGGCAAAGATGTTTGGTAATATTTTGATGAAGAGATCATTTGATTCAGTTGGTTCATGGCATGTCAAAGGATTGTTCCTTGGTATGATGCACTTTCAAGACAAATACAACGAAGACTTGGAAAGACTACAAAGATGCGATATTCACTATCTTACTCCGGATCTTAGAATAGTCCCATTTTGTGCGTTCAATGTAATTCCGGAATGGTATAGAGATAGAATCCAAAAGAAATATTCGATTACTGTAGAGGAATGGGAAGAACGAGAAGGCGTCAAATTAGAAGATGGTCTGTATCGTGGTCTTATGAGACGTGGAGCAGGTGATGAACTTGCTGCTGGTTGTGCAAAGAGTCAGATGTTCCATGATGCAGCACAAGCAACAATGTAAATCTAATCATTAAAAATTCATTATTCTTTTTTAAAAAGAGTAATAACTATTCAATCTCAAACGAACTTGTTGATTACACAATCACAATTATTTAATACAAAAAATCTTGATTTTAAGATAAATCATCTGTTAATAATTGGAGTATTAATTCTAGCATTTTCTATCTCTTTTCTAATTCGTTATCAACCTGCGGAATATGGGTTTGAATTAAATGAATTTGATCCTTTTTTTAATTTCCGTGCCACTCAATTTATTGTAGAAAATGGTCTTTCTGAATATTTCCAGTGGCATGATGATATGAGCTGGTATCCGGAAGGACGTGATGTATCAGGAAGTTCACAAGTAATGTTACATATAACAACCGCGATAACATATCAAATTTTTGGAGGTGACTCCTTATTATATAATTTCACAATTTTATTTCCAGTAGTTGTTGGCTCATTAACAGTAGTCATAATTTTCGCACTAGTTAGAGTTTTGGGTGGAACAACTGCAGGTCTGTTTGCATCATTATTTTTTTCAGTATCTTTACCCGTAATATTACGAGGAACTTTAGGCTGGTTCAAATCTGAACCACTAGGGTTATTTTTTGGATTGTTGGGATTGTATTTCTTTCTGAGCGGTCTCAAATCTAAAAATAAAAAAATTGCTTTGGCTAAGGTCATTGCAGGAGGCATCGTATTAGGTTTTGGACTTGCATCATGGGGTGGAATCCAATTCTTTGTAATTCCTATAGGGATTTTTATTTTAGCAGTACCTTTTGTTAGAAAAGATTTTGAATTCATAATGCAAATAATTCCAATTTTTGTCATTTCATTTTTATTTACATCTATTTTGTTTGAAAGACCTGGACCTGGTTTTGTTTTTGGACTTGGAGGTTTTTCCTTAATTATTCCAACTTTGTTTTTGATAACATGCATATTTGTTCAAAAAATAAGTAAACCCAAAAATCAAATTAGAAATGGTTTATTTTTATTGTTTGCTGTTGTTATTCTTAGCTCATTCTTGATCATGATTAATGTAGAATCTAATTTTTTGCCTTTGCCCAGCTTCCGATATCTAAATGCTATTAATCCTTTTTTGACAACAACTGATCCATTGGTTGATTCGGTTTCTGAGCATGCTACTACCACCCTTCAACAATCTTTTTTCATGAATTCTGTTTTGATGATTTTTGCTGGTTTGGGTATTTGGATAATTTTTAATAAAATTAAATCAAAATCTGTGAATTGTTTTTCAAATGATATGATAATATTTGTCCTAATTTTTGCACTATCAGGATCATATGTGAGCTCCGCTTTTGTAAGATTGGAACTTTTTGCCTCAATCTCTATAATCATTCTTTCTTCTATTGGCTTATCAATTCTTACAAGAGAAATAATGCACTACAAAAAACCAATCCATCCAATTCAAAGCAAAATACTAAAAATTTCTTTTAGTGTAGCAATTATAATTCTAATTATTATCCCCTTGACAATTCCTGCAAATGGAAATTGGATTGCATCTCTTAATATTCCACCAACAATTTTGAATGGTGGAACTGCGTACACCGTTTCAACAAATGATTGGAAAGAAACCTTAGAATGGATAAAGCTAAACACTCCACCAGATTCAGTGGTTGTCTCATGGTGGGATTATGGCTACTGGATAACCACAATGTCTCAAAGAACTACTCTAGTAGATAATGCTACAATTAGTACATCACAAATTCAAAAAATAGCTGAAATATTCCTTAGTACTCCTGATGATGCGTGGAAAATGCTTCAAGAAATGGAGAGCGACTATGTTGTAGTTTTTGTTGCTGGACAAAAGTTGAGCTTTCAAGATGAAAAATCTCTTTATACTCTCTATGGAGGAGGAGATGAATCTAAGAAACAATGGTTTATGCGTATAGTTGATGTACCACTAGAAAAATATCTTCATTCAGATGGAATTAGCGGAACCGACTATTTTTGGAATGAAACCCTACTAGGTAAAATGTTTCCATTTTCTTTGATAGGTTACATAAACCCAAATAATAACAATCAACAATCACTAGAGTACATTCCTGGTTTTACAGCCATATACACAGATAACATAAAATATCCTCCTGACGGTGATGGTCCATTTCAATTAGTTTATGCTTCACCCTCTTTTACAGAACAGAAAATTGGACCAGTAATTGGAGTATTTGTTTATGAGGTTAACAAAGATTATTTATTGTATGGTAATGAATAGGTCAAGTCATACATACTCAATCTAAACTTCTGTTGGTGTTAATTTGAATACCTATATGTAAATTTCAATTAAATGAAATTAAAAGAAAATTAATATCAAAACTTCATTTGCAAAAGATCTTATGTTTTTTAAGTATTTTTCAAATCTATTTCATTAAATCAACAAATTGAAAGTCTACATAATAAAACTAAAGATAATGAATTATGCTTAAAGCCTACATAATCAAGTACCGATAATGAACAATGTTAGAGTAACATATTCTGGATTAATAGCTTTTGCAGTAGCACTTTCTAGTGTATTTACTGGATTAATATTCACAACAATCGTCACCCGTCAACTATCTGTTGCAGAATTTGGTACATGGTCTTTGATTGGAAATATTATCACTTATTTCATAATTGGTGAAGGCATAATCACTTATTGGACAGTCAGGCAGATAGCAAGAGGCGAAAAAATTGGCCGAACAACTGTTTATTCAAGTATTGTATATTCATTTTTATGTATTCCAATTTTCCTAGTAATTGTCTTTACAATTGCAGATACTAGTAATGCAATTCTAAGCTCGATGATTTTAGCAACAATTCTTGTACCAGTATATGTTATAAACAAAGGAATAACAGCAATAAATCTTGGTACCAAGCCTCAGGTTATCAGTTATGGTATCATAGCATTTGAGATATCAAAAATTCCCGCAGGTCTATCTTTTGTATATTTCCTTCAGATGGGTCTAGATGGAGCAATTTTTGCACTCTTGATTGCAAATATTCTAAAAATCAGCATTCAGATCTTTCTTACTAGAGAGGATATCCAAAATAGATTCAATCTAGATGTTGTTAAAAGATGGCTCAAAAATTCTTGGGTGTCAATGTATTCAACATTTCCTGACATACTTCAGTGGTTAGATATTTTACTATATCCGATCATTACGGGTTCTGTTGTTGGTCTTGCTTTCTTTAGTGTTTCAAACACAATAGCTTTCCTTACATATCACTCCAATCTAATTTCTCAAGGTCTTTATTCAAAATTACTTGGAGGAGGTAAAGCTAGACATCTGCAAGAAAACTTTGCACTTGTGTTATACTTTGCAATTCCATTATTGACAACATCCATAATTTTTTCCAAACCTATTCTTTTTTTGCTCAATCCAATATACCAGGAATCATCATTTGTTGTAATTTTACTTGCTTTTAAGACATTTTTCTTTACATTAGGTTTGACACTTCAAACTTCATTGTTAGCAATAGAAAAAATTGATTTGAAAGAAAATTCAACATTTTCTGAACTTGCAAAAAGTAAACTGATATTTGTTCCTACAATAAGATACATAAAACTAGGAATCTATCTTGCAGTTTTGATCATTCTGTTAGTCTTACTATCAGCCAAGAATTTACCTGAAAGTGAACTTGTAACAATATGGGCTGCTCTTTCTCTAGTTGTCGAAGTTCCTTTCTTTATTTTTGTGGTATTTTTAACAAAAAAATACATTCAATTCAAATTCCCAATCTCTAATTTCTTGAAATACTTGTTTGCATCCTTAGTAATGACATCTGTCTATTTTCTGACATCTAATTATCTGATAACATATGATAGCAGTATTTTCAAATTCTTACCTCCATTACTTTTACAATTAACCCTTTGCGCTGCCGTTTATCTTGGGATCACTTACATTATTGATGAGAAAACTCGTCAATTATTCAAATCAATAATATTTGAATTTAGAAGATAATGGAATTCTCATTTTAAAATATTTGATTAAAAAAGAATTTTTCAATAGTATTAGTTAACTAACTATGCACAGCTTAGCAATGTTATATCTAAAAAATACATGTAGATTATGTTGAAATATGGCAATTTTCAGATAAAACTCATAAATTTCTAGAAATCTGCCAAAAATATGTACAGGGAAACAATCATACGATTTGAAACAGTGTTGAAAATTACAAATTATTTTTAACAAAATTAATAGATTCTACAGGTGTTGGATCAATTCCTGATAAGACTGATCTGTAAATTGAAGCATAGTCTAAAAGATACACCAGCCTCATTAATTTTGTTAAAATATTGCCTTCTCCTGAAAAAATTTCTTTATATTCTATATTTCTCCCATCAAAAAATTTCTTTAAGATTTGCCATCTCTCTTTTGTCTTGATATAATCATCAGCACCCTCAATCATTATCGGAATGACACTACTTTGTTGTTCCCATGAAACAATACCATTGTGAGACGATTCAACCACGTCTTCTATTATTGCATGCATTTTTGCATTTTCTTGTAGTGAATTTTTGAATCTAATTGCTGCCGCTTGCAATCCTGCAGGATAATAAATCAATGGAATTCCTGATATCCACTCTGCTAAATTTAATGCAGGATTATCTGCCGTTAAATTTTCCGAATTTATGCTACTACTTAATTTCTTCATCTCAACAATTGATTCAGAAATCTCATTCGTAGGGATTGGTATTACAGGATTTAACACCTTTAACATTGAATACAAAAATCTAGTAAATGATCCCCTTGGAGAATGTATTTTGGGAATTTCTCTAAACTCTATTTTCTTCTTCATACAAAATTTTTCCATTTCCCCCCCTGATGAAAAAGAGATGACTTTACAATCTTGTCTGCTTGCAGAATCTAGTATTGTCAAAGTTTCATCAGTGTTACCAGAAACACTAGTAGTCACAACAAGAGTATCTGAATCAACAGTTTTTGGTAAAATATACCCTTTTACAATTGAAACATGAATATTTGTTTTTGATAAAATCGAGGAAAATATTGAACCAATAGACCCAGAACCACCCATACCTGCAAAAACCATATGATCTATTCCTTGAAATTTTACTGGTTCTAACGATACATTATAGGATTCTTGGGCAATTTCTGGCCATCTATCATAAACTTCATACATTTTTTGACTGTCAAATTTTTGTAATGTTAGCAAATCAAGCAAGTATTTTTAAAAAATCAGATGAGGATATAACATTTGATAAAAATTTCTTAGGTTGATTTTAAATATAGTTCTAAAAGTTCTATCTTAAATGGAAAATACCGATATCCAAATACATTCTTCATTAAGAACAGTAGAGTGGAAAGATAATAAAGTAATAATGATTGATCAAACTAAGTTACCTAATGAACTTGTTTTTGTAGAATATCATGATTTTAATCAAGTAGCAAATGCCATCAAAAATTTGGTAGTAAGAGGGGCTCCTGCAATAGGTGTTTCTGGTGCATTTGGATTGGCATTGGCAGTTTTACAAAGCAATGCAACAACAAAGAATGAATTAATTTCAGATTTAGATAGTGCAAGAAAAATTCTTTTTGCAACTAGACCTACTGCAGTAAACTTGGGTTGGGGGTTACAAAAAATCATGAATGTTGCGGAGTCTGGAAACTCAGTTGAACAGATTAAAGAATTAGTAATTTCTGAAGCTAAAAAAATAGCAGAGGAGGATATTGAAATAAACAAAGCAATGGGAAAGAATGGTTCTATTCTTTTTGATAATAATGACACCATAATGACACACTGTAACGCTGGTGCATTAGCTACAGTCGCATATGGGACGGCATTAGGTGTAATTAGAGCAACTAGAGAAAGTGGAAAAAATATCAAAGTAATAGCAACTGAGACAAGACCAATACAGCAGGGTTCGAGATTAACTGTTTTTGAATTAAAACATGACGGATTTGACGTTAGTTTAATCCCAGATACTGCTGTAGGTTACTCTATGGCAAATGGATTAGTGAACAAAGTCGTAGTTGGTGCTGATAGAATTGTTAAAACTGGTCATGTTTTTAATAAAATTGGAACTTATCAAGTAGCTACAATGGCAAAACAACATGGAATTCCGTTTTATGTTGCAGCACCACTATCTACTATTGATTTACAAAGCAAAGCTGAAGATGTAATCATTGAGATGAGAGAAGGTTCAGAAGTCACAGGAATTGGTGATAAAAAGACAGCGCCTGATGGTATCCATGTAATTAATCCTGCCTTTGATATGACTCCTCCTGAACTAATTTCAGGAATAATTACAGAAAAAGGTGTGGCTAGAGCTCCATACGAAGAATCGATTCCAAAATTATTTCAAGCTAATTTATAGAAAGTTTTTATTGTTTTTCTAAAGTTACTTACAATATGAGTACTGTTTCTCCACAAGCAATTGAAGATTCTTTAAAACAATGCATGGATCCTGAAGTTCCTCTAAATATTGTAGAGATGGGATTAATCTATGGAATCGATGTTGCAGAAAATAATGATGTTAATATTAAAATGACAATGACCACACAAGGTTGTCCACTTCATGAAACTCTAGTTCAAGATGCAACAAGATATGCTAAAAAAGTTCCCGGAGTAAATAATGTCAAAATAGACATTGTATGGGAACCTGCATGGTCAATGGATAAAATGACTGAAGAGGGAAAAATGAAACTAAAAAGTATGGGTGCTGCCATGAACACTCCTGCACCCATTAATTATGAAACTGCGTTGCCTCAAGGCGTTGGAAAGCTAATACAACAAGAAGATGGTTCCATGGTTTTGGCAAATGAACATGAACAAGGATTTATGGTGAATCAAGCAATAGTAGATTTTTGGAAATCATGTAATGGGCAACGTAAAGTTACAGAATTAGTAGAAGTCTTTGCACAACAAACAGGTCTTCAAAGAAATCAAGTAGAAAAAGAAGTGATGCAATTATTGCAACAATTACGTGAAGGTGGACTGATTGCTATAGCAGGTCAACCTGACATACCAAATGTTGAATTTAAAAAATAATTCTAAAAAATATAATTCGAATTTGCACCATCAAAATTTATTGTAACGCCTGAAAGATATTTTATTTTATTTTCAATTATGGATTTGACAAAATTTCCAATCTCTTGAGGTTCTCCTAGTCTTTTCATAGGTAAGGATTTTTTAAATTCTTTTACATTTTCTATTAATTCTTGTGTTCTATCCGTATTGATTGGACCTGGAGCAATATTGATACAATTGATATTTTTTTGAGCATATTCTTTGCTTAATACTTTGAAAACTTCACTAAATGCTGCACGATATGCAGAAGATATTATTAATTTTGAATTTGGTTCTTTTATTACATTAGAACTGATCAAAAATATGTACCCATTATCATTAATTTTAATATTTTGTAAAATGATACAAAATCCTAAAAATAATTGATTGTGATATAATTTCCAATCCTCTTCAGTAATTGTTGAAAATAGTTTTGGAGAAGGACCTCCAGTATTGAGAACAAGAATGTCAGTCTGTGTATTTTTCTTTAAAAATTTTTTCACACTACACAAATCTGATGTGTCAACATCTTTTTTAGATGTTGCAAAAACATCGATATTTATTGATTTTAGACAATCTGCTATTGCTTTTCCTATTCCCCTTGAGCCCCCAAGAACTATTGCTCTAGTCATGTTTTCCCAATAAACTTGATAATTAAATTTCTTTAGTAAACAAAATCGTTCTTATTAAATCAAAAAATTCTCTCTGAACTGATTCATTGTTTAATCATTGAGCAAAAATCAAAACTGGATTAGCTTGCACAAACGCTATATTTTTTCACCAAATTGTTTGTATTAGTAATCTTGGGAGCTCAAACATTTTTTTCACTAAAATACACCATGATGGAATCTCTGTACAGGGATTGCTCTATAGAGGCAAGATATCAATGAATTATCCCTACGGCCTTTCACGCAACCCCTATCCTAGCAGTCCCACCCCAACTGAAAAGGATGCACAAATTCTTGGAGGAACTAGGCACATACAAGCCAAAGAATCAATTTTAGAATGCATAAAGGATCTATACAGACAATCATCCAAGCATCAATCCCATGATAATGACTTTAGACTAATCACAGTAATTCAGGATGTAGGGTGTGGAAAAACGCATCTTGCTTTGCACATCAAGGGGTTAAGACTAAGACAAAATATAGAAAGCACCTATGTGGATCTGGCAACAATTTCTCCTAAAACAAAGGAAAGTTTGTATGATGCAATAATGGCAGGATTCAACAAATCTACATTTGAGGAACTCAGGGAAAAATTCCTAAAAGACATCTGCGACAAGGCAGACAAGGGTGATCCGCTAGCAAAAAAAGCGCTAGGCTATAAGTTTGTAGACAAACTACTTGGAACAACAATCCAAGACAAAACTGACGACATACTAAATAATAAAAAAATGCATTCAAGTGAGAATTTAAAAAAATATTTGGCCTCTAACTATACCTCACATGAGTCACTAGTAATTCAAAACATCATTGACAAGATATTTGAACCGATATCAAACCTGGATGAATTTTTAGGAAGACTGTCAGCCATTTCCAAATTCAGCCATAACCTTCTTGGTAAAGTTACAGTTTACACATTTGATGAGCTAGATGCAGATCCAAGTTCTGCTGAAATTGTAAAATCAATAATCAACAGACACATTCCGTCTTCTGTTGTTATGCTTATTGCAACTCCAGATGAATATTCTGAAATCAAAGAGACCAACGTATCCCTGTTTGACAGACTGGAAAAGGCAAACTACAAGATTGATCTGGCAGGTTCAAATTCAATAGACGAACTCTCTGAAATCGCAATAGAATACATCAAGCAAAACAAAAAGAGTGAGAGGTTCACCAAAAAGCAGCAAAATGACTTGACAGGCAAAATCAGGGTACTGTGTGATGAATTCCCTGATTTTACAAGTGTGCGATCATTAACCAACATTTTGTATCATGCTATGGAAAAATCCTGCCAATTAAACCATGAAGAGATCTCTGAAGAGGCACTTGATGAAACTATCAAGAATGCATTTCCTGGATTAAAGATACATGATAGCATTTTAGATGTCCCGATAGGACAATTTTTGAAATTGAGACTAGAATCTACAGAAAGCAAATTTCAATCAAAGATAAAAGAGGCAATTTCAAACCTTGTTAATTTTGCACATGATACAGGAAAGATAACAAAGCCTGAAAACTCAAAGCGAATGCTGGATGCAATTTACACTGATCAGTACGGGACGAAGATAGGAATTGCAGTAATAATGGGAAAGGATCACGCTAAGAATTCAGCATCTATTGAGAATGTTCTAAAAGCATCTGCCTTTGTAGACAAGCTGTTGATACTTACAAATACCAATGTCCCAAAAAATCCACAAGCTACAATCATCAATATTGATAAAGTAAAAATGGTTGATTTGCTTTACTTTAGTAGCAGATACTCTGATAACAAGATCCTAGAGCCAGAAAATGAAAAAATCCACACTTTAGCCAAGACTATCTCTATCATCTAAACTCTGATTTTCATGGATTTACAAAGATGAAATTTTACTAATCAAAGAGAAATATCTTGAAGAAAATCAAAATGTTATTTCATTTTACTGTAAAAATTAATAATACAATAGGATGTTGATTTTTAATCAAAATCTTCATCACTTTCATAATCAAAGTCAAAATCTTCATCATCTGATGTTCTAATTCGATCTAAAATCACAATGAGCCTTTTTCGTATTTATAAATAAACACTATTCAATTTGACATAATCTTGTGCAAAGAAAATTAGCTGATTCCATATGTATGTAAACTCAATTAGTTATGAATAACCAAACTATGTTCAAAATACGTACAGGTTTAATCGTACGAGAATAAATGTCAGTGAAGTGATTACCTTGGATAAAAAGAAAAAATAACAAGACGAATAATCCCTACTTAAATTCTTGATTAACCATCTTTCATTTTTTGATAGAAATTTTTACTTGGAGATTTTTTACTGCTTAGATTTCTTTAATTTTTGTTATTGTCCCTAATACTGAATCCATTTGGATAATTGCTTTTTTTTCTTTCCATCCAAGTGCAACATACCAATCACCTGAATCACTGTGATATTTTGTTTCTAACGTCCTGATTTTTTCTGGTATGATGTCATATTTTTTTGCAATTCCAGATACCGCAAGAGCAATAGCATCTTTTTCTTTTTCTAGTCTTCTTTTCATTAAACCTATTCCTGGACTCATATTATGACTACATTCTATCATCTAATATAGTTAATTCACAAAATTACTCATAATATTGAATTCTTCTAATTGACATCAATACAATATTTGAAATAGCTATTAATGTGATGAAATAATAAAATGAGACTAATTCAAAAATTATCTATTTTCCGACTTGCGAAATCAAGTACACTTGTTTCATTGATATCAATTCTGGCAGTTATTGGTCCTGTGATAGTAGTCTCTGCAGGTTTTTGGGATGCTATATCCCATCTTCAAAAGGAACCTGAATTTTTTTGGAGTCCATCTCATATGGTAGTATACACTGGCGTCTCTATGACTAGCTGTGCTGCAATTATGGGATGTATATTGATACTTCGAAAATCAGTTCATGGTTCTCTTAAACTCGGAATCAATCTTGTTATTGTTGGATCTGTTCTTCAAATTGTTGCAGGTTTTGGCGATTCATTATCCCATGATGTATTTGGAATTGATGGACTAATATCTTGGTCTCACCAACCATTAGAATTTGGACTAGTTCTTGCATCATTAGGGGGAGTGTTGATATTAAAAAACAGAGAACATACTAATCTCAAAGTATTTCTTCCTTTTTCAATTATGGCCTTTTTGTTTTTTACAACTTGGCTACTTTTTAATCTGATATTGATATTTGGACACATCATTCAATGTATTCAAATCTATGAAATATTTTCTTCAGGCTGTTCTATATTGTAATTTTTTATTTTCATGTATGACACTATCATCATTCCCAAAGCTCCTACTAATATTGTAATTCCTGCTGGTATCATTTTCTGAGAATTTGTATTGCCAAATTCTATTTGTAAATCAATTTGATTTTTTGAAATATTTGTAATTTTTACAGTGTATATACCACTTTCACTAAAATCAAAATACCCAACTGACATTTTTGTCTGAACTTTTTGTTCTTTAATTACATTATCATCATTATCTAATATCTGAACAAATATTTCTTCTCCTGCAAATCCTGGCAAGTACAACTTATAATATCCTATATCGACACCTGAAAATTCTGATTTTACTTCAATTGAATTTGATTGTTTTAATAAAATCGAATCATGCATTTTTTCAGTTTCATTAAAAATTAACGATACCCAAATCATTCCTACAATCAATAATATTGTTGAAATCTTGAATGGTGATATCTTCATTTAATGAAGAAGAAGAATAACTTACTTAATAAGAAAATCTAAAGGGCTCGGAGGGCTTCGATCCCTCGACCTAGCGGTTCGAAGCCGCTCGCACTATCCAGACTGTGCAACGAGTCCAAACAAGTAAGAATTTAACAGGCCTAAATATCTGTCTAGATACTTTGAAAGTATCAAAAAAAGTAGTTGGTGTTGAATATGCTATTCGAGATATTGTTCTAGCTGCAAGAAAAATAGAACAAAAAGGAATGCAAGTTGATTATCTCAATATCGGTGATCCTGTTCAATTTGGGTTCCAACCTCCTGATAATGTAAAACAAGCTCTAATTGATGCAATTAACAAAGGTGAAAATTACTATTCTTCATCTGAAGGTATCTTAGAATTAAGACAAGAAATTGCTAAAAAAGAAAATGCCAAGGGTCTTTCAATTAGCGCTGATGAAATTTTAATCACTAATGGTGTTTCTGAGGGACTTGACATGGTAATCTCCTCAATCGTAGAAGAAGGAGATGAAGTGCTATTGCCTGGACCATATTATCCGCCATATGCTTCCTATGTGAGACTACATGGTGGGATTCCTGTAGAATTTGCAGTTGACTTGGATAATTCAACACCTGATATTGAGGATATTAAATCAAAAATTACCTCAAAGACTGTTGCTATATGTCTAATCAGTCCAAACAATCCAACTGGAGTCGTATTCAATGAAAAATCTCTAAAACAACTGGTGGATCTTGCTAATCAAAATAATCTATATATCATATGTGACGAAATCTATGATCAAATAATTTTTGATGAAAAGTTTGTCGGAATTGGAAAAGTTGCAGGAGAATCTCCTGTAATTATTCTTAACGGATTTTCCAAAGTCCATCTAATGTCTGGATGGCGAATTGGATATATTGCATTTAATCAATCACCACAACTTGATGCATTACGAGAACATCTTCCAAAACTAGCTAGAGTAAGAATTGCAACAAGCCTTCCAGTACAACATGCCGCATTGGAATCACTTCGAGGCCCTCAAAATTATATTAATGATTTTGTCTCTGAAATCAAAAAACATCGAGACTTGGTTGTAAAACGTCTCAATGAAATGCCTGGTCTTTCTTGTTCGAATCCAAAAGGTGCATTTTATGCATTCCCAAAGATTGAAGACAATAGATTTCGTACCGATAAAGAATTTGTAACAAAATTACTAGAATCAAAAGGCGTTCTTACAGTTCACGGTTCAGGATTTGGAGAAAAATATGGCAGTGGATATTTTAGACTAGTTTATCTTCCTAGTCTTGAAATATTAGATTCTGCAATGAATAAAATCCAAGACTTTGTTAGTCAGTAACTCCAAACTGAAAACTTTTTTGGAACAATTTCAATAATACAATCAGTATCATCTAGTAATTCTTTTGCAGACCTATTCTCTAATGTATTAAAGTATCGTAAAAGGATTTTTTTTGCAATTGTTTTAACTTTTTTTTTATCTAAAATCAGTTTGGCATCTCCTTGTCCCATTACTCCATAAATATCAGGTGACTTAATTCCTATATCTACACAAAAAGCAACATGCTTGTTTTGTTTTGTATTTTTAGCCTTTAGAGTTTTAGAATTTGTTCCAATATGGAATTTTTTTCCACTATATTTGTACCACACCGGGACAATATGAGGTATTTTATTTTTACCAATAGTTGATAATCGTAATACTTTCTGAGATTTTAGAAATTCATCTCTTTTGTCCATGTTTTCTAAATCCAAGTACTATCATAAAAATCCCAAAGCTTATCATTGCAGCAGAAACTTTCTCATTTGTAAACTCTGAATTTACCAAAAAATCTTCAACAAATTCTGGTCCCCAAATTAATAGCTGCTGAATCAGAACGATTCCGCCCATAACACAAAATAAAATGCCTATTGCAGTAAACCAATTTCTACCACGTCTATAGTATTCATGACTCATGATAAATAAAAAAGATTTAGATGATTTTGATGCCAGGATTCTTTATCTTGTTTCTAATCATTGCATTAAGTAACAATGGTGTAGACATTTCTGCAAGATATGATAATTCAATTGGTCCCAAGTAGATTGATCTTAGACCTTTTATTTCATCAATCAAAGTATTTACAACTTGAACTGAATCATTGTCATCTCCACAAACAAATATGTCATAATCTAGTTCTAGAGTTGGATTCACTAATTTTTTCTCAGAAATCACATGAAATGCCGAAACCAATCTTGATTTATTTTTCATATGATTTAAAACAAGTTTGTATGAAAATGGTTTGTTTTCTTTAATTGAAATACACTCAAATCCAACATCCGTCTTTGTCATTGGAACAATTGGAGATACTACTACACAACTATCTTTGACTTCTGATAATATTCCAGAACACACCGAATCAATATTCTCATAAGGAATTGACAAAATCAAAACATCACTCTCTTTTGCAACTGAGACATTGTCTTTTCCAGAAATTGATCCTTTTATTTCGCCAAATGCTTCTTTTGCAAGATTTGTATATTCAACTGCAGATTCTGATGCTCTTTCAGCATCTCTAGATCCAATAATTACATCATGATTTTGTGACCATCTTAGAGCAAAACCTTTGCCCATGCCACCAGTTCCACCAATAATTCCTACTTTCATGATTATTCATCTGATAATCTTATTATTATCTTTATTTGAATTCCGAACAAGTTGGGACATATTATTTTCCTAAGACATGGTCAAGCAAAAAACAATACTGAGAGAATTTTAGCTGGCAGAACAGAAGGTATCCCTTTAACTGATATTGGAATAAAGCAAGCAGAACATACTGCTAAATTACTTGAACAGATGAATATCTCTGCAATTTACTCTAGTCCAATTCAAAGAGCAAAACATACTGCAGACATTGTTGGAAAACATAACTCTCTTGATGTAATGACTGATGATCGTCTAATTGAGCTTGATATGGGAAAATTTACTGGTGTTCCATATGACGAAATTTTTACCAGTCATGGTAATGTCTTCATGAAATTTTACAACGGTGAATTAGAAATAGCTCACAACGGAGTAGAGACTTTCTCTGAGGTCAAAAAACGAGTTTTAGGAATCGTTGATCATGTAATTGAAAAGCATCCAGATGAAAATGTGGTTCTTGTAACTCACATGGATCCAATCAAAGCAATGCTTTCTACCATAATTGATCTATCGCCTACTAACCTCTTTGAATTAATTATAGAAAACGCTTCTCTGAATCTCTTTAGAGAAAAAGATCGAAAATTCTCTTTATCAGGACTTAATGTAATGCATCCCTCTCGTTTCGATCTGCGTTGATATCTAGTAATCTTGAAAACCCTTAAATAGAAATTATTGTCCACGTCATTCAATCGCTAATGAAGAAACTGGTCGTATTATTCTTAGTATTGGCAGTAATAGTTGTAATTCCGGCTGTTCAATCAGCATTTGCTGCAGGTGCTGAACCTGGAGAATACCTAGATCGTAGAGTAGTTATTTGGAACTTATTTTTTAAAATGATGACTATAGCATTTGTAGTTGGTGCTGTAGTGTCTGGTACAATGATTTGGCAGTGCTGGAGATTTAGAGAATCTCATCCTAAAGCAAAACCAACTGCATATGAGGGGACCGACTGGTAGAATTGAGCGGACACTCTAACTGGCCTGAATGGATCTATGTAGGTGTTGTAATTGCATTAATGGTTTGGGTAGGAGCAGAAGCTTGGGAAGCAGAAAGACTTGTGGAGCATGTTCCTGAAGGTGCCGAGATTATCAAAGTTACTGGACAACAGTGGTTCTGGACTTTTGAGCATGAAGATGGTACCAAAGAAATTGGCGAATTACATGTTGAAAAAGGTAAGGCATACAAGTTTGAAATACATTCTAAAGATGTTAATCATTCATTTAACATTCATGATTATGTTATTTTGATGGATGCAATTCCTGGTAGAGTTAATACTGTGTGGTTTGCACCAACTGATGTCGGAGAACATGATATTCAATGTAGAGAATATTGTGGATTAATTCACTATAATATGAGAGGAACATTATATGTGGAGGAACCATCATCTTGATAACGCTTTTATCTCAACTATTTGGAGGAATTAACTGATGGTTCTAGAACTACAAAAACCACGTCCAATTTGGCAAATAATGTTTTCAACACACCATACTGATGTTGGTTTACTTTACCTTATTTCGTCACTAGGATTCTTATTCTTAGGTGGTGCATTAGCTCTTGCAATTAGAGCAGAATTGTTCTTACCAGGTGCACAAATTATTGGTGACGCAATGACCTTTAACAGAATATTTACCGTTCACGGTACTACGTTGATCTTTTTATTTATCATACCATTTGCATCTTCAGTTGGTAACTACTTTGTTCCAATTATGGTTAGGTACAAGGATATGGCATATCCAAAACTCAATGCAATTGCATTTTGGATGATTCCACCAGCAGGTGCACTCATTTGGTTAGGCTTCGCAGACTTTACATGGTATGCAACACCTCCTTACTCAATTATCAGTGCTCCAGGTCCAGCTGCTGACATGTGGATATTTGGCTTAAAAATCTTAGGTATTTCATCAGTACTTGGTGCCATTAATTTTATCGTCACAATTCTAAAATGTAAACATCCAGACATGTCAATTGGGCAAGTTCCACTTTTGGCATGGTCATTTTTGTCATCATCTTTGATTATTTTAGTTGCAATCCCAACCTTTGCAGCAGCACTATTAATGCTACTTACCGACAGACTTGGTGTTAGTGGATTCTTCAATCCTGCGATGGGTGGAGATCCAATTGCATATGCACACTTGTTTTGGTTTACATTTCATCCTGAAGTGTACGTATTAGTAATTCCCGCAATTGGAATGATGTATGAAATAATCCCAAGATTTTCAAGAAAACCAATTTACAGTTTCAACTCTGGAATATTCGCATTTGTCTTATTGTCTATAGTTGGATTTTCGTCATGGGCACACCACATGTATGCAACAGGCATGTCATTTACCGAAAAAACAGTCTTTATGGTAGGAACTCTTGCAGCAGTGCCAGCATCTGCAATGCACGTCTTTAACTTTATTGCAACAATGTGGAATTCTAGAATCAAATTTTCAACACCAATGATGTGGGCAGTTGGTGGTATTGCATTATTCTTCTCTGCAGGTGCAGGTGGGGTGGCAAATGCTGCCATGCCACTAGACTTTTCAACACATGATACATACTGGGTAGTTGGTCACTTCCATCTCTTTGTGATGGGAACTATTGCATTTGGCTCAATTGCTTTCCTCTACTACATGTTCCCATACGTTACAGGAAGAATGTATAATGAAACAATGGGCAAAATCCACTTTGTGATGTCCTTTATAGGAACAGTGTTGGTATTTTTCACACAACACGTGCTTGGTTTGTATGGTATGCCAAGAAGAATTTTCGATTATCCTCCAATTCCAGAATGGATTGCTATGAACCAAATTGCATCTGTTGGTGCAATGATTATTGGTGTCAGTATGGCAATCTTCTTAGCAAACATGATTTACAGTTCTGGAAAAGGACAACTTGCAAATACCGAAGATCCATTTGGTGTAGGTGGCAAGTATTACTATCCATTTGAGGCAAAGAATCCATCACATTAGGAGATATATGAAATGAGTCACGAGAATAACCAAACAGTTTACAGGACAACTTCAGCTAGAACCGGAAAAATGATGATAATTATGTTAGGCATTTGTATTGTCGGCGGAGTAATATTCTTTTCAATGTGGGACTATTGGATATCAGAACCAGCTCCAGTTGTTGCAATGATGGCAGGTAGTGGTGATCATGCGGCTCCTGCGGCACAAACTGGAAAAACCATTACACAGGATCTTGTATTTATTGAATCATCAGACTTTAGAACTTTGGCGTTTAATGCATTGCCCGGAGAACCTGATAACAATCCAACAATCAACATGAATGTTGGAGACAAAGTCGTGTTCAATGTAGATAATGGAGGAAAATCCTTTCACTCTTTTGGTGTCACTAAAGATGCTGAAGGATTTGGTGGAATAATTCCTGGAAGTGAAGTAGCATCAGCATCAAATCCATTAAAACCAGGTGAGGCCGGCTCATCAGAATTTATTGCAGGCGAAGAAGGAACTTACTATTACATATGTACAGTTCCAGGTCATAGGGAACAAGGAATGGTTGGAGAAATTATCGTTGGTCCTTCACAAGGTGGCAGCTCTCAAGCTGCAGCGGCCCCAACTGGTGTATCTCATGACTTTATTTTGGACTTTGTAGAGTCTAGCGATTTCAGAACTTTGGCGTTTAATGCATTACCCGGAGAAGATGGACATAATCCAGAAATTAAAGTAAATTCAGGTGATGAGGTAACTGTTACATCCAATAATCTTGGTAAATCATTTCATGCATTTGGTGTTGTTACAAATCCTGAAGACTTTAACAGTATAGTAATGGATTCTGCAATTGCATCTGCATCAAACCCGTTAAAACCAGGTGAAGGTGGAAGTGTCACTTTTACTGCTGGTGCACCAGGAACTTACTATTACATATGTACAGTTCCAGGACATGCATTACAAGGCATGCAAGGTAGTTTCATAGTAGAATAGTTTTGGCAATTCAGTTTCTTGCATTAACAACAATGGTAGTCTTATATTCACTGATGTTTATTGGTGGGTACATTTCAGCTGCGGGACTTGGACTGACGTGTCCTGAATGGCCTTTATGTCCAAACGGAGTAATGCCATCAGAAGAATATCTTATTGAATGGATTCATAGAACAATTGCTGCAACCACTGGGGTATTAGTAATTGCAACGATGGTTGCAAGTCTACTCAATAAGAATTCTGACTTGAAAATAAAAATTACAAGCTCTCTTGCCACTGCATTGGTAATTACACAAATTACACTTGGAGCCTTGGTCATTGACACAAAACTTCATGCAGTACTAGTGGCAATTCACTTGGGAATTGGAATCTGGTTATTTGCTATGGTATTGTTAACCACATTATTTGCATTCAGAATTTCTAAAATGACTATAAAATCTACAGTTTAGGTTTTTTGAAAATTTTTGGCAGGTAAATGTAGATTATTACTCCTGTAAATACTAAAGCACCAACAATTATCGCACTAAAGAAGATTATCCCAAATGGGCTTTGGGTTCCCATGTTAAAAGTATAAGTTATGATGCCTTCTTTTCCACTCATATCATACAAGTCAATCTTTACAATATGGTTTCCTTGCTGTCTCCAAACATAATCAAAATCCCAATGAGAACCTTCGATGGATTTTGGAGGTATTGTATCTACTTGTTGGTCATTAAAAAAAATTCGAATTCCCATTGTAAATCTATCTACTTCGTTGTATTCAAATCCTTCAGTTACTTTTACCAAAAATTGGGATGGTTCTCCAACTTGTGGAAATTCAGGTAATGTGGCTACCTGAACTCTGTACCCAGCCTCAAATTGCTCTGCAGAATTAAACATTGAATGAGCATACGCTTCATCATAAAATGCGACTGATGAAAATATCAAAATCAAGATCAGAAAAACTGATCGCTTTTTGGCCATTCAAAGATATTATTATTTCACATGAATATATTGTAAATCAATTATTATGGGGAAATCTTCAAAACCTTTAAATCCTTATTGACAAGAAACTCAATCGTTGACCCTCGTAACAAAATCAATCGATATTAAGACACCTGTAGAGAATGTTTTTACCTACTTTGCAAGGCCAGAACATGTTTCTGACCAAATAAAAAATGAAACAGTAGGTATGACTGTAGTTCCTATGGATATCAAGGAAGGAATGGGTGTTGGTACAACCTTTAGAATTATCGGTGACTTTAGCGGTAAACGTCTAGAGTGGGATTGTGAGACAACTGAATTCATTAGAAATGAAAAGATAACAGCAAAACAAATTGAAGGTCCATTTAAGAAGTGGCAAATTACAAATGAATTCAAAGCATTAGGGAATAATCTCACTAGAGTAACCATGTCAGTAGATTACGAAATGCCATTTGGTCCGCTAGGAGCAATCATGGATAAAGCAAAATTTGCAAAATCTGCTGAGAGAGGAATGGAAACAGCTCTTTACAACGTTAGAGGTTTACTAGAAGGAAATGGTTCAATTCCAGTTTACATCACACTAGATGCATACCAAAAACTTCTTGCCGAAAAGAAAAAGATGAACGATGTTCCAGTTTCAACTGCACTAACTGCAATTATTGAAAAGTACAATGAAATTGAAGCAAAAACCCAAAACTAAATTTTCATTTATTTTAAAATCTTAAGATTAATAACAACTCTGGGCATATCCCTTTTGGTGGGTCTATGGCGCAGCCAGGTAGCGCACCGGACTCTTAATCCGGTTGTCAAGGGTCCGAATCCCTTTAGACCCGCTCAATTTTCAAATTCCTTATAGCAACATTTACAAATTTTTAATGCTGAATAGTAAGCCTGATAACGAAATGAATTAGAATTTTCAATCATGAATATTTTAATAATTTGTATTGCATTATTGTAATGAGTCATGTATATGTGAAAATTTTGAAAAACAACCAAAAACTCTTCTAATTACTAAAAAAAACAAATTATGTTTGAATAAGATTATCAATCCCTGTCACTGATAATTATGACGCAATGTTTAATTCAATAAAATGGAGTCATGAATATGGAAAAATCTAACTTGGGAACTAAAAAATTGGGATTGTTTTTAATTACAGTTTTGTCCATATCACTATTTTCTGCAACTGCATCAGGCGATATGCAAGAAAATCCATCTACAATTATTGACTATGAGTCCCCTAAACTTTTCGTTCCTAATGATATCTACATCTTATCTAAAAATCCTATTCAAGTAGATTTCAAAGTGGAGGCAATAGACAATATTGATGGAAGAGTTCAGGTTCAATGCGATAAAATTTCAGGTGCTACTTTCAAACTAGGTAAGACAATTGTCAGATGCGAAACAAAAGATTCTGTTGGCAATACTAATAGAGCATCTTTTGTTGTGACTATTGGGTATAATATTGTTCAAATACCATCTTGGGTAAAACAGCCCACGACACTGTGGATTGAAAATTCAATAGACGACAAAACATATGCAAAAACAATGGGATTTCTAATCAAAGAACGACTAATTCATATCCCTTTTGCCAAAAGTCCAAATTATTCTGAATCTGAAATTCCAATATGGATTAAGACTAATGCTAAATCGTGGATTGACAATGAAATTTCTGATGATGAATACTCTATAATATTACAATGGCTGCTTAATCGAAATATCATTCAGCTTTAAAATAACAAATTCTCAATTCATTCTTTTTGAATTCTATTCCATCATAAGGAACTATCTGCTAGCTTACCATCGTCCAATGGTTAGGTAATTTGGCCGATCCCTTTCTTATTACGCCTAGAGAGGATAGCATCACCGTTAAAATTTCACCTATGTAGTTATTTTATGGGGACGTAGGTTAGCTTGGTATTATACTTCCAGCCTCGGGTGCTGGAGATCATGGGTTCAAATCCCATCGTTCCCAGACACAACTAAACAATCATTAGGTAACTCAAAACTCAAATCTTTGTAGATTCAACCGTTTTTTATTAAATTAGTTTTGGCAAAAATCAAAACAGACGTAAAATGAATTAATTAGATTTTATAAAAATACTAAAACAATATTATTTTTCAGAAAATATTTTTAATACGTCTCAGGATGTTTTAATATTGATTAATGTTGAATATTGATGTGATTATTCTATAGAAGATTAGCTAATCATTTATAACATTGATCAACTAGAACATATCTTTTTTTTAAACAAAACAATAGTAATGTCGTCTGGTATATTTCATGTTTCAAATAAAGAAAAAGACAAACAAAGAAAGGCCAAAAGAGCGATAATCTCTTTTCTAAAAAAATTTGAAAAGACAAAAAAGAAAATTGAAAATGCAGAAGAGTGGTATGATTCTGTAAAAGAACTTGAACCCATTCTTGATCATTATAAAGATGATTTACCAAGAGATGTGTATGAAAAATTAAAAAATTCTATTCATATAACAGATAAAACCTTTGAAGGGATAAAAACTGCATCAAAAGTATTAAGTTTTGAACTCAAGGCAGCCAATGCAATTCTTCCTGCAATGGGAGTTCCATCTTCTATTGTGATAGGTGCATCAATTATAGTTGCGGTAATTATAGGTAGCATGGTCATAGTCTCATCACTTGTGTTTGTTGATATAACTATAACAAACTATGAATGTGAAGATATTCCCGTATTGGCACCCTTGACTAGTTTAGATGAACGATTTGCAGATCTAGGATTATTTTTTAACTTACCTGATAAGATCTCTACAAATACTTCTGAAACCATACGAATACCTCCAGGAAACATTGAATTTGATGGTCTAACATCTGGTAAAATCATTGTTAAGAGTGATTACATGACGATACCATTTGATGTACCAAGAACTATCAAATCTTTAGACTTTGAGGGAACAGATTTGTTGGGACAACAAACCATAGTTGAGATCAATGGGGCATCTGACCATGAATTGACAATCAATTGTAAATAATATAGAATTCAAATATTTTGAATATGTGTAATTATTGAATTCTAGACATTATTTTTTTACAAATTATAAAAATAACAAAGTTCAATTATTATTGTAAGCAACATCTCATATCTTGTTGTTACATGGAATTTTGGTTCAAACCATCATTTAAAACATGAGAGTAATTTAGCAATAAAATTGCCTTGTTTTAAATTTAAAAATTAATCAAAACAATGAGGTGTTTTATCGTTATGAGAATTAATATTTTTATTATCTCTGACCTTTTACATCAAATACTAATCTCTTGACAGTAGTAGTTCATAATTTGAATTTTTTTAACAACATTGGTTCAATTTTTGAACACATGGTGGTATCTTTGCATTTAGTGATTTTTTGGGTATATGACTATGACCGAACCACTCACGCAGTCTAAAAAGGAGATTACAATCGATGCAATAGATAAACAGATTCTAAATCTGTTAATTGCAAACGCAAGGGATTCAACTAGAACCATTGTTAAAAAGCTTGCAGGAATGGGAACAAACATGTCTGAGCGTGGAATAGGAAAGAGAATCACGCGATTGGAAAAATTAGGCATAATTCATGGCTATACCACTATGGTGGATCTTAATCAGGTTAACATGTCAATTTTACGTCTGATAACAATAAAATTTACGTCTTCAAAAGATTTTGTAACAAGATTGGCTGAGATGAAAGATCATCTTGCGAATGCACCATACTGCGACTTTTCAGCAAGAACCAACGGCAATATAGACTGGATTGAACTAAAATTCTTTAACAATCATGAACAGGCAAAACAGGAAGAAGATTTGTATCGAGCATGGTTTGGAGATATAATGGAAGACTATAGGTCATATGATTTGGACATACACAAGATGGGTTGGCAGCTGTTTGATGAAGAAGATTTTGATCGATTTATCAAAACCACTTGCAAAAAAGAAGGTACAGAAACATGCCCAAACATCACGATAAAAAAATAGCATACGATAGAAGTAAATGAGCAGAAATTTTTCGTAGAGACGATATTACATTCAAAGAATAGGCTTGTGGTGATTATTCTTGAATTTTATAGAAAAACAAAATCATATTTACGCATGGGAGTTCAGATATTGAACTGTATACTCACACATTAATTCAATATGAGAACAAAACAATACCAAAAAGTTAGCACCATCTCAAGTACTTCTAAGACGTTATACTAATTGATAAAACATGAGTACATACAACATACAAACAGTCTCCAAGAGCACAAAGACAAAACTTGGAGTAATCGGTCTGATTGCCTTACCGATTGTTGCAGCAATGTATTCTTCAGGAAGCATGACTCTAGAACCAGTACCTCAAATACTTACTAGTGGAGTATTTCCAATTGGTTTTACCTTGTTCTCTTGGGGAATTGCTGCTAAAATGGCAATGAAAATGAGAAAATAGAAAGAATGCTCTTTCTTTTTCTATCTTTTTACAATAATCATCTTCTCAAATTTTTTAAGATTATCACAAAAATATTCATGTGTATAAATTGAGCAAAAATATTAAATCAACATGAACAGTTCGTGTGTTTGAATCCGTTAGAAAAAAAGATTCTAATGATCCACTAGAAACTCAACCATTATTTTGCAGATAAAAAATAATGTAGATTAGCACAAAACTGAGAAAATAAAAAAGAAAATTTACTAAACAAGAGCATAGGTATAACCATCAAAGGAATCCATGCAAAACTTAGGATTGAAAATATTATTCCAAAAACTCTCCTTTCTTAACCATCTTTGAAGAATCAGGATGATATTACAATTGGATTTAATTCACCATCAGAAGATACTCCAATAGAACCATCAATACTAGTGGAATTAATCAAGATAGTTCATGCAAATGTAGACAAAAACTCTGAATCATCGCATGAAGATGAATCACAATCACATGTTGCACCACTAAAGCAGATTGGGGAAAAATTCCAGTAGCAAGATGTAACATGCAAAGATGGAATGATTCTAGTCTTCAAAAATTCTGATGATAGTTCTGTTTGTGTAAAACCTGCCACAGTTACAAAACTTGTCGAACATGATTAGGCAAAACCATAAGTCTTGTTCAATTATTTTTTATTTTTAGACGAATCCAAAAAGGTTTGAACGTTTTAAGAAAATAAATTGTGATTCCAAAATCTAATCGACACAGAAGACTACTTTCATTTTTTTATAATCATGGAAAACTTCCATCATCGATTAATTCTTTGTATATTGTTTTTTCAAGACGAGTTTCCGCTGCGCCACATTTACTACACATTCCTATATCATCAGGATTTTCTTTGATTTTTTTCTCACATTCTACACATTTGTGAATACCTTTTTTGAATCCCATATCAGAATTTTTTTCTAATCCAGATAATAACAATATCTAGAACTCTTCAGAATTGAGCCTAAAAGACAAGGTTATTGAAAATCTCTGTTTTAGACATAGATTTTGATGGTTTTACTTCTTAGTCGTTTGAACTATTTGAATTGAAAAAGAAATTCCATGGGCCCACGAAGACTCGACCACTAAATTGAGGATAAAAATGGACGCATGTAGGAATAATTTTCAAAGATTATTGTTTAGGTAGATTATTTTCTTCTAGATAATTATCCCAAGCTTTGATACCTCCATCTAACACTTGGAAATCTATACCATGTTGTGCTAGCTCATATGTTGCGATAGTTGCACGATTTCCTGAGCCACAAATAACAACTACTGGTTTATCAGTTGGAATTTCAGATAAATTTCCTTCAATAAAAATATCATCTAATGGAATATTTTTGCTTCCTGAGATCATAGTTGTTTCTAATTCAGAAGGTTCTCGTACATCAAGAAGATAGATGTCATCTTGATTTTGTATTTGCTGATATAATTCTTCAGAAGACATCAGGGTTGGAGTCATCTTTATTGCAAGGTCATTACCCCATGATTGAATTCCACCTGCAAGATAAGATGTTTTGATACCTGCATTATTCATTATTTGTACCGAATCTGCTGTTTTACTTTCAGAATCACCAACAAGTACTACATGGATATTTTCCATTACTTTAGGAATTCTATCAAACATAGTATTAATTCTCTTTTCAAGAGTTGCACCTTCCATTACATCAACCGAAGAGCCTTCAATATGTCCGTTCATGTACAAATTTGAATCTCGCATATCGATAACAATAAGATTAGGATCTAAAGTCATTTTTTGTTCTAATTCACTTGGAAGTAATGAAAATGATTCATTTGAATTCATAGATGAAGAGATAATACATTCACCGTGATGTTGCATTGCCATATGTTCAGCATTAAGACCACACATATTCCCATATGTTACTCCATCAACCCCACATATGGGATTGT
>JAOUNB010000046.1 GCA_029881195.1 Candidatus Nitrosopumilus sp.
TGGAATATGCAGAAGGATACAGGGCAAGGATGAACGTGCTTGAAGAAAAGATGAAGCCAATGGAAGGCGCAGGTGGAAATATTTCAGGTTCAGAGAAGAAAGAAAACTACGAAGACCCAGACTAGTTACATCGGATATTGAAAATCATAGGAAATAGTTAAAAGAAAAAAGAGTTATCTAAAAATAGGCAATGAGTAGTTTTCAAAAAATCTTTGATTGGAAAACTTATATTTTTACTGCATTAGCATTGATATCATTTTCAAATTTTGTAGTCGTTTTATTTGGGCAAACAATACCAGGAATTTTTATGACATTTTTCAAAGTAGCTGGAGAATATGTGATTTTAGGAACAGTACTCACTTTTGCACTTGTATGGCTTCTTAAAGCAAAACCACATAATCGTCCCAGAGAATATTCAATAATAGTATTTGATGTGTTTGGAAGAAAAAACCAAATTGATGGCATTAGAACAAAATTCAAAACACACGATGTTGCATGGAGTTTTATGAAACAATATAAGAAATCATATCCTCTATACAACTTTGCATTAGTCTCAGAAATTTCAAAGTTAGACAAACCTACAATTTATAGATACATCTAATTCAAACTTTTATTCAGGATTACGTAGAGAAATAGATGGAGTTTTCTATTTTAGTTGATTCTTTCTACAAAATGGAATCCACTAGAAAGAGATTAGAGTTGACACAATTTCTAGTGGATCTATTTGAGAAGACACCTCACAAAGTTATTTCAAAAATAGTATATCTCATACAAGGAAAGCTAAGGCCTGATTTTGAGGGAATCGAATTAGGAGTTGCTGAAAAACTTGCAATTAGATCAATTTCAAAGTCATCAGGAATTCCAATTAAGAGAATAGAGGATGAATACAGAAAGGGAGGAGATCTAGGACATGCCGCATCAGTGATATTGGAACAAAAAACACAAACAACATTTCTTGTAGAAGACATAACAGTAGAAAGAGTCTATGAAACATTATTCAAAATTGCCAAGTTAGAAGGCTCTCGTTCACAAGACATGAAGATGAAGTACATATCGAGTTTACTAAATGACGCAAATCCGTTAGAGGCAAGTTACATTTTAAAAATTTTGTTGGGGACTTTGAGATTAGGAATTGCAGAGAATACGGTAATGGATGCATTGGCAATAGCATTTTCAGGAGATAAAAATAATAGAAAAATATTACAACATGCATACAATGTCTCCAGTGATTTAGGAAAAGTTGCTGAAACCATTGTCACCAAGGGTATTGAAGGAATTGAAAAATTTGAAATAATTTTGTTCAATCCAATTAGGCCAATGCTTGCAGACAGAGTGAAAAGTGAAAAAGAAGCAATTGAGAGAATGGGAAAACGGTTTGCAGCAGAATACAAATTAGATGGAGAAAGAGTTCAACTCCACATAGAAGGAAAAAAAGTAGTGTTGTTTTCTAGAAGTTTAGAAAATATTTCAAATTACTATCCAGATATCATAGAAAAAATTCCTAAAATGATTCAAGTAGACAACATCATACTAGAAGCAGAAGCTGTTGCAATGAATGAAAATACAGGAGAGTTTCTACCATTTCAAGAATTAATGCATAGAAGAAGGAAATACAAAATAGAGAAAGCAGTCACACAATATCCAATCACAGTGAATTTGTTTGATATTTTGTATTGTAATGGAAAAAGTTGCTTGGAATTAAGCTATAAAGAGAGAAGAGAAAAATTAGAAAAAAGTGTAAAAGAGAATGATTTTGTAAAATACATTCCCATGAATATCGTTAAAGATGAAAATGAGATTGAAGATTTTATGGAAAATAGCATCAATGCAGGAAGTGAAGGTTTGATGTTAAAGATGCTAGACAAACCATATCAAGCAGGTTCAAGAGGAAGTTATTGGCTAAAATTAAAACGAGAATATCAAAATGAATTAGGAGATAGTTTAGATCTTGTGGTAATAGGAGGGTTTTTTGGAAAGGGAAGAAGAACGGGTAATTATGGAACACTGCTGTTAGCAACATACAATGAAGATGAAGACACATTTCCAAGTATTTGTAAAGTAGGAACAGGATTTTCAGACGAATCTTTGGATCAATTATATCAGATTTTACATCCAAAAGTTACAATCAAAAAAAATCCACGCATTATAAGTGAGATGGAAGCTGATGTATGGTTTGAACCAGAGTTAGTAATAGAAGTTGTTGCGTCAGAAATCACACTCAGTCCAATTCACAAAGCTGCGAAAGATGTGATAAGAAAAGGGGCAGGTCTTGCATTGAGATTTCCAAAGTTTACTGGAAAGATTAGAGTTGAAAAAGCAGTTGAAGATGCATCAACTAATGAAGAAGTAATCACATTATACAGAGGGCAAAAAAAAGTGGCACATGATAAAAATTTGATGTAAACATGCTTAAAAAACATCAAAAATCATAAAGGATTTAAATTACCTGAAGATTTTTTACATTCTGTTATGTATAGCGGAGAGCTTGAGGTTCAAGCAAAAAGAAAGGCTATAGCAGTTTTACAAGACGAAATAAACAGAATTCTAAATGCTGCCAGAGAACTAGCTACACTTCCTGAACTTATGATGAAAAAGGATAAGACAGGAATTAAGAATGCATTAGAACAGATTTCCACCATTGAGGAAGAAGTGGAAAGTCTAAGAAGAAAGATCACCCGTGAAGTAGCAGATGTCGGAGGATTAATCATGAACAGAGAAAATCTTCTAAATACAGCATACACAATGGATGAAATTGCAGGATATATCACAGGTATTTCATTCAAACTATCAAACGTAAAACCAGCCACACTAAAAAGTTCAAAACTTGATCAAGACATTACAAAATTAATCGAACTAGTTGTTGATGAAGTCTACAAGTTAAATGAAATCATTAGAAGCCTCAACACAAACACTGCAAATGCAATTGAATTAGCTCAAGAAACACAGACAATTGAAAGAGAAATTGACATAAAATATAGAGACGCCACAATTAAACTTCTAAACGAGGTGACATCCACAAAAGAATTGATGTTGATTAAAGATGTGATAGAAGGAATTGAAGAGATGTCAGACAAGTGTCAAAGAGTGTCAGATTCTTTCATATTACTGGCATTGAGCTTATAAACGATTCATCCTAATTTTTACTTTATTTTTAATATTTTACAAAAATGTTGAGATAAACTAGAGAATTCATATACATAAAATATTTTAAAAAACCGATGAAAAGCGAATTAATAGAAAATAGAATTATTATTTGGGATATTGAGAATTCACGTAAACTTTTCAGTCAAGGATATTATGGAAAGCCAATAGGAATTCCAAAACCAAAAATTGAAGAAATTGATGCGCCATTGATTTTGGACCTAATTGAAGGATTATATCTCTTAGAAAATAAAAAAATTACAATTACAAAATCAAAACAAAAAATTACAGCAGAAGAGTTAATTGAGATTTGTAAAAAAGAAGTTCATGAATTTGATAAAAAATATTTGGTTTACAAAAATTTTCGAGATAAAGGATACATCATCAATCCAGGAATAAAATTTGGTTGTGATTTTGCTGTTTATGAGAAAGGTCCGGGAATTGATCATGCGCCATTTTTAATTCAAGTTTATACTAGAAATGAATCTATTTCAGCAACAGGAATTGTTCTTGCAGGACGACTCGCAACAACAGTCAGAAAACAATTCATTTTAGCAATCCCAAAAGGAAAAGACAAAGTTGATTTTCTTGCGTTGGATTGGTGGAAGGCCTAAACGGATTTTATGTGACCAGCGATTCTGTCATAAATGTCAAAAAGTTCTTTGGTAATTCCAAAAGCCAGATGATTATTCCATTTATTTCTAATTCGAATTGCGCCATCAGTAGGTTCAACGTAGATTGTTGCATCCCTAACGGATTGTTTAGCAATCATCTCATTTAGTTCATCATCTGCATTGAGTTTTGATGCTAAACTTCCAGCCCCAACCCATTCAACTTTTTGAACAGTTTTTGCTGCAAAATGACCTTTTGTTGAAAGTTTTGTTTTTGCAACATAGTTTCCAACAGCAGCACCAGATTCTTTTTTTACAATGAAATGTGCTTGAAACCTATCTAAGGCGCCCCAAGGAAGTGGATCTGGATCTTGCATTTTTATCCCTTTTGAATAATCTGTATTGTGTCAATATTTGAATTCTTGACATCAAGACACCCCCTATTAGTTATCATTCTCGCGGTATGAGCAAAATATCTACTATAGTAATCACCTTTTTCAACATCATCAGTTCCAATTTCTTTGGGTTCAGAATCAACCCCAATCTCTTTTAGCATATTGCAAAATTTCTCAGGCCACGTTTGATAAACAAACGTATCGGGTTCTGTATCATGCATTAAAAATCATCAACCATACCCACAAATAAAGATATCAAGAAAAAAGACACTGAGATCAATCAAATTAAATATCACAGAATGTTTGAATCCTTAACTATGTTAAAATTCCAAAACAAGATTGCCCTAGTCACAGGAAGCGGAACTGGAATAGGCAAAGCCATTGCTACAAAATTCATTGAAGAAGGAGCAAGCGTGATAATTCTTGGAAGAAGAAAAGAACCATTAGAAGAAGCAGCAAAGGAACTTGAAGGGAGGATCCCTCAAGGGACAAATGCATCAGTTAGAATTTTTGCAGGAGTTGATGTTGCCGATGAAACAGCAATGAACAACATGTTTGACATACTAAAAAATGATAACGTAATTTTAGATTATATTATTAATAATGCAGGAGTTTCAGGTCCTGTTACTTGTTTTGCAAATGCTCCACTTGATGAGTTTAAAAGTACAATAGGAATTCATCTAACCGGAACATTTTGGGGCTCTGTTCAGGCGCTAAAAGTAATGAAAGAAGGTGGAAAAATAATTACAATTTCAACATTTTTTACAGAAGAAAGACCATTAGAACAAAGACCCTACAGATTTAGAAGTCCATATACGGCATCACAAGGTGCAAAAAATAGATTAGCAGAATTAATGTCATGGGAATTAACAGATAAGGGAATCATTTCAATTGCAACAAATCCGGGACCAGTCCATTCGGATAGAATTTACAAAACAGTTTACCCAAAAGCTGCGGCAGAATTTATGAGAGTTAGTGGATTTGAAGATTTAATTCCAACAGAAGTAGATGAAGCAAACAAAGAATTGCTTCCATTATTAGGAGAAGATGAAAACATTGTCAAAGAAGGAATTGTAAAAGCAGCAACAAAACTTGCAAATGGCAAAGACGTTTCAAAATTAGCTGAGACATTTACAAATCTACTAAATAAAATACAGACCATAGCAGAAAAAGTTCAAAACAACACATCACATATGATTGCAAACAAGGAGTTTCTATCACAAAGTCAAGTCGCAGAATCAGTACTCAATCTTTGTGATGATGAAATTGCAAAAATAATTAACGGTAAAGTAATTCCAGGAGACAGAGTATTTTATCCAGTGAAACCACATATTGGAACCACCACGCCTGGAGTTCATCAACCAGATTTTACAGGAAAAGCAGTTGTTTTTACAATTGATGCAACTGATAAAGAAGATGCTGAACGAGTTGAGTTTTTGGCACAACATGTTGAGAAAAATGGAGGAAAAGTAGCATGTTTCATATCTGAATCAACATCAACAGAATTACAAGAACACATCAGTAGTAAATTTCACGCTCATGTGATTGACATAAAGAATCCTGAGGAAGTGGAAAGATGGTTAAATACTGCAAAAACTAACATTGGAGATATCCTAGGTGTTATTCATCTAACTGGAAAACTACCAGATATATCAAAATTAACAGAATTATCAAGAAATGAGTGGGAAGCATTAACTGAAAAATTTATCTCAACTCCAGCCATAGTTGCACAAAGAGCACTTGAACAATTTGTTCCAGGTGGAAGTAAAGACCCACGTCTTTACAAAGATGCAAAAGGGGCAATCATGATAATTGGACCAGACTTGCCAATTGGAAAGAAAGTTACAGGTACACAAAGAGCACAAGTAGAAGTTTTCAGAGGAGCGCTACGACCATTTACAACCACAGTTAATCAAGAACTAAGTGACGTTCTTAGTTCAAAAATCAGAATGTTTACAATTTTCCCAGGTTCTGTAACGGGTTCAGTGCCAAACAATCAAAGAATTGCAGACGCATTTAATTTTCTAGTATCAGAAAATGCATATTTATCATCAGAGATAGTTTTCTGTGTTGATGAATCAAGATAACAATGAAAAAATTTTCAGAATTTAGAGTAGGCGATTCATTTTATTCCACATGCAGTATTTCAGATAAAGAATTAGAAGAATATCTAAATTTTTCAAGAGTCAGAAACGCATTCTTAGAGGATAGAAAAAAGGAAGAACAAAAAATAGTTTCAGGCAGAGCAATCCTATCAAGAATGGAAGGAGAGTTTACAAGACTGAATCAAATTTACGGAAACCATATTGTTTTTATTGGAACAGATGGAGATCCAGAATGGAAATATAGAAACACTCGATTTCTAAAGACATTACGTACTAATCAAATTTTGAAATTAAAATTTACAGTATCACAAAAAGATGATATTGACGATGAATTTGGAAAAATTGGAATTGATTATGAAGGAACCAACCAAGAAGGTGAAACAATTGTTCTTTCAAAAAGAAACATTTACAGAATAAAGAAAGAACCACCAAGATAAATAAAATACTAAAGTTAACTAGGTCCTCATCAATTCCCAGATCAGATGAGCAATTATTTTACAAAATAAGTATGAAACTGCAAGAATTAGTTTAGTCTAAAATCCAAGAAATTCAACATTACCTATTAATGAATCAAAAAAAAGTTTACCTGCAGCAACCAAAATCACAACAGAAACCACAATCTGCAGATACCTTTCTTTAATATCAACAGACAACCGTGCACCAATCAATCCTCCAGCAAAAGAACCAATTGCCAGGAATCCTGCTTGAGTAAAATCAGGATGGCCAAGAAGACTATGCGAAATAACTCCAGACAAGGAGGAGAATAACAATATCAATTGAGACGTAGGAGCTGCCCTTTTCATGGTCATTCCCATTCCAACAATCATTAAAGGAACAAAGATAATGCCCCCACCTATTCCAAAAAATGCAGAAATGATTCCTGCAAAGAAGCTTGCACCTATTGCAAAAATCATTATTTGTTTAGATAATATTTTTTCTTTATTTTCAATTTTTTTTTTCAGAAAAATGTAAGCTGCTGATGCTATCAATACAAAACCAAATAAAATTTTAAAAATATCAGGCGTTACGTCAGTTGAAATTATTGCACCCAAAATAGTACCAGGAATTGAAAGTAATCCAAGTTTCAATCCCAGAGAGAGTTCGATTCTTTTTTGTTTAGAATATGAAATAGTAGATGCAACAGCATTACTCAATGCAGCAAAAAGACTGTTACTTGCAGCAGTCGTGGGAGGAAACCCAAGAAATGTCAATATTGGAACTATAACTATTCCCCCACCAAGACCAATCATCGAACCTAAAATTCCAGCTGCAAATCCTAAAAGAATTAGCCACAATTGTTCAATCATTGTAATTGTCAATCAAAAAATTTTGCCGTATATAATCAAACTAGTTAAGAACAATTAATGTCCACAAATAAGATTCATCAGTAGAGGTAATCTCCAAGATTAAACTCTTGTTTTCTAAACCCGTAATTTCAGATTTGAGTGTGGTTTGAGAAGACATGGCGTATTTTTCTTCGGCAGCGTCAAGCCAAGATTGTATAGATTCAAAACCTCCTGGACGATGTACTTTCCAGCAATCACAAATCAATGTCTGAATCATGGTCTGAAAAACAATGTTGATCTCATCCTTTTTCGAATTCAATGAGGGTGAAGCATCAATTATCGCAAGTGCCATAACAGGATCATCATATGTTCCACCCATGTTTAGATTTCCAATAGTTTTTCCATCAGAATTTAAGAGCGCAGCAGTAGCACAATACTCTACAGTTTGCATAGTGTTTATAGAATCAAAGTAGGTGCAATACTGATCTATTGTTTGATCAGTTATTGGGATAGAAGGAGACATAGAAATATTTTGTGTGGCAAGGGATTTTTGTATTTTTTCTACATCGTTAAATGTGAAATCAGTGCCATAACTAGAATTTGAAATATTAGATTCCAAGGAATCTTCGGAAATTAAAATAAATGAAAAAATACCAACAATTCCAAAACTAATCAAAATTAAAACTAATATTATTTTATTCATTACAACCATTTAAAATTGTCTCACATAAGGATTTTTAAAATTAAATAGAAATAATGTTCAATACAGAATCTTTTGTGATGTTGTTTCGTTCAACAAATCCAGATGTGACTTCAAGGATATATACTGCTTCACCATCAGGCACTATGCTTTGACAAGTTGTAATTTCTAAAGGACTTTTGCATGGAGGAATATTTTTTTCAATATGTACAACTTTACCGTCTTCATCAAACCAAATCATATCAAGTGAAAATTGCATATTGAGCATCCAAAGAGAATAAAGACCAGATTGTTCAAATACAAAGATCATTCCTTGATCATAGGGCAATTCATCTTGGAACATTAAACCACGAACACGTCTTGGCTCCGTGTCTGCAATCTGTACCTCTAAAGGAATATCATCAACCTTTATGGTACCTCTAGGGAACTCAACAGATTCTAATTTACTTTCACTTGGAATAGACATCAAACCAACTACACCAATAATCACAGCAGCAATAAAAATAGGAATCAGTACTTGTGATCTTGTAGTCATGAATAGATTTCTTTCAGTCCTTTTAAAAACTAAATGTGTTACATTATAGAATTCTTAAACTCACTTATTGATGAAAGTGTATTTTTCGTTTCATGACCAATATCATGAATAGTAGATCCATTGTATTTCTTGTCAAGATATCTCCCTGCAACGATCATCGGACCTCCAACAGCACAAGTGACGCCAGTTGGTTCTGGAATCCATAACATCAAAAATCCAATTTTTTGGAGTTTTTTACCAGGCGCGGGAGCCTTCTGAAGAGCACCCAATGAGTCATTGGCATGTTTGCGGTCAATTTTTGCAATATCAGCATATAGATTGACTCTTCGTTTAGCTGAATCAGAGATTTTTTGTAAATTTGCCAGTCGTTCCTTTAGGAGATCTATCATGCCATTACATATTTTATAAAAAATAGTTAACATTCAAAGATCAACTAGTGTCACATTCAAGTCAACTAAGAGTAACCAAGTTTATACAAAAGACACTCAATTATACTAAAATTAAATACAAAGAACGTATGATGCCTAAAAATTCTAGGAGATTAGATTCAATAAAAGCTGCTCACAAAACCGAAAGAACGCGTTCAAGTACTAGAATGGAGGATTATTTAGAAATAATAGCAGAGCTTGTCGAATTAAAGGGATATGCCACTACATTGGATATTTCAAGATATATGAACGTAAGTGCGCCTAGCGTAACTAAGATGCTTCAAAGATTAGATGAAGGAGGATTTTTAGAATATGAAAAGTATCGCGGAATTAATCTTACAAGTAAAGGGAGACAAATAGCTGAAGGCATAAGACAAAACCATGGAATTTTATTAGAATTCTTAGAAATTTTGGGAGTAGGATATGATACTGCCAATCAAGATACAGAAGGAATTGAGCACCATCTTAATCCGAAAACAATAAAACAATTAAGAAAATTCGTTACTTTTCTAAAAGCAAATCCTAAGATTATTGAAAATTTTAAAAATCTTTAAGATATAATTTTATGTCGTTTTGTGAAGATGCAGCATCAATTAGCTTTCTAGCAGTGTCAGAGCGTTTTGGAATTTTTATTTGTCCCTTTTTACCAATCCTTATAGATTCTAGAAATTTATCATTTACATAGATATCAGCATGCATAGATGTGTATTCTCTGCTAACAGTTAGAAGTAACGCAGTTTTTGATTCTGAAAATGCAAATGGAAGATCATTTGATGATAATGATAGATTTTCAGAATTTTTTCCTACCACATCAATATGGACTTGTAGTGATTTTTCAATTTCATTAATGTTAGAACCACCCCTTCCGATGATAGATGGGATATATTGTTCATTTACAAGTACTTTTACTCTATTATCAGATAAAATTGCAACTTGCACATTAGGATCATATCTTTTGAAAGTATCTTTTATTTTATCTTCAGCAAGCTTTTCAATTCCAACTTTTTGAACTCGTTTTGCAACAGGAACAATCACATTCTCTTCTCCAAATGTGTATATTTCATGTTCTAGGACATTATCTTGAAAATTTTTCACCTCAATTACAGGTCTTGCAAGATCAGATTCGGTCATACCAGAAGGTACTTTTACTTTTAATTCTAGATCATATACTTTTTCGATTCTTCCATCACTTACAAAAATCACAGTGTCCAAGATATTCGGAATTATGCCTAATTCGATCTTTCCAATAAAACGTTGAATTGCATCAAGTGGAGAGTTTGCATGTACAACTCCCACCATTCCAACTCCAGTTAAGCGTAAATCAGCAAATGTTCTAAAATCTTCTCGTCTTCTTACTTCATCAAAAATAGTGTAATCAGGACGAACTAAAAGCAAAATATCTGCAGTGTTATCAAAACTTCCATCTAATTTTCCATATTGTGTGATACCAGAATCAACTTGTAAGTCCCGAGGAGATTCAAATGTTTTAACAATTTTCCCCTTTTTCTGATAAAAATTTGCCAGTCCAGATGCAAGTGTACTTTTTCCAGAACCAGGAGCGCCTGAAATTACAATTCCTTCTGCTCTATCAGACAATCGTTCCATTAACTCATTAGAAATTTCATAATCTTCCAAAGACAGTTTAATGATTGGATGAACGATAGTTATTTCATAAGAATCAGAAAACGGAGGATAGGTAATGGCAATTCTATAATCATGGTATTGGATTACAGATGCACCGGTCTTAGATATTTCAACAGTACTTGAATCAAACACATTTGCAATATCAAGTATTTGTGATGAAATCATCTGCAGATAAGATTTTGTAAGAATCTTATCATTGATGTGAGTTAATGAAAAAGACCCAGGCATTCCTTTTTTTGCCAATGGAAATTGATTTTCTTTAAGATGAATACTCATAGTTTCAGAATCAAAGAATTTTAAAAATTCTAATTTTTCATCTTTCATCTTAGTTTTAAGAAATACAGTCGAAACACCTTCAGCTTGTGCAACTAAATGTTGTAAAGTATCGGAAGTGTAAAGAACAGCATCATTTTGTTTTGCCATATCAGATATTAGTGCATCAATTCTACCACTAGTAGCAAACTTGATATCATCTGTAGAAGGATGAGAGCCTGCGATAACAATCTCCAATCCAAAACTTCCAGATAGTTCGTTGAGTTTTCTAATTTTTTCTAGACCAACGAATCCCTGTTCTTTTTTATTTGAAGCCTGGGATTGTAATTCATCAAGTACGGCTTGAGGAATAATGATTTGAGAATTTCTAATTGAGCCAATTTCTATCTGTGCAATTAGCTCACCA
>JAOUNB010000114.1 GCA_029881195.1 Candidatus Nitrosopumilus sp.
AATCATACGAAGAAGCATTTGCTCATACTGAATCCATTTTCCATATGAAAGAAAAAAAGCAAAAACTACAAGAATATTTTGCTAAAAAATAACTTTATTTTCTAATCCTTTCTATTCTAATTTTTACCGGTAGATTTTTTACAACTTTCTCAACAACTATTCTTATCTTTTGTAATTCTAACTTGTCGCCTTCTTGTGGAATGTCTTGTAACTTTTCATGTAATAATCCATTGAGCGTGCTATAATCATCCCCTTCTGGTAATTCTGATTTAAAAATTTCATTAATTTCTTCAATTTCTATCTCTCCTGATGTAATGATTGTGTCTTTATCAATGGAATGGTAGTGACTTGATTGAGGAGAATCTGTTTCGTCCTCAATATCTCCAATGATCTCTTCTATCAGATCTTCTAATGTTACCAATCCTTCAACCCCCCCATGCTCATCTATCACTATTGCCATGTGTGTTTTCCTTCCTTTCATCTCTTTGAGTAATGCACTGACCATCTTTTCTTGAGACGCAAATACGGGACTCCTTGCAATTTGCTCTAACGTCTTCATCTTATTTTCAGATTCCATTTCTCTTAACACATCTCTTACATGAATGAATCCTACTATATCATCATGGGTTTCACCATAAATGGGGATCCTAGAATGTGAGTTTTGATTAATTATTGGAAGTGCTTCAAACAACAACATTTTTGCAGGAAGTAATTGCATTTTTCTTCTCGGGGTCATGACAGAACGAATTACCGTGTCGTCAAATTCTAGTGCTCTATGAACTAAATCTCGCTCATGAGACTCTAGTGCATCATCTCTGTGCCCTTGATCAATAATACCCTTGATTTCATTTTCAGTTAATGCTGGTGGATGATAATCACTTCCAGTAAGTTTGATCATTACACGGGTAATTCTCTCCAAGACCCAAACTATTGGATATGTTGCATAACTAAACATTAGTAAAATCCCGCTTGAGCGAAGTGCAACTTTAGTTGCATTTGCATTACAATATGTTTTTGGAGTAACTTCTCCAAAAATAATGATCAAAAAGGTCATAATCCCTACTGCAATTCCAAGTCCGCTATCTCCAAATAGTTTTATTGCAACTACTGTTGCTAACGCAGATGATCCTATATTTACTAAATTATTTCCAAGATTTACAGCAGACATCATCCAACCTGGATTTGATTTAAGTTTTTGAAGTGCTTTAGACCCTCGTCTTTTCTCTTTTACCAATTGTTCTACAGTAGCTTGACTGGTGCCTACTAATGACACCTCTAGTCCACTAAAAAAACCTGATAATCCAATTAATCCTGCTAATGCGGCCAGCTCCACCCAAAGTTCTACCAAGATACTCTCCTTGCAAATATCTCAAGAATACGCATATTACTCATTTAGTTATATTGCACCATCTTTTGGTTGTAATAATTCTGTAAAGCAAGGATTTAACTCTTAAGATATCAAAAATATTATTTTATGTGAGAACCTGAACATAGGCTCAATTCTTTGGAGGTTTTGCAAATATGTTTTTTGGATTCTGATGATATTCTACGGGTAGCATTGCATCTTTTTGCCTGCCTGTAAGAATCCCTACAACAACATCGTCTTTTTTGATTATTTCTTCACTAATTAACTTCTTTATTCCAACCACTGATGCCCCAGACGCCATCTCACAATCAAATCCATTTAATCCTACAACTGACATTCCATCAAGCATTTCAGAATCTGTAACAGTGGTAGCTATACCATTTGTAAATTCTAATGCGCGTAAACCTTTTAATATATTTGCAGGTCTGCCAATTTGAATTGCAGTTGCTTTAGTTTTTGGTCTTATTCCTTCTTTATCTAAATGATCATAATATCTAGAAATTAATTCGGTGTTGGGATTCCCTTTATTCCATCTAAGCTCTTCGCCCTCAAATTTACCGTTATACAAATCTGATAACGTACTTGCGCCCTCTGAATTTATTACAGCTATTCTCGGAATTTTTTTAATCCATCCCCATTCATACAATTCCATCATTGCTTTCCCACAACTTGAAGTATTTCCCAAAGCTCCTCCTGGATAAACAATCCAATCAGGGGATTCCCAATTAAGATATTCCAATGCTCTAAATGGAATTGTTTTTTGCCCTTCAATTCTAAATGGGTTTATGGAGTTTACAGTATAACCCTCATGATTTTGTGCATCTTCTAATGATTGTTTTAATGCATCATCAAAATTCCCATCGATTTCTAAAATCTGAGCTCCAAATTGATATGCTTGACTTAGCTTTCCTGGTGCTATTTGTCCAGCAGGAATATAGACATCACAATCAATTCCTTCATTTGCGGCAAACATTCCTGCGGATGCAGATGTATTGCCTGTTGATGCACAGACAATTTTTTTTGCTCCAACCATCTTTGCATGTGTAACAGCTGTTGCCATTCCATTATCCTTAAAGGATCCACTAGGATTGTATCCTTCAGGCTGTAACCATAAATTTTTAGTTGAAATCTCTATGAACTCTGCGGCTTTTGACATTTGATACGGTTTTGATTGCCTTCCTTCTGCACCGTCTAGTGATACTAGATATTTTGAACATTCTTCAAGATTTTCAGTATCTATCTGACAAAAATTGAGCAATTCTCTAAATCTCCAAACTCCACTTTCATTGAAAATACTGCCTTCTGAATTACGCCTTTTGTAAAATATTTCTTTCAAACCAGTGGAAGGTTTATTTTTGTATTTTACATCTAAGAGATGTCCTTCCGCACATTGTACATTTGTACTTTCAATAGGATATTCTAAACCGCATTGCGGGTCAATACATTTTAGATATGCATCTCCTTGCATTATTCTTTCAAATAAAAGGTGATAATTTAAAGCAAAGGTGCAGGTAATAGACAAGGCCAATCTAATTTTCCTAAACTTTAGATTAGATATGACTCAAAATCTATTGTGGTTACCTATATCGATCATCTGAAAAATATACTGGTTCAGGTACATCAATCTTATCATCATCTCAAAGAATTAAAAGATAAACCAGGTGATCTTGAAAATATCAGAAAA
>JAOUNB010000047.1 GCA_029881195.1 Candidatus Nitrosopumilus sp.
TATCAACATCATCAAATGAGTTTTGTTGTAACAAAGCAATCTTTACCATTCTTGCAACTTCAAGAATTAATTTTTCTTCATCAGGCAATGCTTCAGGACCTAAAAGTCTGACAATTTCTTTTAGTGTGTCTTCTCTTTGTAAGATACCATAAGTTTCACTTCTTATGCTAAACCAATCTTCACTAATGTTTGCACTCCACCATTTTGCAATATCTGCAAGGTAACCAGAATAGCTGTTCATCCAATTAATTGATGGATAATGTCTAGAGTATGCAAGTTTTGCATCCAAAGCCCAGAAAGTTTTGATAAACCTCATTGTGTGAGTTGTTACTGGTTCTGTAAAGTCACCGCCAGATGGTGATACAGCGCCAATCAAAGTTACTGAACCGTCACGGTCTGGGCTACCAGTTGCTTTTACACGACCTGCTCTTTCATAAAATTCTGCTAATCGTGATGCAAGATATGATGGATAACCTTCCTCTGCTGGCATCTCCTCTAACCTACCACTCATTTCTCTGAGTGCTTCGGCCCATCTACTTGTTGAATCTGCTACAAGTACAACATCTTTACCCATATCTCTATAATATTCTGCAATTGTTACACCAGTGTAGATACTTGCTTCTCTTGCTGCTACTGGCATGTTACTGGTATTTGCAACAAGGACTGTTCTATCCATGAGTGGTTTTCCACTACGTGGATCTTTAAGATGTGGGAATTCAACTAAAACTTCAGTCATCTCATTACCTCTTTCGCCACAACCAATGTAGACTACAACTTGGGAATCTGCCCATTTTGCAATTTGGTGCAATGTAACAGTTTTTCCTGTTCCAAATGCTCCAGGAATTGAACCAGTTCCACCTTTTGCAATAGGGAAAAATGTATCAATTACACGTTGACCAGTAAGTAGTGGAACAGTAGGATCATATCTCTTGTTGTAAGGACGTGGCTTTCGTACAGGCCATCTGTGATACATTTTAAGTGGAATAGATTGCCCATCTTTCTCAGTAGTAGCTAGTACAGTTTCTAAATCATAATCTCCTTCTGATACAAGGTTTGAAAGTTTTCCACCTGCATGATCTGGTGGAACCATAATGGAGTGTTCAATAAGATCAGTTTCTTGAACAGAACCAATAATATTTCCTGCAACAACCTCATCTCCATTACTTGCAGTTGGAATAAAGTGATATTTTTTTGTCATGTCAACTGGAGTAGTTGTAATGCCTCTACCAATGAATGAGCCCGAAGCTTTTGATAGTTCTCTTAATGGTCTTTGAATTCCATCATAAAGTTGTCCAATAATCCCTGGACCCAATAATACACTGAGTGGGTTTCCAGTACCAACGACAGGCTCACCTGGTTTTAAACCACTTGTTGACTCGTAAACTTGAATAAATGCTACATCTCCGGTTAAACGAATTACTTCGCCGACCAATTTTGAATTACCAACAGTTACAGTCTCATACATTTTTGCATCAGACATACCATCTGCTCTTACAGCTGGGCCACTTACCCAAACAATTCTACCTTGAGCCGCCATCTAATTTCCTACTCCGAATTTTGATGCAATATCCTTCCTTATTAAAGGCTTCAGACGTTCAATTCTGGCATCAATTGTATTATCAAATGTCATTGCGCCATCTTTTGATTTAACTATAATTCCACCAAGACAATCAATTGTATCAGAGGACAATTCAGCTCCCGAGAATTGAGACAATGCAGATTGCACTACATCTTTGTCTTTAGTATTTGTAAAAACCATAATCTCAGAGGTACCTAAAATTTGAGTTGATTCATCTAACAAAGTCTTAATCAAATTTGAATAATCACCACTTCTGTCAGCATTTGCAATTTGATCTAATGCTTTTGTAAAAACCTTATCTACTGCCTCTTCTAATACCATAAGTTGTTTATTTCTGGCCTCAATGTCTGAACTTCCAATGATCTGTTTTTCAATCTTATCTGCCTCTTTTTTGCCATCTGAGATAATTTTATCATATTCACTTTCTAATTTTGGTATAGAATCGTCTAGTTTTTGCTGAGATTCATCAAGTGCTGACTTAATGTTGGAAAGAATATCTTTTTCGGTATTGTTAAGAATTTTGTCAATCGTAGTTTCTAATGCCGAATTAGATGCCAATGGATGCCGTTGACTCATAATGGATTTTAATGTTTGGGAAGGAAGCAATCAGAAAGATATTAAACTCAATAAAAATACCCAAAATTTGTCTTGGGAACAGCCGATCTAAAACTAGGAACCGTCATTTTACCAAGAAGTGAGTCTCCAAAATTGATTTCGAGATTGACAGAGTTTGAGTGGTATCACAAAATTGATTCTGCTAGTGACTTGGTAACTCCTGAAATTGATGATCTTCTCCTAAAAGCTCAACAAACTTACCAATCAATTGATGATGTTATCAAAGGAATGGGAATTCCTCTTACTGTAGGAATTATGGAGATTTTGTTCAAGGGTACTGTTATCAAGAAAAAAGATTACGAGATTAATGAAATTGAAGATATGGTAGAGGAGTTAAGCAAAGAGGCTCCTTCCATTATTGATAAACCAGCAAAATTGTTAGAAGATGCAGCAAACACTCGACTTTCAATTGAAGAATACAAGTCACTCAAAGATACCTTAGAAGTAATCAGAAAGATGAAGATGGATCTTTCAGGATTTGGTTTAATGAAATATTTTTTCACAAATTTGTTTGTCATAAATTCTGCTGACTATGATGAGATTAGTCGCTCACTTGAGGGAATTACAATTTACAAGTATGATTTGGAAAACAAAGAAAAATCTGCCATTTTGGTAATTTCAGATACGGAAGATTCTGAAAAAGTTCTAAAGGTTTTAAGAAGTTTCAATTCCAATACTTTTAAAATTCCAGAAGGTTTTCCACAGATTCCTAGTGAAGCATACGAACTGGCAGAATCAAAAATTAAGGAATTAACTGTAAAACAAGCATCAATTAAAAAAGAATTAGCAGGATTAACAAAGAAAGTAAGGCGTGATATTCTATCTCTACATGAAAAAGCATTAGTTGCAAAGGATGTACTTGAAACCTTGAGAAAACCAGGTGGAACAAAACACTTTGCAGTAATTCAGGGATTTATTCCAGAGAAAATGGAGGCAAAATTCACAGAGTCAACAAAACAATGGATGTCAGTTGTAGAAGATATTACAGATCCTAAACTGAGAGAAGAGATTCCCACATTATTTGATAATAAAAAATTCGTTAAAACTTTTGAAGTCATTACAAAAAGTCAAGGCATTCCAAAGGCAGGAGAACCTGATCCAACTCCAATGATTGCTCTAATGTGGCCAATTTTCTATGGACTAATGTTTGCAGATATGGGTCACGGATTGTTACTTATGGGACTAGGATTATTATTCAAGTTCAAAGGACAAGGAGAGCTTTCAAGATGGGGAATGCTCATTGCAATCTCTGGTGCTTCGGCAGCTATTGCTGGTGTTGGAGCAGGAGAGGCATTTGGATATCATCTTGATCATATGGGTCCGTTTGAAGGATTGCTAGAAGAAGGTGGAGCATTGCATTCTATTAGTTGGATAGTAGGTATTCTCAGTGTTGCTGAATTAACATTTGAACAAGTAATCAATATTCTCAAAGTTTCATTGTTCATCGGAATTGTTCATTTAGTTTGGGCAATGATTTTGCGAGTAATCAGGTTATTAAAAGAAGGACACAAATTAGTAGTGTTTACTGAAGCAATTCCAAACATTACACTCTATGGCGGAATTGTAGTCATCATGATGTGCGCAATTGGTTCACAGTACGATGTAATGAACATGTATTCCAGAGTACACACCGAAGCAGTTCCCTGGGTAACAATGTTCCTTGGGGATTGGGCACAAGTTTGGATTGTTACAAGAATCGCAGTAGTCATCGTTATTGCATCAATGATAATCATGATGGTTGGTGGTGTAATGCATGCAAAGAAACATCCTGAAGATGGGGCAGATCCTGCAAGTGTAATCATGGAAGTACTTTTAGGGAAAACGGTAGAAAGTTTGGCTCATACAATCAGTTATGCACGATTGGGGATTATGTTATTGGTACATGCGGCTTTACTGTTGACAGTAAATAATGCATTTTCATCTTTGGGTGGTGCTGAGTCAGGTGGAGCTATGGCAATGATTATCGGAGGCAACTTGGGAATTATGATGATTGAAGGATTAATTGTATATATTCAGTCTCTCAGATTGCACTTGTATGAGTTCTTTACAAAATGGTATGTTGGCGGTTCACAGCCATTTAGACAAATTAGACCCGAATTGATTTACAATCAATTTATCTGGAAAAGAAAATAAAAAATTTCAAAACAAAATATAAGACTCAGTGATCAGATAATTTTACAGAAGTTAGATTTTTATTTTTTATAATATCTGTAATTGTTTTCAAATATTCACACGTATTATTCCAATGAAGAAACATAGCAATTTATGTATCATTCTGTTAAGATCTTAGATTTTTGCAGGTATTTCTGCATCAATTTTGAGATCCTTTATAGCAAAAATTCCATAATTATTAATCTACAGTTCACTTTAGGTCCAATATCTTGAAATTCTTTATTGACAATTATGTTATTGTTCATTTAAGATAAATCAGAATATTTTTGAATTATTTTTCTACAGGCAATTCAAGTTTGTTTCCCCATTCTCCCCAAGAACCAAGATAAACTCGAATATTTTTGAATCCTAGTTTTTTTAAAACCAGAAAAGAATTAGCAGCCCTATAGGCTCCTTGACAATAAGTTACAATTTCAGAATCTTTTTTATAATGATATATTTTGGATAATTGTTCATCATTTTTGAAAGTTCCATCTTTGGCAATATTTTGATTCCAATCAATATTGATTGCGTTTGGGATATGTCCAGAATGAGCAGCACGAATTATACTTCCGTCAAATTCCCCAGCTGAGCGAGCATCAATGATTGTGATTTTATTGAGATTATCTTTGATGTACTCAAATCCAGAAATTATTTGCGGGTTAATTTTTCCTGTAAACTTTGACGGTATGAAACTGTTGTGTTTTGTTTCAAGGGGGAGATTTTCTTTTTTCCATTTTGTTATCCCGCCATCTAGCATAGATGTATTTTCATGAGAAAAATACATCAGCATCCAAACACCTCTTGCCGCAAGCATTCCAGAAACAGCATCATAAAAGATGACTTTTTTTTCTGACGTTACCCCAAGAAATGAAAGAAGCCTTTTGGTTTGATCATTGAAGTTTTCTATTCCTTGTTTTGTTGTGTCAATCCAATGAAATGCAAACAAATCCAAATGAACAGATCCTGGAATATGACCTTCAGAATATTCCTTGAAAGAACGAGTGTCAGCTATAATGATATCAGGATAATCAAGAATCGAATTAAGATCAGTTGTTGAAATCAACATAATTTGTATAAAATAAACAAATCTAAATTGATTTGGGCCATATAATAAAAAGGGTTCCTTATTCGTTTATGGTGTTCTTTCTGTGTTGTGCCAAATCAAGACCCAGATTATTTTTCCTTTGGAGTTACTCGGATTCTGCCAACCAGTACAGCGTTCATTACTATTAGAATTACAATAGTAACATCAAAACCATGCCTATCGATGTTACATAATCCATGATATGCGGATTTTACTGTTTTATTCATTCTGGCGTCTCCAGCCCATGTTACAATATCATCACGATATTCATGTTGGGACTAGTCAGCTGCCGGTCAAAATTGCACTTGTAAGATCATGTAAATAGTAATACGGCATTATAAAAAAGTCAGGTTAATTCCAATCACGGTCATAATTTATTGAGATAATATTTTCGGCAAGATATCAGATTTTCTTCAAATCAAAAAAAAGTAAAATCAGAATATCACATCACAATGCTGATGAGTCTGTCTTTTTACTGGCAATATTAACTACTTGATCAACATCGGTAACAATTATTATTCCATCACCGCTCTTTCCAGTATAAGCAGCTTGAGATATTGCTGAAACAACATTTGAAACTTCAGAGTCATCCACAACAGTCATGATAGAATCCATCATATTATATTCGGCTCTAATCTGTGCTGTTCCTCGACCGCTTCGAAGCATAGGTCGTTCTCCGGATCCTTGACCTTTGATACTTGTCACAGTTACGCCTTTTGCTCCTGCAGATCTAATTGCATTAACCACCTGAGAGAGTTTGTCACTCTTTACTATGGTTTCAAGTCTTTTCATGTTTCTGTTAACATCAGGTTGTTAAAAAAGATATAGTGAAGACAAGTAATGCAGAGAATTATTTTGTGTAATAATTTGAGCTCTTAAATTACATGATAGCGGAGATAAAAAATTTGAAAACATAAATTAATTTTTCAACATCAATTCAAAATTTCATACTAACATATGCCAACTCTATTTTTATTACTTCGAGAGGTGAAATTTGTATTTTAATTTAATTTATTCATTGACGTAAGCACGCTCGCCATGTTGGGCCAAGTCCAATCCTATATCTTCTTCTCTAGGTGTAACTCGTATACCACCTGGCCATACCAGATCCATGACTTTAAGAATACCAAAAGTAACTGCCAGAGTGTAGCCAACAGTGATGGCGGCGCCAATTATTTGAATACTTTGCTGCTCCATACCCTCTGCGGTTCCAGTCCAAGCACCAATACCATCTCCAGTATCCCAAATGTGTGGACTTGCAAGTGTACCAGCAAGAATGGTACCTGTTAAACCACCCATTCCATGAACTCCCCATACATCTAATGCATCATCCCATTTCTTGGCATTCTTGTAAGCAACTGCTCCATAACATACAGCACCAGCGGCAATTCCAATAATCAATGCACCCATTGGGCCTACCCAACCAGAGGCAGGAGTAATAGTTCCTAATCCTGCAATAGTTCCAGTAGCAGCACCAATAATACTTGGTTTTCCAGTGTGAGCCCAACTAAGTAATACCCAAGTCACTGTAGCCGTTCCAGCAGCAATGTTGGTAGCCATCCAAGTACTAACAGATATACCATCAACCATAACTTCACTTCCAGGATTAAATCCAAACCAACCAAACCACAAAATGCCAGCACCGATTACAACCATTGGAATGTTGTGTGGCTCCATTGGTAATTTTCCAAGTCCCATTCTTCTTCCCAAAACAAGTGCTGCAGCCAATGCCGCAAATCCTGCAGTAATATGTACAACAGCACCTCCAGCAAAGTCAAGTACAAAGCTAGGTGAGAGTGACGGATCTAAGTCTAATGTACCATCTGCCATAAATCCACCTCCCCATATCCAATGTGCAACAGGATAATACACAAATGTAGACCAAACTATGACAAATATTAAAACTGCACTAAACTTCATTCTATCAACGACAGCACCTATAATCAGAATAGGAGTAATAATTGCAAATGTACCTTGAAATGCTGCAAAAAGCATATGTGGAATGGTACCAGGCCAATCTTGGCTACACTGATCAGCATCAACCATTTCGTTCATTTGGTATGCTGCAGACCATGTATCTTGACATGAACCTACTGTTCCTAATGGAGCATAATGTGAAACATTGTTAAATCCAACATAATCAAGTGAACCTAAGAACGCATTGCCTGGTTCATAGTTTGGTCCAAATGCTAGAGAATAACCAAACGTTAACCATTGCATAGCAGCAACACCCATAATAACTAAAACCATACCAAAAACATTAACTGAATTCTTACTTCTGGCAAGACCCCCATAAAATATTGCAACACCAGGACTCATTAAAAGCACTAAAGAAGTAGCAGTTAACATCCATGCTGTATCCCCAGTGTCAATTCTACATGGTAACATGTTACCATCTTCATCAGAGTACCAACATTCATGAGGATTACCAGTATAGATTCCACTGGTTCCTTTTACGTATCCATCCATACCATCAGAAGTAGATTGAGCATAAGCTTGTGTCATTGCAGTAACAGAGACCACAGATACTAACGTAAACATTACAATAAGAGAAATTTTTTGCTTTTTCACTTTTTTAGGGTAAAGTTAAGATGTTTAAAAAGATATATTATTTTAATTTAAAAAATATGTTACTAATGTAAATCAAATTTCTATAGATTAATATTTTACAGGAGAAAAATTAAATAAATAATATTTTGCAGAAAATATCTCTTTTTGACACATTCAAGTTGACAAATCAACTGACAGGTAAAGCAAAAAGACAAAGAAGAATTATTAAAATAATCGGAACCACAAAAATTCCGGAACAACGAACAAAAGTAGAAATTTCAAAAAAGATCAGCATAGAAAACAAACAATCTTGGAAAAATATGTATTCTGGGGTGTATGACGATATTGAAAAAATATTACTGCCTCAAAAAATAATTGAAGAAGAGGGAAGAATTCCAATCAAAAGAGGGCCACGTTTATTACAGAATAAGGGTACAGGGTACTACAAGTTAACCAAAACAGGAACATTGTTTTTATTTTGTATGGAAGATAACAAAGCAGAGATAGACTTTACAGAGTTTACACAACAACATGATCTAGGGGAAGAATTGAATTTACTATACCAAATTAGTCCTGCTTTGTGTTTTTTGTTATTAGAGAAATATGTGTCCACATGTTGTATGAAAGGGGAAGACATAGTACCAATAACGCTTGAAAACATTGGTAAAATAACCAAATTTACATTAAATTGTAGTATAGATTTTATAAAATCAATGTTATCACATAATAAAGAAAATCAAAGAAAAATACTGAAGATTTTGTCGCACATAGATCGCCAAACATTAAAATCAGTTACCTATTGAGATTGATCGAATGGGTGGTTCAAAGAATGTCTATGCTTCTGTTAAGGCATACAGTAAAAGAGGCAAATTACTTGCAAAAGCTGATTTTCAAACCTTGGCGGAATCAAGAGATTTAGAAGAATTAATCACTAGAATCAAAAATACAGTTTATGCTGATTCTGTGGCAGATGTGCAAAAACCATATACTTCGCAAAATATCGAATCAGCCCTAAGAAGTAAGTTAGCAGATATTCATTATTCCATTGCAAAAACATCAGGAAACTCCGGCGTCTTGGATGCATATTATATGAAATTCATCATAACAAATCTAAAATTAATTCTTAAAGGTAAAGTACTAGGCAAATCTCAGGAAGATCTTGAAACTCACATAAATCTCCATGCTGAAGAATTAATCAAACAAAGAGACATTGTGATCAAGGCACTGGTTTCAAAAGATCTTGAAGAGGCGGTTGCAAGTTTGAATTCAGTTCAATTTGGAGAAGAGATTGCAAAAGCTGCAGCATTATACAATGAAAAAAAGAATATACAGATTTTTGACACATATTTTGATAAAATTTTGTATCAACATCTTGCCGGTGCGATGAAGAATTATTCTGACAAAGAAGCAACAAAACTAGTTTTAATGGACATTGACTTTTACAATATTTTGAGTGTGATTAGAGGGAAATTCTGGGGATTGCAAGAAGAGCAGATCCAAGATCTAATTATTAGTACTAGTCCTCCTGCTAAAGAATTACTTGGCAGAATGACGGCGGCAGCTACAGTGAGAGATGCATTCAATGAATTGTCAAGTACAAAATACAAGGATTTAGTTCCACAAGTAGAAAATGAATTAGATGCCATAGCAGAATTTGAGAGAGCATTTGAGATGGTAATATACAGTTCATCGCTTAGGTCATTTACAAAGATGTTTAGTTTTGCAACAATTGTGGGAATTACCAAGCTTACTTCATTTGAAGTCAGAAATCTAGCAGCTATTGCTTTTGCAGTCGAACAGAAAATTCCGACTGAGATCACCATGTCAAAGTTAATCCTTGAAGAAGAATAGGATCATAGCATGTTTAATTTCCCAAAGAAAAAAACCGAAGTCTCTACAGAAGTTTTAATCAGATTCATTTGGGTTAGTTCATTTTTGGCAATGATTTTCACATTGCCACCATTGGCATTGTTCCTAGGAATTTACTTTTTGACAGGCGAACTAATCATAGGTGCAGTAATTGGGTTTGGGGTTCATTTCGTGATATTAGCATTTTCAGGAAGAATTTCAAAGATCATAACCAAAATTATGAGTTAAACTAAAAGAGCAATACAGGAAGGTAAAGTATCATGATGGGAGACAGAGATTTTCGAAATATCATTAAGAGTGCAGTTGAGTCTATTGGAAAAGAGTTAGAGATTCAGGTCGACTCCAAGGATATTCAGACCATTCATCTTCATGAAGTAGTTCAATGTCTTAGACGATCATACTATGACAGAGTAGATCCCCAAGAAGTTAAAAGAAGAGGATTCAATGAGCTTCTATCGGGATTACTAAGGAAACTAGAGTATGGTAGTGAGCCAAAAGAATTTGTCATAGAAAATATCAGGTTTAAAGGACAGGCAGACATGATAGTTGATGACACTATTCTTTTGTTCAGACCAGCAGCAACAGAATTGGAAAATCCTCAGGCAAACGATGTTTTGTATCTTAATGCATGTATGTGGATATATGAAAAGGATGACGGAGTAATAGTATACATTTCAAGTGATAGAAAGGAAACAATGTTCTCACTGACTCGAAACAAAAAGATGTTTGAGGAAGCAATTAGAAGAGTAAGAATCCTAAATGATCTCCTAAAGGAGGAAAAATTGCCAATCTTAGAACCGTCTACGGAGTGCTTAGAATGTCAATATTATGAAAGATGTTACATGAAAAAGAATAATTCCAAACAGTTATCTCTAGCTGAGATGTTTGGAATGGGCAACAAAAAATAGTTAGACAAACGAAAAATATTGTAAAGGAAAAATTCCTTTCGGTTAATCTAGTGGTTCTGGATGTCCTTTACCACGAAGAGCGAAACATACTACTGCTAGTGCTATTGCGACTCCTAATGCTGCGCCATATGCAGCCATACCTGCTTCTGCCATTTGATAAAATCCCACTAAACTGGCTTTTATAACTTTGCCAATATTTTTTATTTAAAAACAAAATATCGTAATTTTTCAATTTTATGATACTATACAAATTTACTTTATGAATTCAAACGGAAGTTCATTTTCCTGGCCACTAGTCATAGAACTGAGATTGTAAAAGACATTACCGGAAACTCTCCAAGTGTTTGTCCCATCCTCAAAGTTACTCCACAGTTCAGGGGTGTTACCGGTATTTTTCAAGGTTATTTTAT
>JAOUNB010000115.1 GCA_029881195.1 Candidatus Nitrosopumilus sp.
GGATGCATGGTATTACATATATGAAAACTTTGTAAACCCACCTCCAAGAAAGAACAAGACATAGTACATTTCTTTTATGTAATATTTTTGGTATGAATCAAAGTTAAACCTGTTTTTTTCCACGCGGGTATAGAATAATCATTCCTAACTATATCCCCATACATGTTGTGCTGGGGATATAGTTAGTGATGTGTTTATCATACCCACATGTAATTTTTTTTTGATGAATCTGTTTTATTAAAAAATCAGCGAATCTAATCTTTTTTAATTCCATTTTTTGATTTGAAATTGATTCTTTCTCAAAACAATCACTGATGCAATTAACTTCCCACCATAGGATAAATTATGAATAAATGTCATGATACATAGAAAAGTAAAGAAATGTATAGGTTTTTAATTATTTATGCAAATTTATCAACAGATTCAGAATGTTTTATCCAATAACACATTTCAGGATTATGGGATAATTGGACTGTTTCTAAATTCTTTTTTGTCATCTACTGCAATACCTTTACCTACTGAAATTCTGACTTCAGCTTTGCTGCTAGGTGGAGAAAATCAAATTCTAGTTGGGATAGCATTAGTTTTGGGCTCTGCAATCGGAGGAGTGTTGAATTATTTTATTGGGTTTGGTGGAAACATGCTGATTACAAAATTCAAGAAAAAGAAAGATCAAAAGGAGGCTAAGCAGAAAAACAGAGACAGCAAACTACTTGAAAAATTTGGCTGGAGTGCAGTATTTTTTGCATCTTGGATTCCAGTTATTGGAGATTTCATTCTAATATCTGCTGGTGCAAAGAAAATGAAGTTTATCAAGTTTCTTGTTTTCATGGTCACAGGCAAAACTTTCAAAACTATTGCAGTAGTATCTGGATTGGGATTGATCTTTTAAAAAAGACATGTCAAAGTTTCCAATATTCTTTGCATTTTTCACAAAACAGCATGGATGTTAAGATTAGACTCTATTGGAAGATTCATAGTTTTTATGAATTATCAATGTGTCAAAATCCTCATCTTTGTTGGGCGTTTCAAATTCTTTTAGTTGTTTGTTTATTGCAGCCAATGGAAAGGAATCACGTCTCCTTGTTCTTCTTTGTTCAATAATCTCTGATGAGGTATTCATAAAAATTCCAATCATTTTGGCATTGTATTTTTTTGCCATATCAATAGACGTTTTTCGAATGTCTTTTGTAAGAGTGGTATCATCAACAACTATGCTTTTGCCTTGCTTGAGGCATTGTTCAATGTAATTCATCTCCTTTTTTCTGTCGTTGTCAAAATAATATAGTCGTATTTCCTCATGAGTAAAATTTGCTTTGACATAAGTGGTTTTCCCACTCAATGCAATACCTATCATAATGACATATTCCAAGCTCATTTTCTTATCTTTTCTGATTTTTAATCAACATGATTGAACCAATTATTCTTGACAAATCATTTCTCAAAAGTGTAATTGATAGAATAATTCTTTGACAGAAGTTTCAGATATTCTCCTGAGGGGATCCTATATAGAAGACATATACAAAATCCGCACTCCCATAACTTTCTGAATCTTGCCTCATTCCTTTGTCTAGAAAATAAGATTCTACTTTATCTGCATCACCTTTGGAATTGGCATCCCAATCCCTCCAACTATTTGGTTCTCCGCGTTTGGTTTTACTGTTTTCAGAATCATTTGTTCTGCCTATCATCCATTTTGAGTAATTTCCACTTGACTGAGACTTTACAAGTTCTTCTATTTCGGAAATGATTTCTGAGGATTCCATGATTTTTTAGTGTCCATCATCTTAAAAAAGAATGCCAATAAAATCATTCATGATAATTTAAAATGGATGTTTTGTCTTCTTTATTTGATTTATCTAGTATTCCAGATCTTTCTGAGTTATCTTGATTGACTTCAAACGCTTAAGTTTGCATGAGATCTGATCAAGTGATATGATAGATGTAAAAGATTTGAGAGTGTGCGTTGACTGTGGAACTGTATACAATGACAAATTTTCAAGAGGAACGTGCCCAAACTGTCATACCAATAATTATGAGCAGGTATCTGCAGATAGCGGTGTGGGAAATTTAGACAGATAAACAGCATTTGAAAAGATCGAATGGATTAAAAAATGGAAGTATTTCAAAATGGCTGATTGTCTGTGTTCCTATCTGCAACTTTTGTAATTTCTTATGCAAGTGGTAGATTAGACATCTTATGATAACTATTCCTGAAAATAAAACCTGTCAAACTTTTCATGCATTTTTCTAATTTATTTTCTGCAGACAAGCCAGTATTCGCGGTACTCTTCATCATTCATGGACCTTCCATGTTTGGAATAAAACCACGAAATAAAATTCTCCTCAATGTTGCCAAAAATATATCCCAGATGCAAATACTCTGAATTATCGATGTTATATTGTTGATGAGGTTTTAATTCATCCCATCTAGCACAAAGTCCATCAAATGACTCTAGTGCCTTGTCAAGTAATTTCTCTAAATGTTGTTTTGTTTCATCATCAAGTGTCATTGCTATTCATCTAAATTCAAACTAATTATGAATAAAATAAGAATGTCAAACTTGAAAATTATGACTTTGCTAATATGTCATATCATGTATGACACAACATGTCTGAAGAATCAGAAAAAGAGTTGAAGAAATTAGACCGTGAAGAAATGAAAGAAGAGGGGCATCAGCTTGAACTCAAAGAAGGCTATGAACAAGATGAAGAATATGAGGAATCAGAAGACTGATTCTCAAAAATCCTTTCTTCATTAAAATGAAAAAATCACTCTGTTCATCTACTTATCTCCACAATGCATCAATAGCAGTACAACATTTTCTTATCCAGTATTACTTGCTTTTCTAAGGGTTGAAAGTCTATATCATTTATGAAGATTATTTC
>JAOUNB010000116.1 GCA_029881195.1 Candidatus Nitrosopumilus sp.
AACAGAGAAATAAACTGCTCCCCTCTTTTTACAGGGATTAAATGTAATCTAACTAAACATAATATCAAAAATAATACTTTTCTAATTTTAGAACTAGTGATTTTGTAAATTGTTCTGTCCTCTTATAGATGGTTTTTATTTTATTTGATTAAAAATAATTTTATAAACTTGCCAAGTTTTCATAACAAATTTAAGAAATTCTATTTAACGTAAAATAACAACAATGGTTTTGTTTATTTTTATGTATATGTGAAGAAATATGTTCATTTACTGATTATGTATCTTTTATATGATGAATGTGTAAACAATACATGGCTTTTAGAAACTGTATTCATTGCAATAGAGAATATGAAAGTTTGTATGATAATTCTACATGCTCCTCACAGTGTGCCCGAGAAATTGGAAAATAATTTACAAATGTCTGATTAGAATTTTGCAATGGTCTATATCGTATTGATCATAGTCAAGTTGATTCACTAAAAGAATGCACATTGTAATCATGACATTCAAATGTTGTGATGATTTATTTTGTAAAATTCTAAACAAGATGGTTCTTATATGCAGGAGGCCAATAAAACATGGTTATATTTTTGGTGTTACAAATTATCAATGCAGATACTGTCTGTGGGCGTTGTGGAAATAAAATGATGACTGACAATGTGACTGGGGAAAGGTTTTGCGGAAAATGCGGTTGCGTTCTTTCTGATATATCCCAAGACTCTGGACCTGAATGGAGATCGTTTTCAAAAGAGAATGGTACGGATCCTACAAGAACTGGTGCCCCAACATCACTTGCAATACATGACAAGGGACTTGCCACAGTTATCAACCCCATAAACCGTGACTCTACTGGAAGACCACTTACACCCATTATGAAAAATACCATTGAAAGGTTGAGAACTTGGGATAGTCGAAGCAAGGTTAATGCGTCTGCAGATAGAAATCTCAGGCAGGCATTTGGTGAACTATCCAGATTAAAAGACAAGCTAGTCATTTCAGACGCCGTAATTCAGAAAGCGGCATACATTTACAGGAAGGGACTGGAGAAAGGCCTAGTCAAGGGACGGAGTATTTCTCCTTTAATTGCATCTGCATTATATGCTGCATGTAGAGATGCTGAAACACCAAGAACACTAAAAGATGTTGCAGATGCAGGTAACCTCAAGAAAAAAGACATTGCCAAATGTTACAGATTACTCCATCAGGAACTTGGGCTGAAGATGCCTGTTGTCAATCCAATTCAATGTATTGCAAGAATTGCCAGCAAACTTGGAATAACAGAAAAGTCAAAGCGTTACGCAGTCAAAGTTCTTGAAGTGTCACAAGAACACAAAGAATCTGCAGGTAAAGATCCAATGAGTCTGGCAGCAGCTGCACTATATCTGTCATGTATAAAAAACTCTGAAGATATGACTCAACGCGATATTGCAGAGGCTGCAAATGTAACTGAGGTTACCATTAGAAATAGATACAAAGGTCTAAGATTAGATCAAAACATAGACTGTACTTTAAAAAATAAAAAGATATAGCAACTTAGATTTTTTGTAGAAATTGTGATTTTCTTAAATTTGTATTCAAATCAAAAAGATGAATAAATCTCGGATCTCAAAAAGTATTGTTTGGTCAGTTGCATCGAGTTTCTTTGATTCCCAACAGGATTGTTTCCCTGTCAAAGTTTTCAGGAAATAATTTTAGAATTTGTTTTGTTTTCATTTCAATATTATATGAGCATTATACAGTAATAAACCACATCAAATTAACATGTAAATTTGGGCATGCATTCACTATAATTTGATTTTTTTAATATCATTTCCTTTGAATCTCATATACCGGGTATGAATGCTTCAATCCAATTGAGAATCCCTTTATTTCCTTGTATTTGTAATCATCAAATTTTTTTACCATGCGATAAAGATCTCCTCCTATCACAGAATTATTTTTTGTGGCAGCATAGTTTATCTTTGAGCACATGTTTACAGGCGCGCCAATCATATCTAAAGATTCAGAAGTACTGGACTTCATCAAAACTACTGATCCGTAATCAGAACTGATTCTATAATCTACACGTGGTAATCCTTCTTTGACTAGTCTTTTGCATATTGTATCATGGTATTCCGTCATTGCAAGACTGCACTCTAGACATGACATGAATCCATATTTTCTATTTGATTTTGATGACTCTGGAAAATAGTATATGAGGCAATCTCCAACATTTTTTATCACAAAACCGCCAAACCTGGTCAGAATCTTTGCCATGGAGTTAGAAATATTTGGTAGTATTTTGGGATCTTTTCATTTCCAATAGTGGCAGCAATCTTTGTAGAGTCTACCATATCAACTAGTCCAACACAATAACTCTTGGTTAGTCCAGAAAATGCAACTAGATAATCTGAGGGATTCATGTTTTGATTAGAATTATCTGCACTGTCATCTGACACTAAAAAATCGTCCTCAAATGGAATTTCTTTTTTTACGCTCATAACGAAAATCCTCATGTAAGGGCAATTATTGAAACTGCGCTGGAAAGATAAAACGAATAGTATGTTCGCCTGTATCTTGGCCTCATCTATGCAATCACCATCTCTTTAATTTCAATCTTGCACAAATTTTTCAAGCAATCCTGACAGAGATATTCCCCAGATACATTCTTACAACCGCAATCACATGTACACGTATAATCATTCATTAATTGAGCCCAGAGAGACTCGAGTTTGTATGGCTCTGAATTGAACTGTATTCCAAAAAATCATTCTAACTTAGTTAGAACAGTCTGTCCTATAAAGGGGCGTAATGTCTCATAGAGTGTTTTTCGTTACTTTTTATGATTTTTTTTGAAGATTATTGTCTAAATGTGAAAAAACTTTTCAAAAT
>JAOUNB010000117.1 GCA_029881195.1 Candidatus Nitrosopumilus sp.
GATTGTCTTGAAATTTTAGAGGCGGGGCTCCAAGCAGCAGATCCTCAAAACATCATTCCAAAGTATGTCTCATCAAATAGAATTAAGATAAATGATAAAGTATTCAATATTGGAAAATTTTCAAACATCTATACTGTAGCATTTGGAAAAGCAGGGGATTCTATGACAAGGGCATTAAATGCAATAGTACCCATAAAAAGTGGAATCATAGTAATTCCTAAAGGTTCCAAATCAAAAATAAAAGGAAAAAAGTTCCAGATTTTCAATTCCAGACATCCTCAACCGGACAAAACAAGTGTGAAAGCAGCAAAAGAGGTCATGAAATTTATCCAAAACAAACGAAGAGATGAATTAATCATTTTTCTTGTTTCAGGGGGAGGATCCTCGCTTCTAGCAATGCCTGACGAAATTACTCTAGATGACAAAGTGCATGTCACAAAAGTACTTTTAAAAACGGGAGTATCAATTCAAGAGTTTAACTGCATCAGAAAACACCTATCAAAAATCAAAGGTGGAAAACTAATTCAAAATATGAAATGCCAGGGAGTGAGTCTGGTGATGTCAGATGTTGAAGGGGATGATCTTTCATCCATTGCATCAGGTACAACATACATGGATGATACAACGTATGCAGATGCATTAGAAATTATTGACAAGTACAAAATTCGATTGAAGATGCCAACCGAGGTCCTGCAGATTCTAGAAAAGGGATTAAATGAAAAAACTGATGATATTCCGAAAAAATCTCAGATTGAAAATTACATTATTGCAAACAATATGGATTGTTTAGAAGCAATGCAAAAAAAAGCGGAAGAAATAGGATACAAAGTTTACACAATGCAAATTTTTGGAAATATTAAAGAGGTAGTACCAAAAATTCTTGAAAATATTTCAGACAATCAAAACACATGTCTGATTTTTGGTGGTGAAACAACAGTGAGAGTTCTGGGAAAGGGGATTGGAGGCAGAAATCAAGAATTAGTTTTAAGAATTTTAAAAAATACTCAAAAATCAAAAAAGATGATCATTGCATCAATGGGAACAGATGGAATAGATGGGAATTCCAAGTTTGCAGGCGCAATTACAGAAAATATCAAAGTAGATTTGAATGTGATGAAAGAATTTCTTAAAAACAGTGATTCAGGTAGATTCTTTCAAAAGCAAAAAGGGAACATCATCACAGATTTTACACATACAAATCTAATGGATATTGGCGTGATTTTGAGATAATATACAGAATTTCATTTGTGACAATCACAACTACAGCTGTTTGGTACACACCTATGAACCATACAATCCTTACAACCTTTACTTCTTCCATTTTTTACTCGTAACCATTCTCTATCCAACTACATCACTGAAAAGTTGTGATGTTCATATCAAGATAAACTATTGCAAATTAAAGCTCAAAAGCTATCGCAATTTTTCATAATACTCTACAGGATGAGAAAATTGTCTATTATAGTCAATTTCCTGCCAGAATTTTTCCTCATCGATATCCTTTTCCTCTTCAATCCAGACATTTAGAATTTTTTGCATAAACATCTGCGTAGTTTCATCAATTTGTGGCCTAACACAGGTTTCTTTTTCTACTCTATCTCTTTCTTCTTTGAATTTTTTCAGTAGGCCTTTGAGATTTTTTCCATTGATTTTAGATGCTTTTTTTCTTTTTTGAGTTTGTAAATCTTTTCTGAGATTTGATAAAAATCCCATAAGATCAACTGCTAGTTTGTTTTAAAAAAAGAGTTTAGAATTCAATCCTCAGAATCATCGTATTTTTCATCCTGAATGTAGCTATCTTGTAGTTCGAGTTGATGATCTTCTTCTTTCATTTCTTCCTGTTCTAGTTTCTTCCACTCTTTTGTTATTTCATCATCCCTATCGCTCATAACGTCAATTACGAATCATTACATATTAGATGAGCCATAATTTTCAAGTTTGATATTACTAGTATCCACGAATGAAATGTTCCTGATGTTTCATAACCATGAATTTCTCATTTTTTTACAAAGAATTTTAGATAGGAAAAGTTAGATATACAAATCATATGAGCAGTGAAGTTTTAGAAAAGATTACCCTCACATGATCTTTTAATAGAATAAAGAGGTATCTTAACCAGACATTGTCATGTTAGAAAAACAATTCAATCCAGATTTACTGTATAACAGAATTGTGCATTTTTACATGGATAAGAAAGGATACTCAAAAGAAACGGCAAATGCGATTGCCCAATCAGTGGTACAAAAGGAGTCTCAGAGAAGGATTTGTAAAAATGAGAAATGTAAGCATTTTTCACATGATCATATTAGAAATGCTGAAACATGTCTAGTTGAGAGTTGTGAATGCAATAAATTTTCAACTAAGTAAAGTCATCTAAAGAATTTTCTAATAGTGGTTGAGCATTAATTCCAATTTTTCGTAATTGCTGTGCAAACTCATCTACAAAGCCATGAATTGTGTAAACTTGCTCTGCTCCTGATTTTATTACCATTTCTAAAAGTTCATTATAATCACAGTGATCACTCATTGGAATTGAATAGTCAGTTCTTCTTCCAAAAGAGAACCTAGAAGATTGAGACCATCCACTAAACCCAATCGTTACTGCCCCATATTTTGATTTCATATCTTGAATGAACTTGTTTTTACTTGACATCATTGGTGCGACCATCATCCAGGGTTTTTTTTCAAGTAATCCATTTTTTTCAGCCTCTGAATGACCGATACCATCCATTAATAAGACTCCAAATTTTTGATGAAGTAAATTCATATCTTTTACTGAATCATGAAAGTAAAGAGGACCCCAATGACCAAACAGTTGTGTAATGGTTTGGGCTTTACCCAATTGATACCCCATTAAAATTACA
>JAOUNB010000118.1 GCA_029881195.1 Candidatus Nitrosopumilus sp.
ACTCTAACTTATTTAGAACAGTCTGGCTATATAAGTGAGCGTAATGTCCTAGTTGTATTATTTTTCACAACCAATTCCATTTTTATCTCCATCAAATCTATGTGGGTCTGGCGGTAATACCCTAAAGTTTCTCTCAGATATTTCTCCACAATCCAGGTCAGGATGATTTGGCGCGATACAAAAATCAGGATATGAAGGATCACATTCTTCTTTTTCTATTTTAGAAAAATCAGGTTTTGTACAACCATACTCTTGTGCCCATGATTCTCCAGTAAATTCACTTCTAAAACAGTACTGAGGCAAAATTTCTGCATGTCCATTTCTTAACAACATCTCATTAATAATTCCGGTTTCACAATACACTTTGCCCACCATTCTATCATAATTATCAAAAGGCTGCCCATCATCTTGATCAACTATAATTCTACTTCCAACAGGACATGACATTGCCGTAAATGATGTTGACTGAGTAAATCCAGGTTCTCCTTTTTCCGGAGTGTTAACCAGAGACAATCGAATCTTGTATGAATCTGCATAGATTGTATCTCCATCGATGATTTGACTTACATTTAATGCGAGACATTCTTCTTTTCCTAAACAGGTTACACCAATTCTATCTTCACTTGACACGTTTCTTTTCTCCATATTGCAACCATTGTTCCACAATCCTCCTCTTGACAGACAATCAATCTTTTCGTTATTCTCATCAGGTAAGGACACCCCTGTAAAACCAGTTCTGTTGTCCTGCCAAGTATCTGAAGGCATTGATGCAAATACTGCAATTATTCCAATAACTCCGACAATCATAGTTCCAATAATTATACTGACCTTCATTATTACAAATGGTTAATCAAGTAAAATTAAGACTTTTTGAATTTTTCCTTCAGATAGATTCTTTTTGATACACCATAATGTAGATTTGTTAATTCCTAATTCTTTTCTTTGATTAGGAGTCATATTCAAAATTCTATTTCTTAATTCCACATTATCATTTCTATTCAATTTCATTTTTGAATTACAAAATCAAATTCTTTCTTTTTATCTATGAAGTTTGCTAACTGTTGTAGGTTATCTTGCAAAATAATCTGATAAGAATAACTCTTGTCATTCTTGTAATTATATCTACCATCAAAGTTAAAATTTATTTTATCAATCAACAATTTAGCAACATCTTCTCTTAACCTCGTGTGGTAGTTCTCCGTAATTATAAAATCAGAATTTTTGATCTTCTTCTCTTCTAATATCTAAATCAAATAACCTGGCAACACAGTTCGACATCAAACAATATTTCCCTTTTCATATTTCTGGGATTCTTCATAGCAAGCCCTGCCTGCCTCTTCTCCCTCCTTTATGAGGCTCTTTATGGTATCTTCAGAAAAGTCAAAGGCCTTTCCATATATTGCAGTCCCACTTTTTTCTGCTCTCTGGGCATACACTACTCTTTTAATCTTGAATCTTCCCTCAACCAAGTCATTGTATGTTTTGTCCTTTCCGTTTGCTGTCTTGTTTCCTGTTTTTTTATCAAGGATTTTCCGTACCTTGTCATCAAGATTATTGTCTTGTGCAAGTTTTCTCAGCTCTGAAATCAAATCAATATACTCGCTTCTCATTTTTGCAACCCTTATGCCGTAACGGGTCCTATCATGGAATCCAATGTCTGTTTGCCTGTCCAGTATGGTGTCAGGCGCTGCAGGTATCCCAGGTTCCACTGCAGGGTATAGGTTAATTATGTAAAGTTCCAAGTCTGGTATCGATTCCTGTTTTTCCCAGTATTTTCGGTGTCTCTGGATTACCTCGTTTGCAGGAGTGTTTGCAATGTATGCCCCATCCCAAAAATATCTTGTTTTAGTATCATCGTCAAACTCATTCTTGTCTTTCTTTACCTTTGCCTCAAAGTGAGAATATTCGTATCGAAGCGCAGTAGACATGCTTGCCTTGACATGCTCAATTGTAACCCCTGCTGGGCAATCTATACGATATTGGTTTTCTGACCCATATTCAGTATATTCAGTAAAGCTGTCAAAGGTTGTCGCAGTTGTGCAGTCCTCAATATCCACTGCAATTACCATTAATCGCGGCTCCCCAGGATTTGTCTTAATTCCTGGATTTGTTTCATAGTCCCAGTATTTTTTCATAGTCTTTACAAGTGGATCATTGTCAAACCTTGCAAAGACATGTCTGTCCTGAAGGGGGTCTAGAAACTTCATGTCTGGTTGCACCATTGATGGAGCAATCACTTTTGGGGTTCCCAATTGCAATGAATTCCAGTATGAATAGTATTTTCTTGCAGTCTCCGGCGTCGCAGGAATCCCCCACTTGTCAGGAAGCATGTAAAAATATAATTTTCTCAAAGGGGATTTGGCCATCATCTCCTCAAACTGTTCTTTGGATTTGGATTTTTCAACTTCATCATTTTTCTTTCCGTTCACACTATAATCAAAGAAACGATCATAGTTTTTTTCCAGCTGTTTTCTAACTGATTCCCACCCAAGCCAAAAGCTACTGAACATTGGGTTATCTAACATGATATTGTTTACCCACCACATTGGCTCATTGGGTTTAATATTGGAGATAGTCCCATAAAACTCACAAAGATCTGCAACTGATTTTTCCCAGGATTCAAGATGACTCTGTTTTTGCTTGAAATAGTGTAATGCGCGATGTACTAATAATGACGCATTGACTGCACCCATGGATGCTCCTGCAACAATGTCAAACAAGGGTCCGTCACGGTTGTCTTTCTTGTCTTTTTCAACTAGTCTCTTGCACCATGATTTGAGAGCACCAGCTTCGTATGCTCCAAGTGCGCCTCCGCCTTGAAGAATCAGCGCCCTTTGGGCGGGATTTGTTTTACCGTCCT
>JAOUNB010000119.1 GCA_029881195.1 Candidatus Nitrosopumilus sp.
CTAATCGCCTTAATTCCATATTAGAATTCCATGATAACATTATGTCAAAAATGCAATAATCAAGTATCCCCTACCATAGTAAACGAAACAGGAATTGTCACCGTACCATTATATCAAAAATGTAGGAGGTTTTGGTGTTATTGATAGGCATGTGTTCAAGATGTTTCTCATCTGGTGTATCAGTAGTATTTGATAAAAATAACTTTGAGGTTATTTGCGACAAGTGTAAAAATAATTTGCATCATGAGAATAATTGAAAAATGCAATGGTGCCACAAGTGACGCCTATGGACGCATTAATCTTTAGGGAAGTTTACAGTCTGGCAAACGATAAACTGAATTTGGCACATTCAACAAGACACCATTGCACAATGAAACTAGAATGATTTTTGTATATAATCAACACTGAGAATTGGTTCATACAAATCATTAGTGTTGACTAGATATCATTTTGAATGATGCAAGACATGTGTTAGAATTGTTGTCAAGATACTGATCGTTTTTGGCCTAAAGATCTACATTTTACTTATTTTGTAATATTAGATAATGAATCTGATGGGTTTTCGTATTATTAATCGACAATTCTTAATATTGGAATAAGACAGCCTTCATCGTTGGATAAAAAAGAGATTCTAAAAGAATTTTCATCAGATCCTGACAGGTATTACAATGTCAAACTGTTCCAAGAACAGGGTTTTGTCAGAAAATCATGTACCAAGTGCGGTAGATTCTTTTGGGCTCTGGATTCAGGGCGAGATTTGTGTCCAGATGATGCAGATGACACTTATTCATTCATAGGAGAGCCGCCTACTGCTAAAAGATTTGATTACACCCAGGCATGGAAACAAGTCGAAGAGTTTTTTGTAAAAAATAATCACACCTCAGTTAGCAGATATCCTGTAGTATGCAGATGGCGAGATGATTTGTATTTTACAATTGCATCAGTTGTAGATTTTCAAAGAATAATGGGTTCAAAGGTAGTCTTTGAGTTTCCTGCAAACCCACTAGTGGTTCCACAGACTTGTTTGAGATTCAAGGATTTAGAGAATGTTGGAGTTACTGGAAGGCACTTTTCAAGTTTCTGTATGATTGGACAACACAGTATTCCAGAAGGAAACGGATACTGGAAAGACAAATGTGTTGATTTGGATTATAGGCTACTCACAGATCAGTTTGGAATTAAAAAAGAAGAAGTTGTATTTGTTGAAGATGTCTGGGTAGGGGGAGGTTCCTTTGGTCCGTCACTAGAATACTTTGTGAGAGGACTAGAGCTAGGAAATGCAGTATTTACAGAGTTTCAAGGAGAGTTAGGTCAGCATACGACACTGGATCAGAGAGTAATTGACATGGGTGCAGGTCTTGAAAGATTTGCATGGATTACTATGGGAACACCTACTGCTTATGATTGCTGCTTTGGTCCAATTAATCAGAAACTGTTTGAAAAGGTTGGAGTTGATTCGGATTCTGAAATTTTACGAAGATATTTTACAGAAATTGCAAAGGCACTAGATGATTATGAGGATCTCAACGATGTTAGACGTCATGCAATAAAGAAGGCAGGATTAACAGACAACCAACTAAACAAAATGATAACACCTCTTGAAGGAATGTATCTAATTGCAGACCATCTTAGAACCCTAATTTTTGCAATTGCTGATGGTGCCCTCCCAAGCAATGTAGGCGGAGGATACAATCTAAGAATGATGTTGCGAAGAATCAATGCTACAATTAGCAAGCTAAATCTGAAATTAGATATTGACGATTTGATTGACACCCACATAGATTATCTCAAAGAAACATATCCAGAATTAGATGAAAAAAGAGAAGATGTCAAGAAGATCCTGAAAATAGAATCTCAAAGGTATGAAGAATCCAAAGTACATATGAAGAAAAAGGCTGAAAAGATTCGTGAAAGAGGAGTACCGAGTGTTGATGAACTAATCACATTATACGAGTCAGATGGAATTACGCCTGAATATCTCAAAGAAGTAAACGCTATTGCAGAAATTCCATCTTCGTTTTACTCTAAACTATCAGACTTGCACCAGTCTGAAAAGAAAAAGGCAATAACAGAATTGCCTTTGGATGAATTGCCCGAAACAGATACGCTGTTTTACAAAGATGATCCAATGGAGTTTGATGCCAAGGTAATCAAAGTGTTTGATACTCAGGTGATACTAGATAGAACTTCATTTTATGCAAGAGGTGGAGGCCAAGAACCAGACCGTGGAACCATAGGAGGATTCAAAGTAATTAATGTGGACAAGCATGCAAACATTATCGTTCATCAGCTAGAAGATGGTACACCAAAGGAAGGAGAAACTGTAAAATGTGTAGTTGATGCAACAAGACGTGAAAATATTACAAAGAATCACACTAGCACTCACATCATTAATGCATCATCAAGAGGGATTCTTGGTTCATGGGTTTGGCAACACTCTGCATTCAAAGACGAGGATCATGCAAGATTAGACATTACACATCATTCATCACTAACCAACCAACAAGTGCAGCAAATAGAAGATGCTGCAAACAAGATGGTAAAGGAAAACTATCCCGTATCCATTGAATATTTTGACAGAGGAACTGCAGAACAAAGGTACGGGTTTAGAATTTACCAGGGAGGTGTTGTTCCAGTAAAGTCAGTTAGAATCGTATCGATTGAAGATAAGGACATCGAAGCTTGTGGTGGAACCCATGTAAAAAAAACAGGAGACATTGGAATAATCAAAATTACAAAGACCAAAAGAATTCAAGATGGAGTTGTAAGAATAGAGTTTGTTTCGGGACCTAACGCGTTTGAGTATGTAAAACAACAAGAAATAATTTCAAAACAAAAAGAGCAAG
>JAOUNB010000049.1 GCA_029881195.1 Candidatus Nitrosopumilus sp.
GGTTCTGGTGTTGGTTCTGGTGTTGGTTCTGGTGTTGGTTCTGGTGTTGGTTCTGGTGTTGGTTCTGGTGTTGGTTCTGGTGTTGGTTCTGGTGTTGGTTCTGGTGTTGGTTCTGGTGTTGGTTCTGGTGTTGGTTCTGCAACTTTCTTTATGTCAATATCATCTAAAGAACCAAAAACATTTTCCAAAAAAGTTTTCTTGTTAAAAGGTTTCAGATCAGTATATTCTTGCCCCACACCAACAAAAAGAACAGGTGTAGAGGTAATTTTCACAATTGATAGTGCAGCTCCTCCTTTAGCATCTGCATCACTCTTAGTCAAAATAGAAGCATCGAATTTTACATGTTCATAAAACTCACGTGCTTGGTTTACAGTATCATTTCCAGCCAATGAGTCACCTACAAAAATTTTCATATCAGGATTTACAACTTTGGTGATTTTTGCAATTTGCTCCATCAAGTTTTTGCTTGTTTGCATTCTTCCTGCAGTATCAATCAAAACACAGTCTGTTCTGTGAGAATTTGCATAAAGAACTGCATCTCTTGCAACCGCAGCAGGATCAGATTCATAATTCTGAGCAATAAGTTTTAGGTTAAGCCGATTGGTGTGTTCTCGTAATTGCTCAATTGCACCAGCCCTAAAAGTATCTGCAGCTGCAACGACAACAGAATATTTTGCTTGTTGTAACATATGTGCAACTTTTGCCAATGAAGTAGTTTTTCCGGTTCCGTTAATCCCAACAAATAAAATCAAAAAGGGTTTTCCTTGTTTCTTTTGTTCATCAATTTTTGCAAACAGATCATATGTTCCAGCTGCTTCAAATAATGCGGAGATACTGGAAATAAGACTATTTTTAACGAATTTTTCAATTTCTTTTTTGTCAACTTTAGAACCAATTAATTTTTCTTTAAGATCGGTTTTGATTGAATCAATTACTTCAGTGGCTACATCAGATTCTAAAAGAGAGATTTCTAATTCAAAAAGAATATCCTCAATGTCTTTTTCGTTAAGTTCTTTTTCACCAAGACTTTTAGCTGCATTAGAAAATGCACGACGAAGTTTATCAAACATGTTTTATCCCGATTGGGGTTGTTGCATTGCCTGCATCATTTGATTCATTTGTGCTTTTCCTTGTTCTAATCTATTTGCAGCATCCTGTTTTTTCACAGAGGTATCTTGTAAAGCAATTTCAATTTCTTTAATTCGTGCTTCCAAATAATTAATTGCTGAAGGAAAATCTTTTTCGACTGCTATTCCTGCACCAATATTCAAAATGATTTTGCTATTTGATGAAATTTTTGTTGGGACATACGTTCCCATTCCAATTGGAACCAGAGTTTCTGTTTCAAGCTTTTTACCAAGTGATTGAATGGATTCAATTGCAGCAGTTGCTTCTCTCAAAATGTTGTAGAAGGTGGATTCTCTTTGAGACAAATCAGAAAAATATGTTTCTAGCATTTGCATTTGCTGCATTAATTGCTCAGCCTGTTCTTCACTCATTTACAACCAACTTTTCTCAGATGGTTATAAATTCATTCATAGACAGATAAAGAACAATAAAAGATATTGAATGAATAAAAAAAATAAAGATTAGAACTTTATTTTGCTTTAGAGAATCTATTTTCTACTTCATCCCAGTTAACTACATTCCACCATGCAGCGATATAATCTGGTCTTTTGTTTTGGTAGTTAAGATAGTATGCATGCTCCCAAACATCACAGCCCAATAATGGTACTAGTCCTTCGGTTCTTGGACTTGTTTGGTTTGGCATTGATTTGTATTCAACCTTTCCTGAAGAAGGGTTGTAAACTAACCATCCCCAACCGCTACCTTGTATTACTGCTGTAGTAGATGAAAATCGTTCTTTAAAGTCAGAGAAACTTCCAAAAGAATTGTTAATTGCATCAGCAATTGATCCTCCTGGTTCTCCGCCTCCGTTTGCTTTCATGTTGTTCCAAAATAGCCTGTGGTTATCATATCCACCACCATTGAAATTAACTGCACTTCTTTGGGCCTCCGGTACTGATTTAATATCAGACAAAATGTCAATGATATCTTTTGCTTGAATATCAGCAGGACATGCCTCAAGAGCTGCATTTAGTTTGTCAGTGTATGCTTGATGATGTTTTGTGTGATGAATCTCCATAGTTCTTGCGTCAATGTGAGGTTCTAGTGCATCATATGCATAGGGCATTTCAGGAAGAGTGTATTTTCCCATAGATTCATAGAAAGTCTAATTCAATTTATTGCTTTATGAAGCAATTCATTTTTACTTGTAAAAACTGTTAAAAAATTTGTGAAATTCCTAGTTTTTTCATTAATCATAGTAATTTCAGGAGGTTTTATTTTGTTTCAGTCATTCCAAAGTGAAAATATAATTGAAATATATCTGAATAGAAGTGTACCATACATTGGAACAGAGATTCCCAGAATAGATGGAATTGATGGGACTGGGATTAAAGTAGCAGTCATAGATACAGGCGTTGATTTTAACCATCCAGATTTGTTTGGATGGGGGCCTGATGGCAAGGTCATAGGAGGATACAATTTCATAAACGAAGGTAAACCTCCAATGGATACTAATGGTCATGGCACCCAGGTCGCAGGAGTCATTGCAGCTGACGGACAAGTAAAAGGAGTTGCACCTAAAGCAAAAATCCTTGCTTACAAAGTTTCAGAAAATGGTGAGGGAGTATCATCAGACTTGATCATAAGAGCAATTGAAAAAGCGATTGAAGATGATGCAAACATTATCAATATTAGTTTAGGAGTAAATAAAACAAATGCAAAAATTGAACGCGCAGTGAATCATGCATTAGAAAAAGAGATTTTTGTAGTAACTGCAGCTGGAAACGATGGTCCTGTGTTAGGGACAATTGGAAGTCCCGGGAGAAATCACGGCTCAGTTACAGTTGGAGCAACATACAACAATCTTACTTCAAGCTTAGTTGCAACACTAGAAGTTAATAACAAATCATTCACAGCAATTCCAATGGTTGGCTCAACCAAATTGGAAGACCCAATTTCCGGAGAAATAATTTTTGCAGGATATGGGAAGACAAAAGACTTTGAAGAGCTCAACGTAAGAGATGCAATTGTAATTGTTGAGAGAGGAAGTGACGTTGAAGGGGAATTACTGTATTTTTCAATCAAGGAAAGTAATGCAGCAAGTGCAGGTGCAAAAGCATTGATAGTTTACAATAATTCTCCAGGAATTTTTCTGGGGGAATTGATTCATGAATTTATTGAACCAGATTATAGCCCACAGATTCCAGTTGTATCGATTGATAGAGAGGAAGGACTAGAAATTATAGAATCTGTTAAAGCAGAGAACTATGCTTCAATGCATTTGTTTTACAATCCAGACTTTGTAGTACATTTTAGTTCAAGAGGTCCGGTTTCACCATTTTACATAAAACCAGAAATAGTAGCACCTGGGGCATATATCAACAGCACTCAGAGCAATGCAGGATATAATTTCACAAGCGGGACAAGTTATGCTGCACCTCATGTCAGTGGGGCTGCTGCATTATTACTTCAAAAAAATCCACTTTTTCACCATCACGAGATAAAATCGCTACTATTAACAACAGTTGAGCCTGTTTCTGATGCCTATGGTCAATATTTCTCCGTAAATGATGCAGGTGCAGGAAGACTAGACATTGAAAATGCGTACGGTGCCAAGCTAATCATAATGCCACCAAATTTTGTGATCAGCGTTTCATCAGATAATCGGGTTGCAGAAAAACAACTAGAGTTGAAATTGATTGAAGGGACGTTAGATAATTTTGACGTGGAATTTGAAGGACCAGAATTCATAAAATTTGCACATATTCTTGAAGGAAATAATTTACAAATCAAAATGAGTATGACTGAAGAAAAGTTTGGAGATTATGAAGGAAAAATAATTATCCATCATGATGACACGCGTTATACCATTCCATTTTTGGTACACTACACACAAGGTTCAGTTTCAGTAATTCAACAAAATCAAAAACTTTCATTTGAGATCAATCATCCAGATGAATGGAATTTTGCAAAAATATCTGTAACAAATAGCAAAGATGGAAAAGTGGATACAACAACCATGTTGCCAAACAAAAAAGCAACAGTGGAAATTTATGAGAATTCAGAATATTGGATAGATGTAAAAATAAGAACAAATCAAAACACAACAAGTGCATATAATACAATTAAGATAACTACAATTCCAGAAAACATTCAGAGATGGGACATCGACATTCCAGAAAAACAGATCTGGATAATTGCAATCATTGTTATTACTATAGGAATTTTTGGAATAATTAAAAGATAATTTAGATAGGTTTTGGGCCTGCGTTGACTATTTCAGATGAGACACCATCAAATTTCTTAAAGTTCTCAACAAACATCTGAGCTAATTTTTTTGCAGATAATTCATACGAGTCTTTGTCTTCCCAAGTATTTTTTGGATCTAAGATTTCTGAAGGGACACCTTCTACTTCAGTTGGGATATCTAAATTGAACAAATCATCATGACGGTACTTTACAATATCTAGTGCACCTGAAAGGGCAGCTGTTACCATAGCACGGCTATATTTTATCTTGATTCTTTCTCCAACTCCATATGGGCCGCCAGACCATCCAGTATTTACAAGATAAACCACAGTATTGTGCTGGTTGATTTTTTCTCCAAGTAATTTGGCGTAAACTGATGCAGGTCTAGGCATAAACGGTGCACCAAAACACTCTGAAAATACAGATTTTGGCTCTTTAATGCCACGTTCAGTCCCTGCCAATTTACTGGTGTAACCAGACATGAAATGAAACATTGCAGCTTCCTTGGTTAACCTAGAAACTGGTGGTAAAACCCCTAATGCATCAGCTGTCAAAAATATAATCACTTTTGGATTTCCTCCGACACTTGGAATTACAGCACCTGGAATGAAATCTAGAGGATATGCAACCCTGGTGTTTTCAGTTAATGTGTTATCATCGTAATCAGGCACATTGTCTTTAAGTACTACATTTTCTAAAACTGCGCCAGGTTTGATAGCATTCCAAATTTCAGGTTCCGCTTCTTTACTAAGATTGATACACTTTGCATAACAACCACCTTCAAAGTTGAATGTTCCATTGTCAGACCAACCATGCTCATCATCACCAATTAGTTTTCTATTTGGATCTGCAGAAAGAGTTGTCTTACCAGTACCAGACAATCCAAAGAATAATGCAGTGTCTCCTTTTCCGCCGATGTTTGCAGAGCAATGCATTGGGAAAATACCACGTTCTGGTAGAAGGAAATTCATTACGCCAAACATTGACTTTTTCATTTCACCAGCATATTCAGTTCCTCCAATCAAAACAATTTTTCTTGTCAAATCAATTAAGATGAATATATCGGTTTTAGTTCCATCAACATCTGGAATTGCTTTAAAGTCATTAATACACAATATTGTAAATTCTGGTTCATGATTTTCAAGTTCTTCGTTTGTTGGCCTGATAAACAAATTCCTTGAGAACATATTTTGCCAAACATGATCATTAATCACTCTAATCGGTAAGCGGGTATCAGGATCTGCACCCACAAAACCATCAAAGACAAAAAGCTCCTTGTTATCAACAAAGTTTTTCATTTTCTCTAAAAGTTTCTCAAATTTACCAGTTGGGAATTGGTGATTGATTTTCCCCCAATCAATGGTGTCATGGGTTTTATCATCAAACACAATAAATCGATCATCAGGAGATCTACCGGTATATTTTCCAGTATTGACTGAAAGAGAACCGGTGGAATTTACTACACCTTCTTTTCTTTCAACAGATATGCGGACCATCTCATCAACATCGAGATTTCTGTGAACTTTGAATGGATTGATTCCAAATTCTTTTAGCTGTAATGAAAATTTCTCAGTTACTGCAGTACCTACTACTTGAGTCAGAGGATTTGGCCTCCAAAAATAATTTTATCAATCCCAGGTTTGTTCATGAGATAACGTTCCGCCTAAAGTTTCCTTATTATATTTTTCTTATTAAAAATTATTTTTTGTCTAGGAACGTATTTATTCCAAAATTCAAGACTCAGAGTGATGCCTATCAACAAGGACAAAATTGCAAAGAGACAGGAAGTAAAAGAGCACAATCCAGACTTTGTAAGACCAGAAAGTTGGCGTTATGTTAGATTACAAACTAACTGGAGAAAGCCAAAAGGCATTGATCATCATCAGAGAAAACAAAAGAGTAGGGGTCGTCCAGGACTCGTAAAAGTAGGATATGGAGGACCAAAAATTGCAAGAGGATTACATCCATCAGGATATACAGATAACTTAGTATTCAATCTATCAGATTTAGAAAAACTAGATCCAAAAAAGGATGGTGTCAGATTCGGGCACAGTGTTGGAACTAGAAAAAGAAAGGAAATCATTGTAAAAGCGATTGAAAACAAATTCAAAATTTTTAATGCGAGAGTGAGTGCAAGTGGTAGTAAATCTTAATGCAAAAAAAAGACTCGCATCTAGAGTCACAGGGGTTGGAATTCATAGAATAAAGTTTGACACTGATCACTTAGATGATATTGCCGATGCAATTACTAGAGAAAATGTCAGAAGTCTGATTACCGCAAATACAATTAAAATAAAACCATTTGTAGGAACATCGAGAGGAAGAGCACAATTCAAGAAAGACCAGAAAAACAAGAGAGGTACAACTCAAGGGTCAAAACAAGGCAGAAAAGGAGCAAGAGTAGGTAAGAAAGAAGTGTATGTTGCTAAGGTTCGTTCACTGAGAAGACTGTTAAAGATTGCAAAAGACAGAAAAGATTTAACCAATCCAGAATTCTGGGCACTCTACAAAAAAGTCGGAGGAAATACAGTTAGAAACAAGGCACACCTCAGACTTCTAATGGATGAAATTAGAGAAAAGAGAAAAGATTAGAATCGATGAACAATATTTTCTAAATTCATAATTTTACCATTTTTAATCTCGATTCCTTCATCACTGAGCATTTTTGTTTTTATGTGCTCTCCATATGCATAACCGCCTATTTTTCCCGTAGACATTACAACTCTATGACAAGGAATAATCACAGGGTATGGATTTTTGTTCATAATTTTTCCAATGACTCTTTGGCCGTTTTTTAATCCAACGGCTTTTGCCAATTCTCCATAAGTAGTGATTTTGCCTTTTGGTACTTCAAGTAATTTTTTGTAAATCTTTTGTTCAAGATTCAAATTTTAATTACCTCAAGATCTGTTGATTCAAGCAAGTCAAGTACTTTTTGCTTCTCAGAACCTAATCCTCTCCAATCCAAAAGTGCAGCAGTTGCCGCTTTGTTTTGTGAAATAATGTGAGAGAATAATCCTTCATCAAGATTCTCTAAATTATGTTTTGGAATTACCGTGCCAAGTGCATACCTTCCATTAAGCAATTCATCTGTAAACTTTGAAGGATAGTGGGTTCCACCAAAACAAATTGCCACAGGGTTTTCTCTGATAGATTGCGATAGAACCTGATGGACAAGGATTGCAACAGAATTGCATAAATATTCATCGTTCCACTGCTTTTCAGTGGTGCCTATCTCTATGAATATCACGGGTTTTTTTAATGCGGTTGGACCATGGTGTGTTGCTTCTATAGTTATTTGAAAATCAGAAAACTTTGACTGATTTTTCTTCAATGTTTGAAGATACGCCTTCTGAAGATCAGGGTGAGGAATTGCAATTTGTCTGTCATTTCCTCCAAACTTTGCTTCAGAGAAATTTCCAGTGCTATGACACGTCAAAGCCAATTGGCCAGACTCTGCAGCATGTTTTGACAAAAAAACAAATCCATCATAATCATATTTTTCTTCTAACCAATCTGCTGAAATGGCAGGAGTGGGGATAATAACCAAGTCATAGTATTTTCCACGAAAAACATCATCTTCTTTGGCCATTTCCTTTGAAAGAAATTTTGCCATATTGTGACCTGCTGGGTCATCTTGATACGCAACTAACAGTTCCATGAGATAAGGAATATAAGGACACCTTATTAATTTCCAGCAATGAACCCTAGGCAGACTTTGAAAAATATGGTAAATACCATGAAAATGGCAAAAAAGCCAGACAAAGACGAGTACCAACAACACCTCAGACTAGTTTTGATGGGAATTGCAGGAGTTGGAGCTATTGGATTTACCATACAGTTTGTCTTTTCAGTAATTACATTTGGAAGGTAAAATTGTCCGAGGAAATAAAATCACATTTGTTTGCAATAAGAACCACTGGAGGACAAGAAAAAGTCGTAATGCGATTATTAGAAGCAAAAGCTAATGCTAATCAAATTAACATTCAATCAGTATTACTAGTAGATAATCTAAAGGGATATGTCGTGATTGAAGCAATTAATCCAAGCGATGCATATATGGCAGTTGAAGGAGTAAGACATATTCGGGGTCAATTGAGGGGAGAATTAGAATTCAAAGACATCGAAGGATATCTAGTCAAAAAATCAACAGTTTCACAATTAACAGTAGATAATATAGTAGAGATTACGGGAGGTCCATTCAAGGGGATGAAAGCAACAATAACCAGAATTGATGTTGACAAAGAAGAGGCAACCGTAGTTTTGCTAGATGCGTCATATCAATTACCAGTAACAGTAGATGCAAACTACCTAAAGCTCTCAAGTGAGGCTTAGGAAGGATTAAATTTTCAATTTGAGTGTGAATTAACATGGGAGAACAAAAAGTATCATCGCTGGTAACAGGCGGAGGAGCATCAGCAGGCCCACCATTAGGTCCAGCACTGGGGCCACTGGGAGTCAATATCATGGAAGTTATTCAAGCAATTAATGACAAAACAAAAGACTTTGAGGGAATGAAAGTTCCAGTTACAGTAATTGTTGATACGGATACAAAAAAATACGAAATTGAAATCGGAATCCCATCAGCTGCTGCGTTAATCATGAAAGAGGCAGGAATTCAAAAGGGTTCAGGTGCTTCTGGCACTCAATGGGTAGGAGACGTAACAATGGACGCAGTAATCAAAGTAGCAAACACAAAACTAGAGAGATCTTATGCTTCATCATTAAAATCAGTTGCAAAAACAATCATTGGCACATGTCTTGCATTGGGAGTCAAAGTAGAAGGAAAGACTCCAAAAGAAATAACAGTTGAAATCAATGAAGGTAAGTGGGATTCAAAATTCTAATAAATTTGATTTCCCAAACGTGTGATCTTTTAATATAGAATAATTTGGAATGAAAATGTCAAAAATCCTTTGGCATAATGACGAATACCTACAAGTTATGGGACTTATCTCGGACAAAAAAGACATCATGCCAGAAAAGTTTCAGAGAAGAAAATAGGATGGCATTCGAGTAGATTAAGAGTTTCAGACTCAATTTTTACGATGGATTTCATTTTGATACTGTAAGACCAACTAAGAATAAAGTACTTGTACAAAAAATTGATTTTAAAATTTTTAAAAGGTTATCGATTACTTCTGAAAGTATGCTATTGGGTTGAACATATTAAAAAAATCAGATTGATTCTTGGGGATAAAAATGAATTTTGATAATATTGAGAAAGATAAGTTTTACATCATTTGGATTATTACATACAAGTTTAATTTATTCTGATTCTATAGAATAAGAATATTAGCTGAATCTAATTAGTTCAATCTAATTTTCACACGGTTTAAATAAAAAAATAACAGACAAGGTGTGATGAGAATAGATTCGTGCAGAAAATGTGGAATTGAGTTAGAAGAAAACAAAAAGTGTGATGTTTGTGGAAAAGTAAATCAGCTTTTTTGTCATAACTGCGGCAGCATTTCAGAGGAACAGATTCATTCAGAATGTCATCTCACAAAATCTAATTACAATTTATTGAATCCAACTGTAGTGTAATTCCAGTATTTCAGGAACAGGGGATTCAAAGAATTAGTTCGTTAAGTTATTACAAATATTTTCTCACGGTTAATGAATTTGGAAAAAGTGCAGTTACAAGATTTATCAATCCAGAATTCATCATATTAGTTAACTTTTGACGTTGGATTTGTGATAAAATCTATTGAATAATTTTCAGAAACTTTGGAAGATGTAAAAAAATCAAAAATAATCTAACAGTCATTGAAATTAATTGGATTATTTGGAGAATAATGTGTTCTTAAATGACAGCCATTATGAAAATACAAAATTAAAATAAACTGTAAATGGATTATTGATTTCAGAATTTTGCTTTCAGAGAATAAGAAAAATCAAATGTCAAATTGTTTGAGTAAGATATACAGGATCCTTAGCGGTTTTTTGTAGTTCAACAAAAGTTTCAGAATTTTGAATGCCTGGAATTTTGCCAATCTTCTTAATGACTATAACATGAAGAGCCTCAAGATTTTTGGCATAAACCTGGATGATTATATCAAATCTACCGGTAACTTCTGAAATAGATACAACTTCTGGGATGTCCATGAGTATTTTATGAATTTCATCTTTGTGTTTTGGATCCCTGTTGATTCCAACTGAGGCCTTGACACCGATTCCCAAAAGCGAGTCATCAATCTCTACTGTGAATTTTTTAATTAGTTTCTTCTTCATCAATCTCTTGATTCGGCTATACAATACGGATGCATTAATTCCAAGTTTTTTAGACAGTGTAGGAACAGATATTGAGCCATCTTTGGTCAATTCAAAAAGTAATTTCATATCTAGTTCGTCAAAACGATGCAATGTATTCGAAAAAAGATTTTATGATTTAATATATGTAGGTTTTTACAAATAATTTATCCAGATTTACAAGATTTTATTGAAAATTTGTAATTTTTCCAAAAATATCGATTACTAAAAACTGCAATCCCTAAACGATTTTA
>JAOUNB010000050.1 GCA_029881195.1 Candidatus Nitrosopumilus sp.
AAGCCTTGAAATTAGGGCAAAAAAGAGTTGCCGAAGCTAGAGATTATCTCAATAAATTAACTGATGGACGTGCGATGCCTGCATTGGCATTATCTGATACAAAATCAAACATATGGCAACCTGTAGGGGAAGAAAACCTATATGCTTTTGTAGATGAATCTGCAGGATTTGTTTTAACTGATAATAGCGGCTACATTCTTGCTTTGGTAGACAAAACAGGTTCTTCAAAGACTATTGTTCAGGGAGTAACTCCACAACAAAAAGAAATTCTAGAAAAAACATTCAAAGAAGACAACATATCAAAATTTGAGGGAAAGGTAATTCTACCAGTATAATCCGTGTCTTAAAGGAAAACGTAACCTTTAGTTATCATAATGTTGAGGGAAATAAAATGAGCAAATTTTCTCAAGAAATTGAAGTCAATGGTCATTTAATTGATTCTTCCATACTTACCAAGATCTTCGATAAAATCATGGACCTTCACGGAGAATTTCAAGTAGAAGAAATCAATATTGGTAAAAGAAAGAAAGACCCATCTTATGTTCGATTACTTGTTAATGGAAAAAATCAGAAACACTTGGATGAGATTTTAAAAACAGTATATCGAGAAGGTGCAGTATCTAAAATACAACAAGAAATTACATTAAAAAAATCGCCAAAAAACTATGTGATGCCAGATAATTTTTACAGTACAACAAATAATCACACGCAAGTTTTCTATAAAAAAAGATGGATTCAAGTTGAAAACATGATGATGGATAAGTGCATTGTCGTAAAACAAAACAGGGCGTTTTGTGTACCTGTTAGAGATGTGAGAAAGGGGGATCAGATAATTGTTGGAGAACAAGGAATTAAAATCACTCCTCCTGAACGTCCAAGAGAAGGAGTTAATGTTTTTGAATTTATGGGAAGTTCAAGTTCTAGTGAACGTCCAACACAACATATTGCAAAGCAAGTTGCAGATGACATATACAATACCAAAAAGAATGGAGGGAAGATTGTCATTGTAGGAGGCCCAGCAATAGTTCATACAGGTGCAGATGATGCTGTTTCAGAGTTAATCAGAGCAGGTTATATCGATGGGGTATTAGCTGGAAATGCTCTTGCAGTTCATGACATAGAGTATGCAACATTGGGCACATCTTTGGGCATGAATGTACATAATGCAACTTTGGCATATCGTGGTCATAGAAATCATATGGATGCAATCAATACAGTGTTTAAAGCTGGATCCATTGCAAACATGGTACGGTCCAAAAAGCTCAAAAAAGGAATAATGTATGAATGTGTTAAAAATAAAGTCCCATTTGTATTGGCAGGTTCAATACGTGATGATGGACCATTACCGGATGTAATCACAGACGTTGCTCAAGCGCAAAGAGAATACAAAAAAATTGTAAAAGATGCAAGTATGGTAATTATGATTTCAACAATGCTTCATTCTATTGCAACAGGCAACATGCTTCCTGCAAACGTCAAAGTAATTGTAGTAGATATCAACCAACCAACAGTTACAAAACTCATGGACCGAGGAACATGGCAAGCTTTGGGGATTGTTTCAGATGTTGGTGCATTTCTACCATTAGTAGCACAGCAACTTAGAAAAAAGAAAGGATCAACTAACAATTAACAACAGATAGAAATTACAGCGACAAATTAAATTACGCATTTATCTTTTACGTACAAAAAAACTGAATTAGTGATATACTCATTTTAAATCAAAAAATACTTTGTTTATTGTATGAATAAAAAAAGATACAATTGTTATTCATTAGGGGTATTATCCTTGTTACTTATCTTTAATTTTTCTCTGGCGTTTGGAGAAGTAATTGATCTTCAAGTTGATTCTAAATCTTTTTACAATGGCAATCAAATAAAATTTTCAGGTAACGCTGAGAAAAATTCAGTGGGTCTAGTAACAATAGTTATTCGTGATCATAATGATGAATTTGTAGAGTTAACACAAGTAAAAATTAATCATGAGGATTCATTTGAAAAAATAATAAAAATCAACGATAATTTTTCTGAACATGAAGTGTATAGTGCAACAGGATTTATTTTGAACATGACAAAAGGAGTTACTATAAATTTTGGAGTTTCATCAAATGGAATTCCAATAATTCCTAAAGACCCTGTTGTAGAGAATTCTCAAGAGGTTGGTTACAAAGAGGCAGATAAAGTTGAAAACGTTCCAATCCATAAAACTGTCGATTTTTTAGATCCTAACAAAAATCCTCAACACTATCTTGACAGATACTATAATGAAGTATCATATAGGTCATGGTTTGATAAAAACTATCCCGGATTTACGATAGAGGAAGCAGTAAATTATGACGGCAAAATTAATTCTGCAGTAAAAGAATTAACACATGAAATCATTCTCAAGGCAGAAGCATCATCTACAGTTCAAAACACACAAAAACAAAGTAACAATTCAGAAATTGCAGAGATTTTACTTGCAATAGCAGGATTAGGAATTTTATTTGGAGCCGTAATAGGAATAAAGGAAAAAGTAGATAATAACTCAAAACAAATTTCAATCAACAGAGATGTTATTAAAAAAATCATTAAACCAATCATAGGATCATCCCCTAAAGAAATTCTTCAAACTAGATTAGTAAAGGGTGAAATCTCTGTAGAGGAATATGAAAAATTAAGATCTAAATTAGATTAACTTGAAGTTGTCATTGAACTTTTAGTCCGTGGATTTTTGAAAGATGATTTTTTAATATTTTCAAAAAAATTGGTAATCATGTTTATTCCTGCAACGACCTTGGGAGCATTGTTCTTTACAAATTCAACTTTCTCAGAAGATAATTTTGGTTTGTTTTTCAGATAATTTTGATATACTTGAGAACCATCATAATCTACATAAGCAATTCTTGCGCTAAAATCAGTTCTTTCCAAAACAAGACTATCGCCACCTACAATTGCAGTATGATATGGATGAACAATTAATGATTCAGATAGTTTCTGGGATGTAAAAATTTCAGAATTTTGTAAATCTGTTGCATAATGATTGAAATCAGCTAAAAGGTAGAACGTTGCATCAGGTTTAGTAGCTACTACTCCCTCTATTGCCGATAATGCATTGTATGTATATTCGCCCATGATTTGGTGAATGTTGCGAGTAGTCTCAAAATACTTATTCATGTCTTTACTTATTTCGAATCCTGCCACTGCAGCATGTTGAATTGGTGTTGAAACTGCGGTATATTCTGTTGCCAGAATCTTTTTGAATTGGGTTTTAAGTTCTATTGCATGCTGTGGAAAAATTACATACCCCAAACGATATCCTCCTGCAGCATGTGATTTTGATAAACCATTTGTCACAAATGTGCCTTCAGGATAGATTTTTCCCATGCTGACAAACTTTGAAAAATCATATGTTGTCTGTGCATAAATTTCATCAGAAATAACTGTGATGTTTTGCTCTCTGCATACATCAGAAATTTCTTCTAATTCTAATTTATCGTAAAGTAAACCTGTAGGATTATTTGGGTTATTAAGGATCAAAATTTTCTGTCTATCATGTAATCGTAATGCCAATCTTCTCAAATTATTTGGAGATATTTTTTTGTTTGAACGAGTTGGAAGCATATGATAATTTTTCTTTAAAAATCGGATTTGTGGAAGATATCCTAACCATGCAGGAGTTGGCAAAATTACGGTTCCATGCAAAATCTCCAATAAATTAAAGATCAGCTCTTTTGTCCCTGGTCCCACATGGATTCTTTCAGGCGATACATCCATTCCAAAATAATATTTATTGTATTTTGATATTGCATTACGCAATTCTGGAATTCCAGAAATTGGTGCATATGCTCCTTTATCCACATTTTTTATCAAAGCGTCTTGAACAATCTTGGGTACTGGAAATGGTGATTGTCCAAATGCAAAACCATAGAATCCAAAATTGCATTCAGGATGAGGGCAATCTGAATGAAATTCTTGTAAAAACGTATTTAGTTTGAGATTCTCAGGCATCTCAATGTCTTCTACCTGCTGATCAACTACAAATTTCAATAATTTTTCTCATCAGAATCTAATTTAGATGCAAAGCGTGAAAAAGTAAGTATCAAAAAGTGAGATTTTGTCAACCTAATTTTGGGATCTCATCTAACACATTAGGATTTTCTAGAGAGGACAGATCTCCCGGTTCATTTCCCAATAGTTTTGATCTCAATACACGACGCATTATTTTACCTGTTCTAGTTTTTGGTAAATCAGATATTTGGAAAACAAATTTTGGCTTTGCAATTTTACCAATTTTTTCAGATATGTAATTTGAAATTTCTAATTCTATATCCACATCTGATTTATTATGTGTGACACAAAAAATTACAATTGCCTCACCTGTTATTTCATCAGGAATAGCAATGGATGCAGCATCAGAAATTTTTTTGTGTAAAATAACAGTTTGTTCAATTTCAGCAGTACTCATCCTATGGCCAGATATATTGATCACATCGTCAGTTCTGCCACGCATATACCACAAATTGTCTTCATCAACATAGACATAATCTCCATGAAACCAGATGTTTTCAAATCTGGACCAGTATGTCTCAATATATCTATCATCATCATTGAGTAATCCTCGAGTCATTGCAGGCCACGGTGATTTGATAACCAAATATCCATTTTGTTCTCTTACTGAGTTACCATTATCATCATAGACATCCAGATTCATTCCCGGAACAGGGATTCCAACAGTGGATGGTTTCAATTTCATTCCAGGAAATACAGATAACATAGCGCCACCAATTTCGGTTCCTCCAGACAAATTCAATATTGGGATTTTTTTATTGCCGACTTTTTCAAACAACCAATGCCATGAATCTTCATCCAGTGGTTCTCCAGTAGTTGGAATGTTTTTGATGGTGTCTAATGAATATGATTTTAGGGGCTCTACATTATTTTTCTTAAACAATCGTACTGCAGTTGGCGATATTCCAAAGATAGATACCTTGTAATCAGATAAGATTTTCCAGATTCTGTTTAATGTAGGAAATTCCAATGCGCCATCGTAAATAACGGCACTGGCGCCCATAATCAACAATCCATAGATATTCCATACCTGCCCAGTAATCCATCCAATGTCTGCAGGCCAGAATAAGATGTCATTTTGATGGGTGTCTATTAGATATGCTGCTTGGTGGCCTGCAAAAACTGAAAAACCACCATGGCAATGAACAACGCCTTTGGGATTGCCAGTAGTTCCTGAGGTATAGAGAATAAACAGAGGATCTTCTGAATCCATTATTTCAGTATCACATGAATCAGTTTGAGAGGCCATGATGTTTTCAAATAACATAATTTTTTCAGATTTAAGATGATCGTCTATTTTCTTATAAGACACAAGAATTATTTTTTCAACATCAGTGTTTTTTATTGCATTTTCCATTATTTCTTTTTGAGAAACAGGTTTCCCCTTTCTATAAAATCCATCTGAAATAAACAGAATTTTGGCTTTGCAATCCTTTAGACGTACATGTAATGACTGTGAACTATATCCAGAAAAAATAGTGGTTTGAATTGCGCCAATTTTTGCCGCTGCCAGAATTGCCAATATTGCCTCTTCAATCATTGGAAGATAAATTGCAACCACATCCCCTTTTTTCACTCCAAGTGATTTTAGAACATTTGCAAGTTTTGATACTTTAGAATCTAATTCAGAATATGAAATTTTGGATGTCTTACCATCTTCTGATACAAAATAATATGCAATTTTCTGTGGACATTGTTTTGCAAATTTCTCTACTGAAGATTTGTAAATGTTCGTCTTGCCATTTACAAACCATTTTGACCATGCAATACCTTTTGAAATATCTAGAGTTTTTGTATAGGGCTTATCCCAAACTATTCCAATATCTTTGTCAACTGATTTCCAAAACCATTCCAAATCATTTTTTGCTTTTTGAGATAACTCATCTAGTGAAGATATTCTATGCTTTTGCATAAAACAAAAAATATTTGATTCTCTGATCTGTTTTTCATTTGGAATAAATTCAAAATTAGACAATACTCGATTCTAAACCTAAAGAGAGTAAAAAGATTTTTTTAGATTTACGATATATCTATTCCCAGACGTCTAGCACAAGCGATTGCCGATTTTCCATCATCCTCAGTGATCCCTGCCTTTAGAAATTTTTCTGTCCAATTAGTTTCTGTATTCATGGTATTTTCTAGGTAATACTCTCTCAAAATCTTGCCTAATTGTTCGTCTAATCTATGTCTGGTAGCGTCATTCATACCTTGCTGAAGAATGGATGCGTCAGAATTTGCAAGGATTTTGATAAATTCTATATCTTCCAAGGACAAATCAGTCATTGAACACCAATCTGTTTTTTCAGTAAATCCAACGTTACTTTGGGATCTGCTTTCCCTTTTGTTTTTTGCATGACTTTTCCTACCAAATAGTTAATTGTTTGAGGATTCGTTTTTGCTTCTTCTACTGCCTGTGGCTCTTCAGAAATCACTTGTTGTATAATGTTAGACAGTTCTGCAGTATCTGAGACATTTCCTAAATCCAATTCTGAAATAATTATGGATAATTCTTTTCCAGTTTTTACTATTTCATATAATGCGTTTTTAGAAGAATTTCTGGAAATTTTCCCCGATTGAATCAATTCTGCTAATTCCCTCAAGTGAGTTGCAGTGAGTTTTGATGATTCACGTTTCTCTCTTGTATCGACTAGTCCCATCAAATCAGTGGTAATGATATTTGCAATCTCTTTAGCTGTTTTTTCATTATGAGACTCTTCAAATAAATCTGAATAAAATTTATCTGAGGACAATACTTCTGCCACTTGAGATGGGATGTTGTATTTTGAAACATATCTTTCTTTTTTAGAACTAATACTTTCAGGCATTTCTAACTTTAGTTGTTCTTGAATCTGAGGTTCAATCTTTATCCAGGGAATATCACCCTCTAAAAAGTAGCGATAGTCAAGCTCTTCTTCTTTGGAGCGGGCAGATACAGTAATTTTTCGTTTGTCATCCCAGTGTCGCGTTTCTTGAATAATTGAAATGTCTCGAGAACTCAAACTCTCCTGTCTAGTTATTTCAAAATGAACTGCTTTTTCTAAATCATGAAACGAACCAATATTTTTAATCTCAACTTTTTTGCCACCTTTAATTGATACATTTGCATCTGCCCTCATCGCGCCTTCTAAACTAGGGTCAGACACGCCCAAGTTTTCTAACAGATCAGATAAAATGTTTAGAAAGTCTCGCACTTCTTTAGGGGTCTCAAAATCAGGTTCAGTGACAATTTCAACTAATGGTGTGCCTGCACGATTGTAATCTACTAATGTTATTTGGTTTTTAGATGAACTACCTTCGTAAATCAGCCTTCCAGGATCCTCTTCTAACTGGATTCTGGTAATTCTGATTTTTTTGTTTCCCACCATAATAGAGCCAGGACCTCCAACGCTAGTATCGCCATAAATATTAAGTTGGGTTATCTGAAAGTTTTTTGGAAGATCAGGATAGAAATAGTTTTTTCTAAAGAAAGCAATTTTTTCAGGAGTGGAGCAATTTAGTGCCATGGCAATGATGGTAGCTTTCTTTACAGCTTCTTTATTCAATCTAGGCAAACTTCCAGGCAACCCCATGCAAATGGGACAGATATTCTCATTGATTTCAAATTCTCTGTAATTGGCCTTGCATGAACAAAATAATTTACTTTGTAAATTTGTTAATTGGCAGTGGATTTCTAAACCTATCATAGTCATATTGGAACCTCAGGTAAGCTAACAGTTTGTTCTAAAGCATATGCTGCTTGAAGTAATAATTTATCTTTGTTTGAATCTGCAAGAAGCTGAATTCCAATCGGCAATCCTCTTGAATGTGAGAAAGGAATGGAGATTGCAGGTTTTCCTGTAAGATTTGCAGTTACTGTATTGATGTCAACTAGGAATAATGAAATTGGGTCATTGATTTTTTCACCTAACTTGAACGGAAGAATTGGTACTGTTGGTGCTATCAAAAGATCAAATTTCTTAAATGCCTCGTTTACTTCTTTTGTAAGTTTACTCTTTACTTTTAATGCCTTTAGAAAATATTTTCCTGCATGACCTGCTGATGGAACAAATCCTCCAAGAATCATTCGTCTTTTAACCTCTGGACCAAAATTACGCCTTGCCTTTGAAATATAGGAATTAAACTCATATCCCTCAACTGGAAAATCATAACCGTATCTTAGATTATCATATCTTGCAAGATTACTTCCAGCCTCTGTTGCAGTAATTGTATAGTATGCAGCTACTGAATATTTCACCATATCTAGCGATATCTCTTCACAGGTTGCCCCCAACCCCTCAAGTTTTGAAATGGCCTCTTTTGTTGCACTCAATACAGCAGGATCAATCCCTTCTCCAATCATCTCTTTGATTATGCCTATTTTCTTTCCTTCGATGCCTGAATTTATGCCTAAAAGATAGTCTTCATTGTTGTTATCAATTGTGGTGTTGTCCTTTGAATCTACTCCTGAAATTAGATTTAACATGAATGCCGTATCCTTTACAGTTCTAGTAAGAGGACCGATTTGCTCTATGCTGTTGGCATACGAGATTAACCCATACCTGCTAATCAGACCATATGTTGGCTTGTAACCTACAGTTGAGCAAAAACTTGCAGGGTTTCTAACAGAACCTCCAGTATCAGAACCAAGAGACGCCACACATTCAAAAGCACTTACAGACACTGCGCTGCCGCCAGACGAACCTCCTGGGACATACTCTAAATTCCAGGGATTTTTGCTTGGACCAAATGCACTAAATTCTGTTGTAAGCCCCATTGCAAATTCATCCATGTTTACTTTTCCAACAAATATTGCATCTTGCTCTTTTAATTTTGCGATGACTGTGGCATCATAAGGTGCAATAAAATTTTCAAGCATTTTTGATGCACATGTGGTTTTACTTTCTTTAATGCACAAATTATCTTTAATTGAGATGGGCATTCCAAAACAATCTCCTATCTTTTTGCCTGATTTTATTTTCTTATCTATTTCTCTTGCCTGTTCAACTGCATTTTCATTAACTGACAAGAATGCATGGAGTTTATCATCCACTCGGTGAATCTGTTCTAAAGTTTTTGCAACAAAATCTTCAGCAGAAATGTTCCCGTTTTTGACTTCCTGAACATAATCAAGAGCAGATATTTTTAGGTTCATGAAGACATCTTTGGTGCGCGAACATATGTTCCCTTGTAGTGTTTTAGTTTTTCAATTAATTTTTGATTAAATGGAATATATTCATCATCTCGTAGGTTTGAAATCGGAATTTCTTGTACAGAAATTTCTTCAGATTCAACACCTGCAGAATCTAAGATATCAAAATAGTTAATCATCGTATGAACTTTCTCAACATACTCTTTATGATCATCAATTTCTATTTTCATTAGCTTTGAAACATGTTCTATTTCTTCTTCTGTAACCATACAATACACCTACGGTGTCAATCTGTCAACATCTCTAGGATAAAATGTTACATCTCGAATGTTTTCTGTGCCTGTAAGGGCCATAATTAGACGCTCAAGGCCTATGCCACAACCAGCATGAGGAGGCACACCATAATCAAATGCACCTAGATGGTATTCAAATGCGTCCGTGTTCATTCCCTTGTTCTTCATTCTTTCGGCCAGTTCATCACGCTTTTCAATTCTTGTACTGCCTGATGATAGTTCCAAATCTCCAAACATCAAATCAAATGATTCAGAAACTTTGGGATTTGTTTTACTGTCCTTTACATAGAAGGGTTTTGGAGCAAGAGGCCAATCTTTGATAAAATAGAATCCCTCTAAACCAATTTTTTTTAGATTCGAAGGATATAGATCATCACCCCATTCTGTTTTTGCTCCTGTTTTTTGCATTCTGTCGACTAATTCATCATAGGAATACCTTGGAATCATTTCAGGAATAGATGGTGTTGTAAATTCCACATCCGGATTGTTTTGAACATAATCATTCACGGTTTGAATTAAAATCTTTATGATCTCTTCAATTCTGTTCATCACGTCATTGTAGTCTACAAAAGCTTCTTCCAAATCAATAGAGATTGCCTCTGCAAGATGTCGATTAGTTCTAGAAGGCTCTGCTCGAAAAATTGGTGCTATCTCAAATACTTTTTCAAAGCTCATCGTTAATTGTTCTTTATACAATTGCGGGCTCTGAGCTAAAAATGCTTCTTTATTATAGTAAAATATTGGAAACAATGCAGCACCGCCTTCAGTAGCTGTTGCAATCATTTTAGGAGTATTGATTTCAATGAATTTTTGTTTGGCAAAATAATCTCTAAGGGATTCTAAAACTAAACTTCTGGCCTTGAAAATATGTTGCAGTGTACTTCGTCTAAGATCAATTGGTCTTACTTCGAGTCTCGTGTCGATATTTTTGACGGTTTTTGCAGTCGGCTCAAAAGGAGGAATTTTTTCAACATTTGAGAAAACTCTAAGTTCGGTAGGGATTATTTCAAATCCGGAAGGGGCCTT
>JAOUNB010000121.1 GCA_029881195.1 Candidatus Nitrosopumilus sp.
GAGACAAAACATGTGGGATGATTTCCTTCAAATCTCGTCTTATTGAACCCTCTCTTATCATAATCCACATTCCAAGACGTAATCTTTCTAATACCTGATCAAAATTGATTGGTTCGTGGCATGACAGTATGCCAGAGGAAACATATGCATTAAGTTTTTTTTCACTTGCTCCAGCAGTGTGGCCATTAATTATGCAATCATGTTCTAGCATAGATGAAATAGATTCCATTGTTTTAGGTTCACGAAGAGTTACTTTGGTCCATGAAAAAACTTCACCCAAACCAAGAACATGTGGATGCTTTATTGCAGATTTTTCTTGTGACAATGTGAGTGAGTTACTGTTACTAAATTCTGCATCAACAGGAAGACCTCCTGGTGCAACTTGAAAAATTCTTATCGGTAAGTCTTCTCCAAGTTTAAGAAATTCTAGAAAACCTTTGTATCCTGCAACACTTACAATATCAATTGGATCTGAAAATAAAGAAGTGACACCACAAAGAAGAGCCTGTTTTACAAATTCAGATGGTAATACAAATTGATCAATATGTAAATGAGGATCTGCAAATCCTGGAGAAACATATTTGTTGTTTACATCGATGACAGTTGTTTTTGGACCTATTGTATGTGAAGCATCAGGACCAACATATGCAATTCTATCATGAATTACTGCAATCTGAATTTTGGGAAGAATTTCTCGTGTGTACACGGATAATAAAATGCAATTTTTTAAAACAAGATCGGCTTTTTTGTCACCCATCGCTACTGAATTCAATGAGGAAATCGAAGTTGCCAGACTCGAAGTCATGAATATCAATTGTATTTTGCGCCTATTATAGATTCAATGCTTAAATTACGGTTGAGGAGGTTTTTTTGATATGAACATCCCCAAGGTGATCAGAAAGTATTGTGCAAAATGTAAAACACATACCGAACAAAAGGTCTCCATTTACAAGGCTGGAAAAAGACGTGGATCTGCTAGGGGTGAACGTAGACATGCAGAACGTAAAAAGGGATATGGTGGACAGAAATTTCCAAAATTGGCAAAACCAGCTAAAGTTACAAAGAAAGTTACTCCTATCATGACATGTACTGTTTGTAAAAAGAAATACAACAAAGTAGGTGTTAGAATTAAGAAATTTGAGTTGGTGGCGGCATGAAGAAAGATCATATCGAAATTCCAAAACCAGCAAGCAAATTTCAAAAAGTCAACTGTAATGAATGTGGAGAATTACAAGTAGTTTATTCTCATGCGTCAACACAAGTTGCGTGTAATTCTTGTGGAAATGCTATAGCAGAAGCAACGGGATCAAAAGCCAAAATAAATGGCAAAGTTTCAGGCAGTGCCGAGTAAATCATAATCATATTTTGAATTTATATTAAATGCAATTCTTTTATCATCTATTATAATATAATTCTCCTCTAAATTTTTTAGAGAAGATATTTTTTTTGAATTTACCAAAGAAATTCCAGTGTAATGACATATTTCATCATTGAAATTTACCTGATAGTTAGATTCAAGTCCAAGTGAAGATAAAAAATTTTTAGTTACAAGAATACTAACCCATATTTTGTGAGAGCTATATTGATTAACGATTTTTTGAACTATATCTTCATCAAGTAAAGGTAAATCACCAGAAGTAATCAAAACTGCATCATCTATTGATTTTAACACTGAATTTAGATCTTCAACATAATTAATTCCAAGTGTATCAAAAATTTCAACATTGTTTTCTTCTAACAATTTTTTTGTTTTAGGAGAATTTGTACTAGTAACTGCTAAAATTTTTGAAAAGAGATTTGAGTTTCTTAATGAATCAATTACATGAAGTATTATAGGTTTTTTGTATGTAAGTAAAAGTTTTTCTTCATCTAAATTCATGCGAGTGCCTTTACCACCGGCCATAACAATGCCAATCATATTGACACAAATACCATCAGAGAAGCCAATCTTGTAAGTTCATTTGATGCACCAAGCACATCACCAGTTATTCCACCAAAACTACGAGTAGATATGAATAGAAGAAAAATAGTTAGGATGGCAACTACTACGAGCATTAATAATCCAGTAATTTCACCAATAACAATTACTGGAATAAGCATTATTACAAATGCAATAATTAGTTTTTTCTTGTCTTTCATCATTTCTACAAAAAGTGAATTTGAGCCTAAGGATGCTGAATTCCCTAGACTTGCCATCAATACCATTGAGAATTTTGCTAAAATTTCACTAATCAAAATCGCTTTAAACAAATCAAATCCACTAGTAAGAGAAATTGTAATTACAAGACCAATTAGATATAAGACTATCCCGACAATTCCTGCAGAACCAGTAGAAAGATCTTTCATTGCTTTTAGTTTTTTATCTCTACTTCCTTTCACCATTAGTCCATCAGCAAAATCAGATAAACCATCTGTATGATGAATTCCTGTTACAATTGCAATAAAAGATACTACCAGTAAACTAACCAATAATGGATCTAAAAAGAAAGATAAGCCAAATCCAAAAGTTCCAACTAAAAGCCCAATTGCAATTCCAACAATCGGAAAAAGATACATGTATTTTGCAATATTTTCCAAAGTTGCATTTGACGAAGGTAATATTGTCAGAAATGAAAAAACAGAGCCAATTTCTTTAAGCATGAATCCACCATCCAATTAATGATAAAGTAGTAATGATTGGAACAGAAATAAGTCCAAAGAAAAGAATCGAAGTAAGTTTCATT
>JAOUNB010000120.1 GCA_029881195.1 Candidatus Nitrosopumilus sp.
TTAAGAAATTTAATGAACAGTGGGAAAAATTTCTTTCAACATCAGGTGATGACTCAATTATAGCATACCAAGAAGCCATCAAAAGATTCAACCAAACCTGGCAATCAAGTCAGATGTAACTGAATTAGAATTGCCAATTAGAAAGTAATGAAATTATTTTTCACTTTAATAATTCTAAAAAATTTACACGTACAAATAAAATATATTAAATGATTTGATGTTTGTGATTTTTCATAATTGTCTCTTCAAAATTTTCAGTATTTTTTAGTTTTACATTTTGCATAATATGCATCAAATCTATTTGATAGTTTTTGTGGTTGTTGATTTATGAAGTTTTTTCTCAATTTCATCAAGTTTTTGATTTTGCTTTTGTAATATGTTAATAATTTTATGCTCAATTTCAGTATCTATTGTATTGTCTGATTTGTTTACTTTGGAAATTTGGTTGGTAGGTAGATCTTTAGATAGATTGGGTTGAGTTGATAAAATATTTTCTAACTTGTTTGTTTGTTGTTGTATATCATTTAATTGAGATAATTGCTCGGTAATGGGTTCTGGTGCAAGATCTAGTTCTTGGGGAAGATCTTCTGCTGAATCTTTTGGTAATGAGCCTCTAGGACTGGAAAGGATTTCTGGTTCTGTGATGGGTTCCGGATGAGACTCGAGTTGTTCAATTTGTTTTTCTAGTTGTTCTAACCTGGCTAATTGTTCAGGTGTGGCTTCTTCCTCTTCTGGTTCTGTGATGGGTTCCGGATGAGACTCGAGTTTTTTGGTTGATTCAGATTTAAGAACTGGAAATTCTTGGATATCACCAAGAAAATCTAATTTTACTTTATTTCTATCGATTCTTAGATATGGTATACCTTCAATTGAGAATGTGTGAATTTGATGTCCTTTTTTCCAGGAATTCTTGCCACTGTAAATTGTAATGTAAATTAACCCATTCTTAATATCAGATGCGATGGTTAAGCGATCTATAGGCTTTCCTTTAGTAATACCTTGTTCAGTTTCTTGATGGCGTAAGGCAACAGAGATTAAGTGCTCAGAGTCATAACTGACTTCAGAAATTAAATAGTCAGCCCATTTATCCATAATAAAAAATAATGATGAATTTCTAGTAAATAAGCAATTTTTATTAAAATTATTCAAGTTCGAATTATTTGGCAAGTGAATTTTGAGAAAAGGAAAAGAGGAAATAAGATTATAATTGGTTGACAATGCGTATAGTCAAATGGAGATATCAATAGAACCCTGGAAAAAATTGATTATTCATGAAGTAATTGAATACAAATTTGATGATTGGGTCAAACAAATAGCATTTAGTACAAGATCTTCAGGTGGAGGAATACCTACAATGCAATGGACAAATGGAGTTGTTTTTTCGCCAGCAAATTTTCCAACAACAAATGTTACTGCTGAAGAGCAATTGAAAGGAATTCTTCATTGGTCCTCAGTATCTTTTGCAATTAAAGAAAAATTTGAAAAACAAATTGTAAAAGAAAATGCAACTATAAATCTAGTAGATGTAAGCGTAAATGAAATTTTTAAAGAATTAGCAACCAGTTTGAAATCTCAATCAAAATATGCATGTCTTGAATCTGGCAAAGATCAATGAATATTGAAGAAAAAATAAAAAATTGTGAAATTTACCTAAAACAGATTAAAAAATATGATCCTGATCCATTTTATGTAAACCATTTTTTTAATGAATACATTGATTCAGTAAACAACATTTATGATGCTATTTTCGAAGAAGCAAACAGGGATTTTGGTTTATTTATTTTAGGAAAAATTTCATATGAAAAATTTAATGAAAAAGCGAAAATGAAAAATGATCAAAATGCGCTAAAATTCTTAGAATGGTTTTCACAAAAATTTAATCAAGAACATGAAAATTCATATCCAAATTTTATGAGAAAAATATGTAAGTTTAAGAGTGAATTACAAAAAATTCCTGAGATTAAAATAATGATTAGGGCATCAAATCGTTACAAAGATGACATTAATCAACAAGTCAAAGTTAATTTAAGTAATAAAAAACTACGATCAAAAGAAGAATTAGATATAGAAATAAAAAGACAATTACCGATATTTTTAGAAATCATAAATCACAAAAGAACTAAAAAAAATGAGCCTAAAGTAGATGAAAACCAAATAAATGCATCTGCATTTTCAGATATCGAGGAACATACTGACATGGAAATTGTGTATGCATCTGAAATCTACATACCTGTTATGAAACGATTAGTTGATGAATCAAGAAAGAAAATTAAAGAGCTTACAACATGGAAATACTCAAGTTAATTTGAAAACCCAAAAATTGTTGGTCTAGTCTTAATTTTAATAATTGGTAACCAGGAAAAATTCAATGCTTTAAAATATTTTGAATCTTTTTTAGATTTTGTTTATCAAAGTATTCCATTACGAAATGAAAAATAATTAGTTTGCCAAAAACAATAGTTGAGATTAATGCTAAGATAAATTCATCAAGGTAAAGCAGATATGTTGTTACTCCAACAACAGTCATAATTTCGATAGCAGTACAACTAAAAAAGAAAAGTTTTTGTTTCAATTCAGGGAATTAAGATTTTGGCCACATTGAACTCCAAGTTTCAGCAAATTTCTTCATCATTTCACCATATGCATTCATTTGTTCTAGTCCAGATGAACTAAGAGTTTTTTGCCAGTTTTCAGTAAATTGCTTGAAAGTCGAAACATTGGAA
>JAOUNB010000051.1 GCA_029881195.1 Candidatus Nitrosopumilus sp.
TACTAATAATGACATTTCTCAAGTGATTTATGAAATTAGTACATAACCTTTCAATACTATTTTCTAAACAGCAACCAGATTCGTGTTCCTACAAAAATTCCGACGGCAGATGCAATCAAAATTGGTACAATGAATTGGCCTTCATTCATATCTTTTTTACAAATTAATAATATTTACAATAATTTTCCGACGGTTCCTGATGCCAACTCTGAAATAATTGGAGATACGTGGCGTAGAAGGTATTTTTTGAAAATAAACGAAACAAGTCTTATAAAAAAATCTAATGCTTTTTTTAAGATTATTGTTAATGCTAAAATATTACCACTAGATTTAATATTTACCACTAGTTTATATATTCAAAACGTTGAATTGATTCATGCAAACAAAACAAAAAGAACCAATGAGCGGAAAAAAACTCTTTGGATTAGTAGCATTTGTTATGGTAAGTGCCGTAGCAGCTGGTTTAGTGCTCTTTACAGATTTTCTGTAGGGCCATTATTTTTTTAAATTTTCTATATCGTAAATTGGTGAAATATGACTAGTCTAACATTACTCAAAGATGCTCTATAACGAGGGATTTTCAATATCTGCTATGACCAGTTTAAAATCAAGTTTCATTATACAAACTTCCTAGCCTTCATTCTCTTAATTTTCTCTTGTAACAACATACAGCCTTGAATTAGAGTTTCAGGTCTAGGTGGGCAACCTGGAACATAGACATCAACTGGAATAACTCCATCAATTCCTGGAAGTACATTGTATGAATCAAAATACAATCCTCCAGTAATTGCACAAGCTCCCATAGCAATAACATATTTTGGTTCTGGCATTTGATCATAAACTAATCTAAGACGTGGTGCCATTTTTCTTGTAATAGTTCCTTGAACAACAACTAGATCACATTGTCTAAGTGAACCAAATGCTTCAATGATGCCAAATCTTTCAACATCATATCTAGGACTAGATGCCGCTCCAAATTCAACACTGCAACAAGCTGTCTCTATGTGAACAGGCCAGAGTGACCAAATTCTACCCCAATTGATAGCATATCCTAATGGTTTATCAATTGCTTTTTCTAAAATGTCTCCTAACTTTCCGATAAAGACATTTGCATTTTCTGGTGTTACTAAATCTTTAAGCAATCTTGTTCCTAATTAACATGATACGTCATCAGATAAATAATTACATAATAATTATTTCATAAAGTCTGTTTTATCAGGTAAAAAAACATGCAGTAATCAATAATCCACCCCATTTCGGTTAGTTCCACATATCCTTGAACTTTCAAAGCGCCTATTTTTTCAATTCAAGGATTTCAGAGTTTAGTTTCTGTGAGTTTTGAACCACAACTGGAAATGAAAATAGACTCAGGCTAAACTTGTGCCTCATTATCTTTACACCTAGTAAGTCTGGATTTGGTTCTTAACTGATAATGGCAACAAGGACATTACATTCCTTCATACCTAACCAATGTTTGACACATCTGACATCTTTTTTGGCCAAGATCGTATTTTCCTCCACTAGGCTGCTTTTTAGTTTTAAATTCTTTGCACTTGCGGTTTCAATGTGAGTAGGAAACCAGAAAAACGAGACACTACAATTAGTGCTTTTAACAAGTTTGTATCAACGCTGCCTATAATTGCATTACACAATACGTTTCACAAAATAATTGAATGTCAGTACGAGAGGAAAACCCATCTGATGTTTTATCATTTTTCAATGTTTTCGGCATACCATTTTTCAACCGAGTCGACGCATTCCTCATACCCGTTTTTCTTATCTAACGCATCAGACTTTTCATAATTGTTTTCACAGTGATTCAATCCTGCTTGGTATGTTTGCTGTAAATTCTGTGACTCATCAAATGGTGTTTCTATTAGCATTGGGAAAGTCTCCGAAATAATGCCGTTTACGATAAACAACGCTGCCAAAAACAGCGGCACTCCAACTGCGAGTATTACAAAAATTTGCCTCATGCTGTTATAATGTCTGTATCGGTAAAATAGAACTCTTTTATTTCGTATCTTAAACTTGGCACTAGATGGATTTCCCATCCCTGATTAAATAATATTCAACATTACTCTGATTGGAGAATAAATGATGTGTGCCTTGACTGTAAGCAAAGAAGAGTATCACATGAAGTGCACAAAAATTCTAAAAGAAGAGTCATCTGTCAGATTTGCAGGACTAATCAACGATACAGGAAAGATAGTGGCAGGTGGATACAAGCAAAAAGTAGAGATATACTTGAATGATGTACAGAAAAAAGAGATATTTTGCGAGGTTGCAGCTCGCGTAAACAAAAGAAAGAGATACAACTCAAATCTAGGGCATGTAAGATATTCTGCATCGCGTAGAGAAAATGTGGTCATAATGAGCTTTCCCGTGTATGATGATGCCTTGTTGATAATAACGGATCACTGGATCAACATAGACAGGATGGCCTACAAAATCATGGGAATTCTTGACAGGTAATACTCTGAATTCTTTGAATAAACAATCAAAATGAATACACATGTAACAAGTTGTCCGGTCATTGTGTTATTTCATTGAAAAACTCTAAAGAGTTTGTCTTTATCGCTGCAGTTATTTCCTGATGAGTTTTGTCATGTGATTTACTGTGCATGTCACTTTTCATGTAATTTTTAAATGATTCTTCGTCTCTGAATCGAAAAATTCCCCTAAACTCATTCGGGTTTTTCTTGCTACGTAAGAAAAACAAGCCCAAAAAACCATCAACAGAATCCACCTGTCTGCTTCTTTCCCTGAAGGAATCCTCTAGCCTATCGGCCATACTTTCATCGATATCAATTCGTGAGATGGCCACAAATGTCATCGTGTGAAATTGACTCCACTTTAAAATATCTCTTTATGCTCTTAGATGCATGCCAGATTTGGAATTTCTAGATGGTGAAACGATTGAAAGATTGTCCAAGAAAATCACAGAATAATATTACAAGTTTGACAAAACCGCCTTGAAGAGATGGGGAATGGAAGGTAAGGAAAAAACCACCTACAGTACTAGGCAGACTCTCAAAAGACTCAGAACCTGTGTTGAACTCGATGATGCTGAAAGATTCTGCAGCTACATGGACTGGCTTACAACGGTTATGACCTCAAGAAAGATAAAATTCGATGTGGTTTTCAACCATACAGAAATCTGCTGCAAGGTAATCAAAGCAGAAGCAGTTAAAGAAAAAAACAAGTCCAGAAAGAAATCTGCTGCCAAACATGCTCATTTTATGAAAACAGGTTTAGAGTATCTTCGAAACAATGCTCCGCCTCCCAAAAATGATTCATGGATAACGAAGTGATTAATATCAGAATTTTCATCTTTTGAGAATGTAATTTGTTAGAGGGCGGCATAATCTTAAAAAAATTGGTCCATGATTACCATAATTACCACTAGTATTATTTTTTATCACTAGTTAAATATGATAATGTAAAAACAATCATGAAAGGTTTGGTTGTCACCTGATTACAATAGTTTCAGGCCTTAAACTAAACGCTGAGACCAAAGTTGCCTCCCCTGCATTGGAATCAGAGCAAAACTGTCGCCAGGATACCCTTGTTTCTGGCCTTAAGTTTTGAAAACCTTTCTTATTTTTTCACCAATCATGTTTTGTCTATAGTTGCCAGGAGATCTACTTTCTGAAAAAATTGGCACTAGCACACTTTGGTTTGACTCTTTAAATTTCAAAAAAGAATCAATAGAATAATGAGTATTCTTAAAGAGGAAAAAATCGACTATTCGATGCAAAGATTATGTGACAACATTTTAGGACTTGAGAATGTGAGGTTCGCAGGCCTGATTAGTAATTTTGGAAATTTGTATGTAGGAGGATTCAAAGACGGAATCACTCCATATGAAAATGATAAAGCAAGGAGGTCGATGTACATGAAATTTGCCTTAGAGTCAAATTTTAGAAAAGATTTTGACGATTCCTTTGGTGCCTTCAAATATTCTACCATACAAAGGGAAAAAGTATCCATTCTAACAATAAACATATGCAGTTACCTTCTTTTGGTTTTTGTAGAACCAGATGTTGATCTTCATACACTAGCAGGCAGAATCCAATCTATGATTGACGAGAATGAAAGTCATGATCATAATAAACAAAACCTTGATTGAATTTATGAATTTTGAATTTGTCTTTTGCTTATATCATTAAAATACGTAATAGAATCATGAGTTTCAGAGAATGTGTTCATTGCGGTAGGGAATACGAAGATGTGTTTAACAGACGTGTATGTTCCAATGAATGTTCATCTGAGATTTCATCCTAATTCTTTAGCAGACATAAATAAATTATATTTTGTTGGAATATTTTTTAATGAAATTCTCTTTTAAGAACTATTTCTTAGATTTTATGAAATCAACAATGGAAAGAATTTTTCCCATTTCTGCAAGTTGACCATAACTTTTAGTTTTTGTCTTGGATGGCGGCTCATTATTTATGCTAATAAATAGCGTATTTCCGTCATCCAGAGGAATGGATATTCTCTTAATTTTCTCATAAGATGTAATACTGTAAAGCCCCTTTCCGACATGATCCTTAATTTTAGAATTTCCTCTCCAGGCATCTATTGCTCTCAAAATAGTTTGTTTTGTATCCTCATATGGAACAATGTTCTTCACTCCTTCTCGTTGAGTATGCCAAAGAATTTCTCCTTGAGGATTACATACAGCACCAAATCTAACTGATTCGTTAAAATCCATTAACATGTTGAGAAGTTGTTCATATTTTTCCATACATGTAATTTGTTATTTCTGTTAATAAATATTCTAAATTCATTACCTGTTAGTAAATTACACAAAAAATACAAGACATTTTTGCAAAATATTTTGATTTTTTTTATCATGCATCACAATCATATAATGAAATAATATTCTAGATGATGTTTTTCTGATCTTTGGGATTGGTAAATGGTACGCTATTCAAAAGTATTCACAAAATCTACAATGGACATAATTTTTCCCATCTCTACTAATTTACCATAGCTCTTCGTTTTGCTCTTTTTTAATGGCTCATTATCTACACTGATAAACAAGAGATGAAATGCGTCAATTGGTATAGTTATTCGTTTAATTTTTTCAAATGATGTAATGTGATACATAGCTCTTCCCAAGTTATCTCGATCTTCCATTTTGCATCTATCAACCCAATCTGATGCCTCACGTCGTAATGTATTCTTAGTTTCAGATAATGGAATCATGATTTTAGCATCATTTCTTTTACTGTGCCACAATATTTCCCCCGACGTACTACTAATTGCTGCAAATCTGATGGAATTATTAAAATCCATTAGCATATCAAGGAGTTTTTCATATCGTCCCATTGATTAGATAAATGTCTTAGAGAATAAAAACAATTAGGTTGGCATTCTATGAAAATTTTAAAGGATTAACTTAAATGTTATATTGAACGCTAAATATTATGGATAGTCCTTATACTAAATTTGTTGGTCAGGTATGGGAAGAATTTCCACAACTTGCAGAATGGCATGACTTGGATAATTCAACTCTACCAATTTGGAAGTTAGATAAATTCATCGAAGCTGGATATCATAACTTTTTAGCAGAAAGAAAGCCATTGTATAATCTCAGTGTATTAATTGAAAAATATGCCCAAGAAAATCATCAGCCGCTACTTGCTACCTTTGAAAAGATAGCTAGATTTTCATTTGTTAAAAAACGATATCAGGAAATGATAAAGAACATTCCGAAGGTCTGGATTATTGCAGATTTTGATAAACAATCTATCCCAAGTGAAGAATTATCTACAAATTCCAAATTTTTAAGCTGTAAAGACACGGATTTGGCAAATGTGTGGACTGTCATTACAAGAGGGCCATATGGACCATTTGGTTTGATTGCTGAAGAATATGAAGATGGAAAGTTTAGAGGGTTTTTTACTCTTAATACAAATGTCTGCAGATATGCCCTAAAAATAATGGGGAAGACTCTAGGCACTAAATTTACTATCCAATAGGATTTAACCAACATATCTTATTTTATAAAATAATTCTATTTTTTTGCTAATTATTGAGCAACTTTTACATTCACAATATTCTCGATCTTTTGATTTTGTGATAAAAAATAGAGATTAAGGATTAACCATCTCTAGCTTATCCTGAATCCTATCATAGTATCCGTTTTGATCCATGGCAGGAACATAAAATGTTGCAGAAACTAAGTCTCCAACACCTGCCTCACAATCAGAAACAACAACGGAATGTCCCATGCTAGACTCTGCAACACAGCCATAATCAGTTACAGCGATGACAGTTACATTTTCAGTTACTAGGACTGGAAGTATGTTCCACGGAGTTACTGTAAAAACTAGTACTACTGAAGTTGCAACAGCCAGAATCGCTAGAAACTTTAGCTGTGGTGTTTTTGTTTGTGTTGTTTGTTGCATTTCTCCTCAATTCATATATGTTTTCAAACAATATAACATAGAGGCAAATTTTAATTATAGTGCTAACTGTTCATATGAATATAAAAAATGCTGATCCGTTAACTACCGATATTAACTAATGTGAAAATTATTTTGATAGTTTAGATTTTCATGTAATTGGGGAATAGGCAGTACTTGAATTTCAATTTCATCATACTTTGCATCTGCAACCTTTTTGTTTTAGAATCTGAATTTGTTTTGATGGAACATCTAGCAAAACATCTTGTTTTGATTTACCAGTTGCCTTTCTTTTGTCAAGAGGGCTCTTGTGGTTATATCCTCTACTATTCATCTCTTTTACCAGCTCATTATGTCGGAGGTACATTGCTTTGAGTTTTCCTTTCCAACGAATAGTTTCTGGATGAAGAGAATACCCTTTCTTCTTTTCTGTTATTACTGCCCACATTGCATGGAGTTCACGATGTTCTCCTAATAGGTGATTTCTACACAATTTACTTGGAGGAAGATCCCAAATTCTCATCTAGCAAAAATATTCCATACATCAATAAATAATTTAAAATTGTAATTTTATAATGTCATTTTTATTTTCTTTGGAATATCTCTAATTCTTTCACTCTGTTACGAATAGTTACAGCACTAATTCCTGAAGCTTGAGCAATCCTTGTTTGTGAAACCTTCTCATGATTATCCTGTATTGCCAAATATACTGCAGCAGCTGCCATAGACATTGGATGCTTACCAGACGTTATTCCTCTCTTGCGTCCAAATTCTAAAATCTTTCTTGCATCACGTTTTGTTTTTTCAGAGACCATTACCTCACTTGAGATACGTTCTATGAATTCTGTAGGACTGTAAGATGAGGATTGAACATCGTCGAGATTTGCAGACAAAAGGCGATAAACCCGCTGTATTACTTTCTTTTTTATCCCTGCAGCATCTGCAATGTCGTTTAAAGTTCTAGGGGTATCTGTAATGCGGCATGCTATGTAAACTACTCCACACAACATGGATTGGTTTGAGCGACCTGCCAGTAATTTCTTTTGCTCTACTTTTCTAAATAGATATGCTGATTTTTCTACAACATGCTCAGGCAATCCGAGTTTTGAGCGCATCCCATCAAGAAATGTGAATGCTTTGATGTATGACTGCTTGGTGAGGGCAGATCTACTGTTCCTATCCCACATTCTTAGACGGTGAAATGACTGCTTGTTATAGCCTGAGAGAAGTTTTCCAGAAGAATCCCTGTCTTGTGCTTGAATTAAAGTAGAAAGTCCCATGTCCGCCATTTTTAATGATATTTTTTGCCCTGTCCTTGCACTACTCTGATACTCATCTGTAGCCTGAGCAGCATTTTCTGGGCCAAAATCAATGGCTCTGTCAGATAACACAACTCCGCAATTGCCACATGTTATCTCTCCCGTCATTGCATCTGTAACCTTGAGAAAGTGGACACATGTTTTATCCAAACGTTCTGTAATCATATATGATAATAATTGGAATTTACTGAATTTTAACCACGAGTGATTTTTTTACATAGTGGTAAAAAAATTCATGATGATAGTGTCTCTTTAATTCCCAAAAGAATTGTTTTTCTGCCAAATGAATCAAAATGACTTTTTTCTTGTAAACTAGTTTGCTCATTTCTATTTTTTTTGATAAAGATAATCGAATAAAAAACCACTTTTTTTACACCGTTGGCACTAGACAAAAAGTTTTGAGCATTATATTAATGGAAAAAAAAATTAAATTATGAAATACCAGTCCATGCTACATATCAAAATAAAAAAATTAGATATTGCAGAATCCTATTTTAAAGGAAAAGCAGAACTTAATGGTCAAGAACATACAATAAATGTACAAGGTCATTGGATAGACAAGTTAATCAAATTGCCATCCCTTATCCCAACTCGAGATAAAGTACTGATTAGATTATCCGGTCCAGGCGATGCATACGTTGAAGATACTGTCTATTTCAAAGGTGTCTCAGAATGGATTGAGATTGATTCTCAGGATGTTCTGCATTATGTTGCAGATCATCAAGACAAGTTTGATACTTTGGATGTATACTTTACTAGTTCAGAATAGGATCATATGAAATACTAGTAGCATATTTTTTAGTTGAATTTATTTTTTAATCTAGGTTTAATATTTTCTTAATATTTGTTTAGAATTTAAAAAAAACTGTATTTTTTAAATTGTTTCTTAGCAGTATATTGGCACTAGCATATATTGGCACTAGAATTATTTTTGTTACTAGGTTAAATACTATAAATCAATCAAGATAGTCATGGCAGAAGAACAAGAATGGGCAAATTTACTAGCCGAGATCTTTGACAAGCTTACGCAAAAGCACGCCTCAATCACTTATGATTTTGAGAATCTTGAGATGCAAGGCAAAATCGAAAAAGACGGCAAGATTATCCCAACAGGTACAGTTTCCCTAACTGGAAAACTAACCATTACGGCAAAATGAGGTGTGGATGAGAATGAAAGATTTTGATATGCCCGCCAATTTTTTATCTTTCTTACATAGCGGAAGACTAAAAATTACATGTAATGATGCCCCATCAATTAATTTTGTGGCCGAAGGTAGCTCTAGAATTATTGATATTATTGACATCCCAATTGAAATTGAAAAAAGACCTGGCTTGATCAAGCAATTATCCGAGGCAAAAGACCTTGCAAAAAATCTAAAACAAGAAAACATTACTCTTGAGATAAGACTACAAGGAGAGACGGTGCTCAAGTTAGGAGAAAAGGCAAATCCAAAACTAGCAAAGATTGTTACACTAAGCAATGATATTGAGATAACTGATTTGAGAAAACTCAAAAAACTCAGTGACGTATTATAAGAGCAGGTTAACAGGCATGTCCAAAAATGAATCACATGTGGAAATATCTCAGCAATCAATCCAATCTTCTGTAAAAAACAAACCTTACAGCATTCTGGTTACAGGCGCAACAGGATTTATTGGAACACGTCTGATATTACATCTTTCCAAACTTGGATATTCTGTAAAAGGAATGTCGAGAAGAAAACTACCAGACACTGCAAATGTAAAATATGTTCAGGCCGATGTCTTTGATGTAACTCAATTAGAGAATGCATTAACAGGAGTTGAGGTTGCGTATTATTTACTTCATTCTATGGAGGGAGACAAGAATCATTGGAAGGAATTTGCAACACGAGAAAAAATCCAAGCTCAGAATTTTCTCAAGGCTGCAACAAAAGCAGGAGTCAAGAGAATAATCTATCTTGGGGGATTAGTAAATGATAGTCTTGACTTGTCCCCCCATATGAAAAGCAGAAAAGAGGTTGGAGAGATACTTGCCTCCGGCGACATTCCCGTGACAGAATTGCGCGCATCGTTAATCATTGGTGCTCAAGGAGGCTCTTATGCCATGCTACGTTACTTGGTTGAAAGGCTACCAGTTATGGTATGTCCTTCCTGGGTCAAATCACTTGCACAACCAATAGCAGTTGATGACGTAATAGAATATCTTTCTGGATGCATGATGCATCCGGAAACTGCAGGCAATATCTATGAAATTGGAGGCAAGGATAAGATGACCTATGAGCAACTTATGCGGGTTTATGCCAAATATTTGAACAAGAATCTGTTTGTAATACAGATTCCATTTCTAACCACACGCCTATCATCATATTGGGTTGATCTTATTACACCAGTAAAGGCCTCATTGGCAAGACCACTTATAGACAGCCTGGTTCACGACACAGTCGTTACTAACAATGCCATTACCAAAATCATTCCATTGCAACTTAAATCAGTAATAGATGCAATCGATATCGCAACCAAGGAAATACGAGACAATCCCCCTACCGCACCTGCAAGAGAAGAAAA
>JAOUNB010000052.1 GCA_029881195.1 Candidatus Nitrosopumilus sp.
AAATTCATGTACCTGTAATTTTATAGTTGTCATTGCCAAATAAAATGAAAAACTAAGTAATGTATCAAAAAATAAAAAAGTCAATTAACAATAAAACCAAAAAATCAGTCTTCTGAAATCTGCAATCTAAAATATCTAGGAATAAAAACCAAACAAAATAATAAATAATCATTTTAGTTTTATTGTGATTTCTTCCCCATTTCCAATTTTCGATGTAATGGTTTGGAGACCTGGGATTGTTTTCAAATAATCTGAAAATTTTTTCATATCTTCCCTATATTTTTCTGGATACAACATATTGTCTGTAACAATAATCCCTTTGATAGAGACCATTGGTAAAATTAAATCAAAATATTTTATAACATTTTCTTTATCTGCATCAATTAAAACAAAATCAAAAAAATTTCTATATTCCTCTTGTTTGCTAAGCTCGTTTAGGATATCTATTGCATTTCCTTCTTTAATTTGGATTGTTTCTTGAATCCCTGCATTTAAAAAATTCTTCTTCGCCCTCCTAATTTTGGCCGGATTATGTTCTACTGTTATGATTTTTCCTGATTGTTCTGAAATTGCTTCAGCACACCAAATTGTAGAATAACCTACAGATGTCCCTATTTCAAGCATGTTTTTTACTTTTTTGAGGCGTAAAATCATGTTTAATAATTCTCCTGTTTCTTTTGTTATTGCAAGCATCCTATTTTCTGGTAAAACGTTGATTTTTCTTGATTTTTCAAGTGATGACTGTTCTTCCAGTTCATCAAGAACATTGCAAATAGAATCCTTCATGTATTGATGTATTTTCAAACGAATTTAACTATGATTTTGAATACTATGTATCTAAACACGGTTTGATAGCTTATATTTAGTAAAAATATTTTTCATTTTGACTTGGTGTCTGCAAAAAAAAATAATCTTTTGGAAATTGTTCAGAAAATTCTTAATTTGGATTCCAAGATGAGATTTGCTGCTATAATTGATTCAAAAGGGGAGATCAGAGAAGGGATTATGAAAACCGGAAAAACTAGTCTTAAAACCCAAAAAGAAGAAGAACATTTCTGTAAACAGGTGGCTCAGAGACGATCAATGAGAAAAGAATTTGATCGTTCTCTAGGTAAAGTACGATATGTTCACGTTGAAAGAGAAAAAGTATCCCAAATGGTTATTTACACAAAAAGAAATATTATATATTTTACAATGGAGCCTGAAATGCCCATTGATGTAAAAATCAGATTGATCACTAAAATAAAAAAACTAACCGCAGATATCTAGAGTTAATCTATACTCGATTTCTAAAACTATGACTTTTGAGAAATATCTTGGTGACTCAAAAATGTTTGAATATGATAAACATTATAGGGAGTGTCAACAACTAAACAAGCCGTTCATCAAGGCAAGAAAAAATCCTACTCATGGAAAGTATTATGTTCAAATAGATTTGGCTACTTGTAATTATGAATTGACAAAAAAAGAACAAGAAGAGATGATTAAATTATTTACAACTAAAACGAATTTTAGAAAATCCTCTTCAAATATTCAAAATTTTAGCATAGATAAAGAACTGGCATGGTTTGATGGTGTATCTTCTGAACACGTAGATGATTTTTGTAATTATCTTTATGATTTAACCCAAAAATATCATATCTAGAATCTAATCAGATTTTTTAAAATTTTGTCAACTACCTGAACTTCTTGTCTTCTTTCTTTTATCGTGTTCTCATTCCATTTTTTAGCAAATTCTGATTGTTTATCTAGTTTTTCTAGTTCTTCGATGTATTTAATCAGGTGTATTTTATAGTCATGGAGTAAGTCTAAGTGTTTATTGTGATTTTTTTCAGTTGGGGTTGCCATTCCATTCCTCTTCTTCAATCTCTGGAAACATCTCTTTTATTCGCTTTCTATCTTCTTCCATTGCGTTAATTCTATTATCTAGATGTTCTTTAATGACCTGCTCCTCCTCTTCCTCTTTTTCTTTTTGAATATTCGAAATGATTTTGCTTAGAGATTTGTAATATACTATATGGCTTTTCTTTGATTCTTCCGATCTGTCTTCCTTTTTAATATCCATACAAAATTAATGGTTTCATTGAAAATAAGTACTTGATCATTTAATACGCATTTACACTAATATTGAATCTGAATTTTCACAAAATATGAAAATTCTTGTTGATGAAAACCTAGATGGTATGGATGAACGATTAAATAGTTTGGGGTATGATGCGCAAAGTGTACGAAAACTGCAGATTACAGGACAAAAACTCGGTTCTGATTATTCCATAATTAATTATGCTCGTGAAAATGATATGATTATAGTAACAAAAGATACAGAGTTTCGTAAGGCAAGCGAAGAAAATAACTTTCCATTGATTCTTCTTGATGATGAGGCAATTCTCAAAATAATTATAGAAAAACTAAAAAATTTCAGTTAACGTTATTTGAGTTCATGTATGATATTCTCAAGTTTGTAAGAGTCTCGTTTAGAAAATCTTCTTCTGGTTGATGTGCAATATTATTCATAATTATCTTCCAACAATCTTCAATCTTTCTGTTAATCTGCGAGAACATCTTATCCTTTTTAAATGCTGGATAGTATGATAATAGCTTCATTATGCCATCCATTGATTGAACAATATGTATCAGGTGGATGATTTCTTTTAATCGCTCATGAAATGAGATTTTTTCTTCACTGCTAATTGTCTTGAAATTTTTTATTTCTTGATAAACTGTTTCAATTTCCTTGTACAGATTTTTCAGCTGATTATTTATTGATTCGTATAAATCTATTAATTCATATTCTATGTGAGATCTACTGAAAATTTTTTTTTCTATTTCACCTGCTTCTACTAATACACTGATTTCTCTGTAAATGATTTTCTCATTTCCCATTTTCTCCATAACCCTCTTAGCAAGTTCGGTGCCTCGAATTTTTCCATTTTCATTGAGAATTCTTATGATCTCAGTTCTGATGATCTGTGAATTTTTATCCATGATTTATTCCAGAATTATTTTTGATATTTTTCTATGACTGCTTTGTTCCCCATCTTGTTAATTTCTGTTACTAATAATTCCAAGATTTCTATCCCTTTTTTAATTGGTTCTTTGTTAATATTTTTAAGTTCCAAATTTTTTTTGAGTATATTTTTTTCATTATTAATAAAACTCAACAAACTAACATTTTCACCCATGTTGAGGTTTACAAAAAAATCCACATATTCTGAGGGTGATTTTATTCCCATGTTTTTTAATTTTCTATCTAGTATTTGTTTGAACCCCGACGAATTAGGTTTATTTAGAAATTTTACATGTAATGTACATGGATAGTTGTGATAGACGTGTTCGTGCTTATAAAAATGGAAAAACATTTGATGAGTGCAAAGAGATTGCAGAATTCCTTAATCCTGATTTTAAGAGACACATTGAAGAAAAAGGACGAGTTTTGTGGACTGAAATTTTAGAAAAAGTTGATCATGATGAACTACTCTATAAACTCACACTAAAATTTCTGAGGCGTGATGGCTATGATATTGGCAATCATAAAATTCCTGAAGTCAAGAAATTTATTTAGTAGGATCTATTTTACAACTACCATCTGAATTTTGTAATTTTTTTGCCATTATATATGGTGTAATAATTAAAACTGGAATTGAAATTGCGATGAAAAAAGTTTGCATTTGAGATAATGCTATTGATAGTGCTATTCCACTTGCTGTTCCGACAAATATTGACAAAAATGTGCCTGCACATGTAGGACAGGCAATGAATAATCCTGTTACTGCTCCTACTGTGCTAATTCCTCTCCCCTTCTTTGAAATACTGTACGCGTTTACAGCGATTGCTCCATTCAATCCAACTAGATATGATACAATTACTTGTAATACCAAATTTATCGGAATAATTTGTAATCCTACATGTTCTGTCAAATATATTATAATTTTTGGCATATATCCTGGACCATCACAACAAGGTGCAATAAATCCTGATGGAATTGTTGCACCATAATGAAGTGCAAAATTAACTTCTGGTTGATATACCAGAGTTCCTGAAACTAGTGAAAAGAAAATACCGTATCCGATGAATATGACAACAAAAATTTTACGTGATTTTGAATTCCATGTTGTTAATGCAATAATTGTAGAAAGATTTTTTTGATTCGCTTTGACTTTCCCTTCATGGTATCGATACAATCCAAAAGCAATGGCACCAAATGCTACAACTAAAATAATATAAAACCCATAAGCTATTCTTTGTATCGAGTCAATTGCAACAGGAGTAAGCAACTCTGGATCTTGATATCTTGAATAGAGTAAAAACAGTGTGGCTATTGTTACAAATCCTAATATGATTAATTTTTTCCCCTTACTGCTACTTTTTTCTAGATGTATGTCCATTATTTCTGATCTGATTTAACGAAATTAAATTCTATCCCATTTGTTTTATTGTTGAATTTTTGATTCATATTTTTGCTGCATTTTAAAATAATAGGTTATTTCAATTCAAATATACGTAAATAGTATCTCATTTATTATCTATGTAAATTGCTTTTAAGATGTCTGTTTTGCTTACTACTCCTCCTAATTTTCCGTTAATTCTAACTCCAACACCGTTGATTCTGTTTTGCACCATTGCTTCACATGCTACTGTAAGATCTTCTTCAAAATCAACAGATTCAAAAGTTTTGGTCATTACATCTCTTGCTTGAATAGTATTCCCAAAGCCCGACTCAGAAAGAAACCCCTTTCTTGTAAATACAATGGACACGGTGTCATCTGAATTATCCAAAACAACATCTGTGTTTCCTTGCTCTAATGCAACATGAAATAAATCTCGAAATGTCAGTATTCCCTCAGGTTCATCCATTTTATTTTTTAAGAAAATCCTTGAAATCTTATTTTCAATCATTTTTGATACTACGTTTTTTAGAGATTCTTCTGAATTCATTGACATATATGATATTGTCATAATATCGCCAACCGTATGTTTTCCAGAGTATTTTTTAATATAATGCTCTGCAATGTCTGTTTTTGTTATTATTCCAACCAATCCCTTATCATTTGTAGAAACTCCCAGCGAACCAATGTCTTTTTCAAGCATCACTTCTACGCATTTCTCTATGCTCATCGAATCATCTACTGAAGTAATCTTGTTCATTATGCTGGATACGTGAATTTCATCAAGATTTTTTTCTGAGTCGTCATTAAGTAGGAATAAACCCAAGTCTTTCTCAGTTACTATTCCTATTGGAATATTTTCATCTGTTACAATTAATCTGCTTATGTTATTTTTGATTAGTTCGGAAATAACATTGGATAATGATGCATTTCTTTTTATTGTTATGGGTTTTTTTGCAATTAAAATTAACTCCGACAAATGACTCACTTTTAATTATTTGACTAAATATACTGGAATTTTAGATTTTTGAAGTATGTGATTTGAAACACTTCCAATCATATCTTTTGATGCGGAACCTGAGCCTGTTGTGCTCATTACAATATGATCAAATTTTCCAGCTTTTGCTGTATGTAATGTAACATGACTCGGTGATCCTCTAAGAATCTTTGTGGTAAACTTCACATTTTTATTTCCTGCACGCTTTTCTGCTTTTCTCAAAAGAATTTTTGCATCATCTACAAGTTGTTTATCAAATGCTTTTGTCCTAGATCCTCCTTCTATTACATGTGGGATAACATGGATGCATGTTATTTGTCCATGTGTAAATCCTGCTAGAGTAATTGCTCTGTCTAGGGCCTCAAAGGATTTTTTGGAACCATCTAATGGTACTAGAATTCTATTTAGATCCAATAACCTAATCCTTAAAACAGTTCAATATTAAGATTAGATTCTATTTCCTATCTTGAATAACTATTCAATCTGATCCAGTATATATGATTCAATCAAACAATATTCATCCATTATAGAAAAATTACTGCAATTAATGAAAATGTGTTAGTTATCAAATCAAAAAATAATTTCTAACTAAGCTTAGGTACAAATATGTAAATTATTGCTATGATTTCTAATCTTCCAAATATCATTAAAAATCCCAAGACAATTTTTGTTGCAGGATCTGTCTCCAAATCAATAACTCCCGCAGATAATCCCCCAGTAGTAATAACTCCAGCCGATTCAAAGAACGCATCCTGATATGACACTTGTTCACTTTCAGCAAGATGTAGTCCTGCAACCGCCGAAATTGTTGGAAATAATGCCAATATGATCAATGTTGATGTGATTTCTTTTTTTGTCTCTGATGTTAGCTCTGCTCTTTTTACTTTGCTTAGAAAAAATCTGATATGTCTCAAATGTAATAATCTAAAAATCTTTAGACCTCCTGCAGTTGAAAATCCGCATCCTCCAATGAACATCAAAATTATCAATATTGCATGTGCTCCTCCATTAAGTCCTGCAAGGCTTTCTTGTTGGAGTCCTGCGGTAGTACTGGCCGAAACAGAATAAAATGCACTTTCTAGTGGATCTAATCCACTAATCAATATGAATAAGATTATGGCACTGCCTAAAATTGCAAAATATGTTAGTACTTCTTTTCCAAGTTTTGGTGATAAGAATTTTTTTCTGACAAATGCATAGTGGAATGTAAATGGTAAAGCTCCTAGAATCATCCCGCCCATTAAAATTAGATCTTCTTGCCAAAGTAAATCGTCGAGAATTGTAGATGTTGGTAAAAATCCTCCTGTTGCAAGCGTACTCATTGCCAACGAGAAATTATCTATGATGTTTCTTTCTCCAAAAACATACAACAAAGTTGCAATAATAACAATGTAAATAGAAAATATGACTGTAATAGTAAGAAATAGTTCTTTCATATGTAATGTCCTACCTGAAATAAAACCCCTCATTGATTGTAATTTTGATTCTGGGTAAAACGCTGTAATCACTAAATAGATGAAACTCATTCCTCCTACAAGCTGTGTATAGCTACGGAAAAATGTGAAACTTTGAGAAAGATTTTCTGGTTCTTGGAATAATGATATTCCTCCAGTAGTAAATCCAGCTGCACTTGAAAAAAATGCATTTGAAAATGCTTCTATGCTCGTCTCATTACTTGGTAACACATACAGATACGGAACCGTACCAAATAAAGTTAGTAGAAATAGACTAGAAAATACCAGAACTGATGCCTGTTGAAGATTGAGACTTGATTTTTCTCCATAAGAGTTCAGAAAAAATCCTGTCACAAGTAAAAGAACTGTGGTCAGATAAATTCCAGTGGCAATCACTGTGTCTTCTAAAATTGTTGCAAGAATGGCAGGTACAAGTAACAATACTCCGGCGAATTGCAACACGAAACCTAAATTTCCCAGAATTGCTTTTACTGGTGGACTCAAAAGACGTGGCGGTGTAGCTGTGGCATCTCGAATAACATTTGCAATCGTTGTCTGAAAGATCATGCCAATTACCATGTTTTTCTTTGATAAAACGGGTAATTTTCTAATACCATTATCTCGCATTTTATGTAGTGCATCTTGTAATGTTGATTTTTCATTTATTGTAATCAATGGAGTTGTCATGATGTCTTTCAGCTTTGTGGCTTCTGCGTAAACTGTAACATCGCTAACTTTTCTTAGGATATCTTCATCTGTCACAATTCCCACTGGAAGGTTATCATTGTCTGTAACAATGATGTCATCTGTTTCATAATGACGCAACATTCTAGCTGCGTCTCTAGTCTGAGTATTCATACTGAGTGTGAGAACATCTTGGTCCATGTATTTTGTAACATATTTACTTAGAATGTATGATACTGCACGTTCTGGATTTGTCGACATTAAGCTATCCACTGCTGTTCATTTTAAATAATTTGGGGTAAGATGCAAATTTTAATCATATAAAAATAATTTGTAATATTTTTTCTGAATTTCTGATCTCATAAATTTGCTATCTTTATAAACTCGAAATCGGTAGTTTATGCGTAAAACAATGGAAATTGATCAAGCACAAGAGCCTGATTATGAATCTGTGAAGATTGATTATGTTGGATTCGTTGATCCCTATGCTGTTGAAGGAATGGTTGTTCTAAAGGCCGACAATGGAAAAGAATTCCATATGAGAGCATTTTCAGGCGAAGTTGCTAGGCATATATCGAGTTTTAGTGACACTGATGGTGAATCTATACCATCCATTTACAAGATGATTGAGGAGATTTGTGAAGAAAATGAATTGGTTTTAGTTAAAGTAAAAATTTATGAAAGCGGAGATGTTTTACGTGCGAATCTGTATTTTACCGGCAAAAAAGATCTTGTATTGAGAAATTATAGGGCTTCGGATGCCATGGCTTTAGGGGCATTTTACAACATCCCTATCCTTGTTAGGAAAAACCTTCTAAAAGAAAGCATGGAGGCATAGCTTTATAATTTTCTAATGGTTAGAATGATTTTATTTACAATGTACTCGTAAAATTATGTGAATGAACAAGAACAATTAATGGGTGATTTACTTAATGTAGATCTAGAAATTATAGATGTTGTAATAGAATTTAATCTAGGGCATTGGACTTCTGACTCTAAAAGATCACGTTGGAGATTTACTTAAAATCCGCGATGAAATGGTGCAAAAACTAATGTCTACACAAATAGATGATCATTAATGTAATTGCAAATATGATCACTCTCATCAATGATTAATTTTCATCAAAAAAATAATCTGGAAACATATTTTTGATTTTTAATTGCTCTAAATGATAATTTTGAATTTTAAGTTCAATTTCGTCTATTTCTTTTTCTTCTACATTTTGTTTTCTTTTTTTCAATATTTTGATTTGGTTTGACAATGTTTTGTACATAATAGCATACTCTGGAAATTTTTCAGGTAGTTCGCCCATCATCTAAATTAAATGTACATCTCACTAATACTGGTTGTGAAAATTTAGGTAGTTTCCTTATTTGTGATGATAATGTTTGGTTTGGGTATGTTAAACAATTATTTTCCCATATACAATATTTGGATTCCAGCCAAATCTGGCATATTTTATGTTGATGTTTTTGTTTGGGCAATTTGGCTATTCTAGATCTTACTTCCTTTATTATCTGTAATACGTGTTATTGATGTGCTCTTTTATTTAATTCTAAAATGCTTCATAATTCGGCAAACTCATCATCTATCAGTTTTAGCTTAGTTTGTTGGTTAATCATCAGCAATTTTTATTGTAATTTCTATGGTATATTATTATCCCATCAAAAATCAGAACCTTTTTGATGTGACTACACACATTAATCGTATGGTTAATTTTGAAAAAATATACCAAAGAGTAGCATCACAAGTAATTCAAAGATGCCATGGGGCAATCAAGATTACAAAACATGGGAAAATTATTGAAGTTTATGATACCAAGCGTCATATGTGGAGTCATGGTTTGGCAGGACTTATAATTAAAGAGGAATGCCTGAATGCACATCTAAGAGAATGGGAATTTGCAAATGTACGAAATTATATGATCCGAGAATTACTTGGAAAATCAAAAAACTAGTATACGACTTTTCTAATGAGATGTGGCTCTTTTAGCATAATTATATCGTCTCTGATTGATGATAATTCTACTTTTTTTAAATTATGATTTGTGGTTACGATTAATGCTTCGCACCTAGAACATAAAATGGTCTTTCCATTTGATCTCTCCTCTCTAACAACATTCTTTTCCAATCTATCCTCTTTTTGGCATGTTGGACACAGTCTTGGCTCTTTTAGCATGGTGATTATCTCTTTGATGAAAATAGTTTTTCCCATATCATATTACTGATAAATGATTCACTAAAGAGTTTGTATTGTTAATTGGTATCAGCAATCCCATTTTGAATGTCAAACCGTTTTAATCATTCAAAATTAGAACGAATGGTATTCAGTATATTCCCAATCTAACCAATTAACAAAGTTGTAAAGTTTTTACTGAAAATATATTTTTGTACTTTTTGATATCATTTTGCAAATATTGTTTGATTTTGAATAATCATGTATCTATACATCGTTGTTCTTTGCATGAATTATTCTTATTTTTTCATCTAGATATTTTCAATCATCAACCTTTTTGAATGATTTCTTGTACATTTCAATATCTGGATTACTGCTAGTTATTTCGATATCTGCCTCTCATTATACGTATTTTTGATAATTTTTTATTCTGCTAAAATTTATAATATTTCATTACTTTTTTTCGGCCGTGTAGAAACCAT
>JAOUNB010000122.1 GCA_029881195.1 Candidatus Nitrosopumilus sp.
TATTTCTCCTTTAAAATCATCACATACGCCTTTACAGGAATAACCCATTATTTTACTTCTCCAAAAGATTTGTGACAGCATGGGCAAATGGAATACCTTGATATCAATTCAAGGTTGCATATTGTACAATATTTCCTAAAAATATTATTTCCTGAACTCCTAAATTCTGCATCTGCATCATAGTACCCACATACACTCCTACAGAGATGTTCATTCATCATGTTTCCTCCACATCAAAAAATGATCCACAATCTTTACAAAATATTCCAAAATTTTGAATACGAACCGCTGTATTTCCACAGTTGACACAAATTCTAATTGCCCGATTCACTGTTTTTTTGTTTGACTCTAACTGATTTTGCTGTATTTGCATGTTTTTATTAGGAATAATTCCTAATTAAGTGTTATTATTAATTAGGAATTATTATTAACAGATAATAACTATAAATATGAAACACAGGTAAAACAAACGTGCAACAGTTAGAGGAATTAATAACATCACTGCGTGAAGATGGCTTTAGAATCACTCCGCAGAGAATTGCCATTGTAGATTATCTGTTAAAAACAGAAGAGCATCCCAGTGCTGAGCATATTCACAAGACAATTCAAAAAAAATACCCTATGATGAGCCTATCTACAGTATACAAAACCCTTGATCTTCTAAAAGAGAAAAAACTAGTTAATGAAATTGAAGTTGAAGGAGAGTCAAGATTTGATGCCCATACAGATGAACATATCAACCTAGTTTGCATGAATTGCGGAAAAATTGAAGACGTTGATGAAGATTCCCTTAAAGAAATTCAAAGTAGGGTTGCAAGAAAATCAAAATTTCTTATTGTAAAGGGCAGTTTTGAGATGTTTGGCTATTGTAATATTTGTAAATCTAGATTCAATTAGTTCAGTCATCCTTAGTAAAACGCCATATCGATTAATTTCTCCAAAATTATTTCGAGTATAAATTAAAAGTAATTGAGTTTATGTTGGTGTGTATTCTTTTGCTTGACTTGCAACTGCTCTTGCTTGAGCATTTGCTTTTTGCAAGATTTGTTCTTTTGTCTCATCTGTCATAAATCCTGACTCTATTGATAATGAACGAGCGTGTTGTGCTGCCTTGCTAAGAATCTGTGCGATGTTGTCTGAAGTAATGTATGCTGCCTCTATTGATAGTGAAACTGCTTCTTGGTGAGCCTGACCAAACTGTGTTCTTATCTTCTCTACATCTACTATCATCTCTTCTTCTGCATATGTTGTTCCTTCCTCAAGTGCTGAGTAAAGTGAAATTCCAGCTTCTACTGGTTTGATATCTAATTTACCTAGAATTGATGCTAATTTTTCATTGATTGCCTCTCCTTTTAACACCGGTGTGCTGTCTTTTGCAATCCAAATTGTTCCTTGATCAATTTTTGTTGGAATACCAGCTTCTTTGAATTCAGTAAGCATAGGTCCTGGCGCAATACCTGTGTTCTTTGCAGGTACAACAATATCGATGCTTGCAATATCTCCTCCTCTTGCTGCCATCATTACTTTATTTTTAGCTAAAAGAACATTGAGTTTGAATGGTGACATGTTTGTAAACAAGAACATGCATTGACCTTCAAGCTGGTCTGCAATTTTTTTGATTCCTGGAATATCAATTGAGTTGAGTGCTTTTTGTGCAACCTTGTCTTTGATTGCAACAAACTCTACATCTCCTTTGAGGACTTTTCTTAACGGTAGAATCTGTGTAGAACGTACCTTCTTCATTTTGATGATTGCAACTACATTGTATTTTTTTGGTAACTCTTGTAATTGTTGATACATCTGAGTTTTTCTTTTAGGATACGTTGTTCTATTCTCATGCAAATTTCTTTCTAACCTCTTGAATTTGTTTTATTGGCTTACCCATTGTAGTTTTTACCATAATTCTTTTCATGTTCTTCTCTCCGTTTGGCAACTTCTTTTCAATTGCATTTAGAACCGTATGTGCATTTATTGCCAAATCTACATCATCCATACTTTCATCTCCAATCTTACATGAAACTGATAGTGATGCTCTTGTTCTAACTTTAATTGATGATCTAAATCTTGTCAAAAATGCGTCAATTGGCGCATCAAAAGGAACAGGTGTTGGCATCTTTCCTCTAGGACCCAAAAGTTGACCCAAAGTTTTACCTACTGTTGGCATCACTTTAGTATCTGCTAAAAAGAAATCATATTTGTTGATAAATTTTCTAGATTCTCTTTTGTTAGCTCCAAATTTATCTAATTCTTCTGTTCCGATTACCGAATCTGCATTTGCTTGTTTTGCTTTCTGACCCATCTCTCCTGTTGCCATTACACATACAGTAGCTGGAGAACTAGTCTTTGGAAGTTGAACTACTTCATTAAGTGCAAATCCTTTCTTTACATCAATATCTTTGAAATTTACAATTAATTCAATTGACTGTGTGAACTTTTTCTTTTTTGTAGCAGCCTTTGCATCTTTGATCATATCGACTAGCTGAGACTCTGTAATCATTACGAACATTTTCAAAAAAGCCTACTTAAAATCGTTTAGGGATTGCAGTTTTTAGTAATCGATATTTTTGGAAAAATTACAAATTTTCAATAAAATCTTGTAAATCTGGATAAATTATTTGTAAAAACCTACATATATTAAATCATAAAATCT
>JAOUNB010000053.1 GCA_029881195.1 Candidatus Nitrosopumilus sp.
GGTGCAACTATTGCAGCAGGAATTGTTAAGGAAATTACTGAAGAGTACAAACCATAGGCGGATTTTTTATGACTCAAACCGCCCGTGTTAAACTCACTTCAACTAGTCTACCAAAATTAGATGGAGTTTGTGGTGAAATCATGGGTATTGGTAAGAAAACTGGTGTTAAAGTTAAAGGTCCTACTCCTCTTCCTGTAAAAAGATTACATGTTGCTACTAGAAAATCACCTTGTGGAAGTGGTACTGAAACTTACGAAAAATGGGAAATGAAAATGCATCGCAGAATTATCAATATTAACGCTGATGATAAAGCTATAAGACAACTAATGAGATTAAAGATTCCTGATGATGTGTACATTGAGCTATCTTTGACATAATTTGGTAGCCTTAAATTATAGAAATTTTGATGATAAATATGGTTGAAGAAGACTTTGATGATGATGATGGAGTAGAAGAAACCTCTGTTGAGACGTTTGAAGTAAACTATTCTTGCCTACGTTGTGGAACTACCGTTTCAAATACTGAGTTATCTAGATTACCTGAAATCAAATGTATTTGTGGATTCAGAGTGTTTACAAAAGTAAGACCACCAGTGGTTAAAACCATCAAAGCAATTTAGTCTATCTGTTTTTTTTGTAACTGTGTTCTCTTTGCAGGTGCGTTCTCATATCTTCCATGTTTGAGAAGAATTTGTTACATACTTTACAATCATACTGTAAATCTTTTCCGTGAACAATTTGTTTGTGATTCATTAACTCTTCTTCTTTTGAAATTTTTTTATTACACACATCACACCTGACTTTTTTAAAAAATCTCATATTTATCCAAACTCTGTTTTCTTTTCATCCCAGCATCTTCTGCATAACTGCCCTTCAATTTTCCAATGTCCTTTTGGATTGTATCTGATCAATCCCATTTTCCCAGCACATAACGAGCAGAAATTTTTCTTTTTCCCATGACTTTCCTCTTTTTTATCAAAACAAACCTTACACAGCAAACCTTCCATATCCCATTGCCATCTTGGCTCCCACAAATCTGTAATTTTTTTGGTTTCTCCACACTCTACACATGGTTGTCTTACTTTTCCTTCATAGTACTCCTTTGATTTTTCAAAATGACAATCTCCACATAGTACTCCTTTGATGTTCCATTCTCTTTTTGGTTTATGTTTATGTGATAACTCTTTGTTACAAATTGCACAATATGATGGTTTTTTAGTAAATAATCTCATTTTGATCCTCTTGATATGCCTTATTCTATAAATGTAAACAAAATAAAAATAACAAAAAATTGTTTATTGGCTTAAGATTTTTTCAAGAGCCTGACTTGCATTAAGCATGCCGTTTCTCTTTGCAAATTCTTCGATCATTTTGTATTGTTTTTCTGTAAAACATACTGGCATTGAACGTCTTTTCATGAATTAATGATGTATTTTTTACTAATATCTTTTTCTCTCGGAAGATATTTCAAACCATTCTTTGTATGTTGGATGTGATAAAGAAACGACAGATCCTAGTTATTGGTCATAATACGAATGGATGTACTGCTGAACATGAAAAGGTTGCATATACGGTTGGAATGGAAATTGCCAAATCTAATTCTGTATTGATTTGTGGGGGATTAGGCGGGGTTATGACTGCAGCAGCCCATGGTGTTCATGATGAAGATGGTTTGACCATTGGAATAATCCCACAAAATGATCCATCTATGGCAAACGAATTTTGTAATGTTGTCATTCCTACAGGGATGGGGCTTGCCCGTGATTTTCTTAATGCGTTAAGTGCAGATGGTGTAATAATTATAGGTGGAGGTTCTGGAACTTTATCTGAAACTACTGCCGCATACATGTACAAAAAACCAATGGTTGCAATTAGAAACATGGGTGGTCCTGTTGAATCTTTCATTGATGGTTTTATTGATCAGAGAGAGAACGTTAAGATAATTGGAGTTGATACTCCTCAAGAAGCTGTAAAGAAGATTTTAGAATTAATCACTGCATAGATAGCAGCAATGGATCTGGTTTGTAAAATTCTCCATGTTCTGCAGCAAGTTTGTTTAATTCATCGACAATATTTTTTATGCCAATTTCTTTTGCAGTTTCAAACAAGGGTTTTTTCAGGCCTAACCCTAATTGAGCAGCTTTTTCAATTTCCTCAATGTCGCTTGCACCATTAGATATGAGCCATGCTGCATTATTTAGAATATTTGCAACAATTTGAATTGGGTTGCATTTTTGTGCTAGTTCTTCTGAAAGTGCAATTCGTTCGTATTTATCATCAGAATATTTGTAAAATCCTTCTCCTGACTTCTGCCCTAATTTTTTCTCATCAAACATTTTTTCAACAAGTGGGTGAGGGTTAATCACTTTTTTATCTCGTAGATGCATCTCTACAGTTGCCTTGTGAATTACATCCATTCCTGTAAAATCAGCTAACTCAAAAATTCCCATTGGAAATCCTAATTTGAATTTCACAACTGAATCTATTTCTTCAAGTGTTGCACCTGTTCTGTCTTTAACAAAACATGCTTCGTGAACCATCGGAATGAATAGTCTATTTATGATAAAACCTGGGACATCTTTTCTACAAATTACTGCTACTTTGTTTACTGACTTTACATAGTCTTGAGTTAAATCAGTTATTTCCTGAGCTGTTTTTTCTCCAGGAATTATTTCTACTAATTTCATTAGTTGTGGTGGATTGAAAAAATGAATTCCTATGAATTTTTCCGGACGTGATGTTGTATTTGCAATCTCAGTAATTGGCAATGTGCTTGTGTTTGATGCGAAGATTACTTGAGGTGCAGCTACTTTGTCCAATTCTGCATAAACTGTTTTCTTTAAATCCATAATCTCTGGTACAACTTCGATAACTAATTCTGTGTCTTTTACAGCTTCCCCTAAATCTACTATTGGTTTAATTCTTGCAAAAATTGCATTCCCTTCCTCTTTTGAAATTTTTTCTTTTGAAACTAATTTGTCTAAACTCCATTTTATTTTCTCCATTGCTTTGTCCAAAAATTCTTGCTTTATGTCTCTCAAAACTACATTGTATCCTGCAGTTGCAGAAACTTGTGCTATGCCATGTCCCATAACTCCAGATCCTAAAACTGTGATGTTTTTTATTGTCACAGATTTTGAAAAGTCAGTATCCTTTATAATGTATTTCAAAATTTTATTATTTAATGGGCTTGTTTAAACGTAAGAAAGATGATGAAACCCAAACAAAATGTGATGTGTGTGGAACAGAATTGCATGATCCTGAACGGTTGAAAAGACATATGAAAAAAGCACATGGAAATGTGCCTGCAAAGAAATTAGATCCAAACTCAGGGGACGGCGGTACTTGGTAAAATGGAGATAAACTCAGGTCAGAAAGCCACTCTTGTTTTTGCTGGTGCATTTCTTACGGCAGGGATTGTCTTATCAACTATGGTCTTCCCCTTTTGGAACTTAATTCGTGAGGATGTGTTTGAAGAAGTAGTAATTTTGACAAATGATGGAGGTGTATGCTATGTTGAAACTTCTGACAGTATTCCTAAAACCATTGAAGATTGTACTCTTAATCCTGGTGATAAAACCACCATCAAATTTGGTGATGGTCTAGCATGGGCTACTATAATATCTCCATGATCGGTGATTTAATATTTTGAAAAAACTGTTCAAAATTCATGAACTGTATTTTTTGTAAAATTATCTCTCGAGAAATTCCCGCAAAAATTCTTAAAGAAACCACTAATTCTATATCCTTTTTAGATGCATTCCCACTTGCAAAGGGCCATGTACTAGTTATTCCAAAAAATCATCGTCAAAAAATTCAAGATATGACTGAAAAAGAAAACTCTGATTTGTTTTCTCTTGTCCGTACTATGATTTCTAAATCTGATTCTATTACTGGTTCAACTTTACTTGCAGTACATAACGGAATAGATGCAGGACAAGAAGTTCCACATGTTCATGTACATTTAGTTCCAAGAAGCAATAGTGATTCGGCAGGAGCAATTCATTCCATGTTTAACGGTTCATTGAAATTATCTGACTCTGAAATTGAAGACCTCTATGAAAAATTAAAAATCTAATAAGGATACAATCTTTCTTTTGACTCTGTATTTTCGACAATTATTGCTTTAGTTGGACATGTTTCAGCTGCATTCATTATTTTGTTTACTCCTGCACCTTTTTGATTAATTACAGAAGACTTGGGATTTGACTTTGTTTCTTTATTAATTTCAAAAACATCTGGTGCAATCATCTCACAACTGCAACATCCAATACATCTGCTTTTATCAACATCTACGAAAAGATTTGGCTGTTTTTTAGGCTCTTGCGCTTTCTCGTGTTCACCGTTTCTTCCATCTGGACGGACACGTGCATTATATTCCTCCCAAAACTTTCGTTCATACTCTTTCCAAAAATCAGGATCACTTTCTTCAAATTCGTGTGTGTATTTACTCCAATCTTGTTCTGGTATGCTTCCATCATCTGGTGCTCCCCACTGTGGTTTTTTCTTGTATCGTGATCTAGTATTTGATTTGGTTTCTGTATCTTTTTCATATGATGAATCGTCTGATTGGTTTTGATTTTTCTTTAAAAAGTTGTAAGCCTCGGTAATTTTTTTAAATTGAGTATCTGCTGCAGTATTTTTATTTTTATCAGGATGCAATTCTAGTGCCAGCTTTCTATATGCTGCTTTGATCTCATCTTGTGATGAATCTTGATTCACATTCAATACTTTGATTGCTTGGTATGTGTTCACTGAAGATAGGTATTTGTCATATGATAAAAATAATTACCATCATGTTTGTGGTTTTATTCTAATAAAATCTCATTTTCTGCTTTCCATGCAGGTTGTACAATACACAAAAATCTCAAAATACCTGATCCTGAATTTTCAATGAATTGCTTGGAATTTGGAGCAACATACACTGAATCATCTTTTTCAAGCTGAAATGTATCCTCATCAATATTAAGACTTGCACTTCCCTCCAAAACATAATAAATTTCAGACGAGGATAGTTTGTGAAGCTTAGATCTTTTTCCAGGATCTAATGTGAATTGCGCCACACTATAATTAATTCCATTTAGTGTATTGTATGGTTGAAAATATTCCTTCATTTTACTTCCTTCCTTTCCATCAATTGATTGAATTTCAGAATTTTTTCTTAATGACATTGTCTATATGATTTCTAAAACTTTGGATTTGAAATCTGATTCATACCATGTAGTTTTGTATAACGCATTTTTTCTAGGCAAAATGTTAATTGCAATGTGCGAAAATGTCTTTTTCTTATCAATTGAACCATGAGTGTGCAGTACTTTTGCCGGTATGTGCACAATATCTCCTTCATTAAGTGATATTCTCTCTGTTCGTTTAATCTTGAAATTAGATTTAGCTGTACCGTATTTTTTAAAAATCTCGAGACTTCCTTTTCCTTTAATTGCAATTAGTACTTGATTTCCATCATGTTGATGGAGTTTGGTTCTGGAACCTTTTTCAAAATGAACGTGATAGATGTCTTGATCTTTTGATTGTATTTTCTCAGATAATACTTTCATCCATGTTTTGCCTGTAAACCAATCTGGATTCACCTTTCTTTGATCTCCAGTTCCAAAAATATTAGTTTTTTTCATTTTAAATTCTGCTCAAAATCTTCTTTTTCTTTTCTTGGAATTCTTTTTCAGTAAGTATTCCTAACTTTTTTAATTTTCCAAGTTTTGCAAGCAATTTTAAATCTTCTTCAGAATTTGATGCCATTTTTTTTGCAGACAAAACTCCTTCATTAATTTTTTCAAGACTTTTCTTCTGTAAGATTTCACTTTCTTTTTTTGCTTTTTCACTAAGTTCTTTACTTGCTTTTGCAGCTTGCTTTGCAGTGATTTCTCCTAGTTCCACTGCTTCGTCTAAAACATTATCTGCCTTTTTGATTCCTTCTTGTATTGCCTTATCAGCTTTTCTAAGAAATTTATCTATATACCCGCCTTTTTTTGACATCTCTTTTGGTTTCTTTGTGATTCCCATATTTTTTTAATAAATTCAAATCTATTATTTCTTTCTTAGTAGAATTGATTTAATAGCCTGAATTTGCTAGATAAAGTGATTTTGGCAAACGATGATTATGACATTAAAACAATCGTGATAAGAAAAAACCTTGAAGAAGAAGATGCAATGAAAATTGTGGAGCAAAAAAAAACAGATCCTTTCAAGTCCTTACTATCCCGACCCAAAAAAGAGGACATCCATATTGATTCTCTGAAATTATGTTATGAATCGTCTTTGATAGTATCGGGTAAATACTCTGCAAATTATTTTAGAAAAGCAGTTCATTCAATTGATGTTGACTCTAACGTTCATGGTGTTATGTTGGGGGATGCCGTATTCCCTGTTCGCTCAAAATCTGGTTTAGAAAAAGCATTTGTTGGAAAAAAAGGAAAAAACAAAGTTGACTTGAGTTTAGAAGAACATGTTTTTGTTGAAGAAGAAGATGAGTTAACATTTGATCATCATGGAATCGAAGTCAAATTGCCATTCAAAATTGATTCAAAAACCATGGAAAATTATCCTAAAAAAATTCTAGAAGATGGTTCATCTGTTATTAGAGAACCTGAGTTTTCTTATGATTCTGCAATAGATAAACTTCAATTTCATCTGAAAAAACCCATGGAGGAAGATGTACGTGATCTGAAAGATGAATTCACTTTGCATGATGTTACCGAAGTTTACATTCCAATTTTTGAAGCAAGATTATCTGATCCTAAAAAAAAAGTCGAAATTATTCGAATTGATGCAGTAAGAAAAAAAATTCTTTAATGAATATATTGTGGATTTAATTGAGATTGTTATAATTTTACAATTTTTTTAAATTCATCATTGGTATGAAACCTCTCAAATGCTTTTTCTTCTTTTGCCCATGAACGAATTATTTTCGGATTTTTTGCAATTGCTTGTTTTAGTAATTGTAGTGTTTCAGGATACTTTCCAAGCTCTGCGTTACTTCTTGATTTTGCATAAATTATGTTTACATTATCTTTATATTCTGATAAAATTTTGTCAAAAATCTCAATTGCCTTTTCATGTTTGCCTAATTCTGCCAATTCAATTCCTTTGTGGAAAAATGCATCCATATGGCTAGGATTATTTTTGTAAACTTTATCAAAACAAATGAGTGCTTCTTCATGTTTTTTTATTTTTCCTAGAATGATTCCTTTGTAGAATAATGCATTTGGTTTTCTTGGTTCTATGATGATTGCTTTTTCTAAAATTTGAAGTGCTTCTTCGTATTCCTTTAGTTTATCTAACAAAACTCCTTTGTTAAAATAAGATGCAGCATGTCTTGGGTTTACCTCTATAGCTTTATCATAACATTCAGCAGCACCTTGAATGTTTCCTAATTCTGCAGATGCTATTCCTTTATTGTTGTATGCTTGAGCATCTTTTGGATTGATGTCAATCAATTTATCAAAACATGTGATTGCATCATTGTATTTTTTTATTTGATTTAGAGCTAAACCCTTGTTAAATAATGCCGATGTATTTTCTGATTCTTGTTTCAGTACTTTATTAAATAATGAGATGGCTCCCCTCGGTTGATTTTTCTCCATTAGTGACATTGCATTGTATAATAGATCTTCTAGATTCTCTTTTCTGCCAAATAACCCCATAATCTCTACAAAATAATACTGCTAATTACTTTTTTCAATATCTGTTAAAACAACAAACACAATCCAAAATTATACGGCGTAAATCTTTTTACTAAATACCGCTAACGGCGTACAGATGATCGGTTCTAATTTTGAATTAACATATATTGCAGACAAGGTTCATGTGCACAGATGGCCCAAAGATTCACCTGATTGGGATGAATCAACTATGGAACAGTTGAATAAAACGATTAACAAAAATCCTGAAAAAAAACAAATCATAGTTGGAGAGAATATAATTCAAATTGAAAATATCAAATTTTATTCAATTAAAAAAGTTGGAGTAACTGTACCTCTTTTCAAAGATGAATGCACTATGATATTTGAAGCAAAATTTGGAGAATTATTTGCACACGTTCACATTACTGTCAAAAAAGAAAACTATCTTGATATTTTTAATCAATTAATTTCTTGGAGAAAAAAGTTCTTTCCATCTAGTGAAGATAGTCCGTAGTTGCTAAAATCATCTTTTCGATGTCTGTTTTTGTATGTGCATAAGATATTGCTCCAAGTTTCCCAGGCAAAAAGAAAATTCCATCATGTGCTATCATTTTAAAATGATATCTGTGTAGTGCACTAGTGTCACACTTTGATGCTTGAGCCGCATTGGTGATTTCAGATATTCCCTTATTCACAAAATGAGTCATAAACAAAGACCCTTTGCCTGTTAGAATCACTTTACCATCAAATGCTTTGGTTAATTCTTTCCTTGCATAATCTCCCAAGGAATTAATCGTTGAATAAATGGATTTATTATTTTTCAAAACTGACAGTGTTGCAAATCCTGTAGTCATTGATGCGGGATTTGCAGAAAATGTCCCTCCTCCAACATAACTACGCTCTGATTTTTTCTTTCCAGTGGTATCTGCGTATTCCATAACTTCCTTTTTTCCACACATCATACCAATTGCCATTCCGCCTCCTATAATTTTTCCCAAAGTTACAATGTCCGGATCTAATTTTATTATAGGATATAAACATCCATAATTAAATCTGAATCCTGTAACTATTTCATCTAAAATAAATAATGAATTATTTTTCTTACAAAACTCTTGTATTCCTTTAAGATAATCTGATTCTGCTGGAATACATCCGCCACCACCCAAGACTGGTTCAATAATTACCCCAGCTAAATCGCCAGAATGTTTTTTCAAAATAGAAAGTGATGTTTCTAAATCATTGTACGGAATTGAAACAATTTTCTCTTCATTTACAACCCCTGAGCTCTCTGATTCTGTAAATGGCCAGTTTACTGATTTTAGTAAATCCGAAGTATATCCGTGCCATCCGCCATCAATTTTTGCAATTATTTTTCTCCCAGTTACAGAACGTGCTAGTCTTACTGCATACATTGTAGCTTCTGTTCCTGATGTGACATAACGAATTTTCTCAGCTACTGGAACTGCTTTTGAAATTAACTCTGATAATAAAATAGTCTGTTCATTGACTGTCCCATACATCCAACTTTTCTCAATCTGTTTTTTCAGAGACTCTTTGACATTTTTTTGTCCATGTCCTAAGATGAGACTCCAATGACCCATCCAATAATCTGTGTATTTATTATCATCAACATCTACCAGATTTTTACCTGCTGATTTTTTTACAACAAATGGATATGGCTCATAAAATCTTATATTATGACTTACACCATTTATGTGAAGTTTGACAGACTTGCCAAATACTTTTGCAGATTGTGGTGTTTTCTTTTTGTACTCTTTTGTATAATCCAAAACCAAATTCACCAAATATTGCTGACATTTTAATCCTCAAATGACCTTAATTATCTTATTTTGTAAGTAAATTATGTTTAAGTACATATACTCAAAAACAAAACATATAATTTTTTCAAAAAAAGTTATCGATCAGGCACAATTTCACGTATGGTTTATATGGATTCTGTATGCTTCACCTTCTGCATACGTAACGCAATAGGCGGCGCTTGTGATGAAGTTTGGCAATATGCCATTTTGTGATTCATGGGCCTCCAGTTACGCATACAAGAATGAGGATTTGATTGAAAGATCAATATCTGAGATGTGAAGATTATGTGCATCCGTCAATTCCAATTAAAGTACAAATGTACTTCAATAATCAAAATTAAAAATTCAGAATCCGGTTGATCCTGCCGGACCTGACTGCTATCGGATTGATACTAAGCCATGCGAGTCATTGTAGCAATACAAGGCAGACGGCTCAGTAACGCGTAGTCAACCTACCCTATGGACGGGAATAACCTCGGGAAACTGAGAATAATGCCCGATAGAACATTATGCCTGGAATGGTTTATGTTTCAAATGATTTATCGCCGTAGGATGGGACTGCGGCCTATCAGTTTGTTGGTGAGGTAATGGCCCACCAAGACTATTACAGGTACGGGCTCTGAGAGGAGTAGCCCGGAGATGGGTACTGAGACACGGA
>JAOUNB010000123.1 GCA_029881195.1 Candidatus Nitrosopumilus sp.
ATGTTCAAAAGATACTCTGAGCATCAAACCCCAAATAATATAATTACTATTCAGATTATGAAAAGACGAAAATTCTATTTATGTTGTAATTTTATCTAATTGGTTCTTGTCTGCGGCTATCTTTACTTCCCTTGCGATTCTTCTGCCCATACTCATTGACTCATTAAACAACAGGGAATAGTATGGGGAACCATCCATGTAGATGTTGGTTCCTGCAACAATTCTCGCCGAAAATTCAAAAGACGTGAATTTTGCGTTTTCATCATAAACCCCTTCTATGCAAAACGGACCGTTCATTCCAGGAGATACCATCCTCTTTGCTGCTTCCACAAAATTTTCTCCCATGTTGTAAACCTCTTCTAAGAGAGATTCTCTTAAAACAAGAGGACTGTTCCCAATTACATTAAACGACGGAACCTTGTTTGATTTCAGTTGTTGCTCTGAGGGAATTCTACCAAGACCCTCAATGTCTGATTCATGTCTTTGATCAACGCCGAAAAATTCCAACTCTTCGTTTAACGGAGAATAAAAAAATTGCAAATATGCCAATACCCCTGCAGCATATTCTTGAATGTAAAGGGCCTCATCTTTTGAAATAATCCCGTCCTGAATCAATTGGTTCCTTTTTGTATTGTAGTCTTCTTCATTTGCTGCCATAAAGTATCCTTTTCCACCTGCAGCACCTTGTCTTTTGACAATCACTAATTTGTCAATGTCTTTAGCGTCTGCTATAGGCCTTGGTACGGGAAGGTTTGCTTCCCTCATCAACTTTTCTTTCATTTCCCTGTCTGACTCCCATCTTAGAATCCATTTATTTCCAAACACGGGGGTTCTAATGGATTCAATCTCCTCAGAACTCATCTGTGCAATTAGTGTACCATGTGGAATCAAGACAGCTTGATTTTCATTTAAAATTGATTGACATCTATCTTCCAAAATTTCTTTAAATGTGTCTACAAGAATTAATTCATCAATAAATGGGAATCTCCGATATAGCTTTTCACGTTTCTTCTCGCAAACAAGAATGGTTTTGAGACCTTCATCTTTTGCACCTTTTAGTACCTGTAGTGCACAATGAGATCCTAGGGTTGCTATGGAGACCATTACGATGTTTTCAATTTTATTTTGTACCTTATGAACTATGTGCAGATGTGACGTAATGAAATACCTCGTCGATTAGTTCAACACTCAATTCTGGCTTGATATCTTCTGGAACTACTTTTAGAATGAAATCATACATGGTCGTATTTTGAGGAATCTCATCCCTTTCTTGTAAAAGTGAAAAAACAGCAATGCCATTTGAAATGATTGCAACCATTTTCTCTTTGTTAGTAAGAGCCATGAAATTGTAAAAAAATTATGGTAATTTAATGTAAATCTAATTTAAAAGAGGTCAGACAACTATTTTCAATACTGCTGTATTTTGGAATGTTTGAATAATTCCCGAATTCTCATTTAAGAAATCAAATTCAACGTTATGGCCCTCCGCCTCTTCTACAGGTTGCTGCATTGCATGATACCCCACATATACGGCAGTGATGATAAACATTGCAATAACCAGTCCCATCAGGATATTCATCTTATTTTGTTGTGAAATTCCTGCTGCCTATAAGCATTATGAAAATTATTCATTTTAGCGTGTAAAAATTAATTACACCATCAAATATGGAATAAAGTAAATTATGATTGAAACAGAGTTAGGAGTTTTACGCAGATCCCATTATTCTGATGAGATTAACTCGTCCATGGATGGCATAACAGTAACTGTCATGGGTTGGGTTTTAACAGTTCGCGGGCATGGAAATATCAGTTTTGCAACAATTCGTGATAAAAACGGAGACATTTCCGTTGTAGCCAAAAAGGGAGATTGTCTTGATGAAATTCGTGACACTATTTCTTCACTAAAAGCACATTCTTCTGTTGCCATCACAGGTAATGTCAAATCTTCAGAAAAGGCCCCTTCTGGATTTGAAATAATCCCTACCGAACTTAGAGTTTTCTCAAATGTTGAAAAAATTCCTCCTTTTGAACCGACTGCAAAAACCGTCAAAAATATCGACACGAGACTCGAAGTAAGGCCAATTGATCTTAGACGAAGTACACTGCAACATATTTTCAAGACCAGAAGTTTAGTTTTAGAATCCCTTAGAGATTATTTTTCCAAACAAAAATTCATTGAAATCAATACTCCTAAAATGATTGCAACAGCTACTGAAGGCGGTGCTGCCTTGTTTCCAATATTTTATTATAACAAAGAAGCATTTTTGGCTCAGAGTCCGCAATTGTATAAAGAACAATTAACGATGAGTTTTGAAAAAGTATTTGAGATAGCACCAATTTTTCGAGCGGAACCTTCTAGAACTAATCGACATCTTGCAGAGGCAATATCTATTGATTTGGAAGAGGCTTTTGTGGATTACAATGACGTGATGAACAGAATTGAAGAGATCATAAAGATTTCAATTCAAACCGTGAATAATTATGTTGGAAACAATCCCGATGTGGAATTTACAACACCATCCATTCCTGAAGTGATTCCAAGGTATTCCTATGATGAATTAGTCGACAGAATGCAAAAAACAGGAGCAAAAACAGAATGGGGTGATGATCTATATCCTTCGAATCTAAAAAAAATTGGTTTAGAG
>JAOUNB010000124.1 GCA_029881195.1 Candidatus Nitrosopumilus sp.
ATATTTAATGAATATGATCATTTCAAACTAGTGCCAAAATTAAATTCTTTGAAGTTTGAATTATTTTAGAGAATTAAATATGGATATGGGGTTAATATCAAAATAAAAAATGGTTTATCCCAAGTTTAATGGAATAGATGCACTACCAAATGATTCGTTGATTCGGAAGTGATAATCTTTTCCGGAATCATATTCAAACGTTGTTCCGCCTCCTCCAATGTTTGGCCCAAACATCATGTTGAATATTTTAGACTGACCCGGCTTTAGAACTATTTGGCCATTAGTAAAATCCATTTGAGAGTATTTGAATTCTTTATCCCCATTTGTTATGTCATAGTTGCATATTGCAGGACCTGTGCAGAAAAGTGCCTCATTTTGAGTTGAACCTGTGTTCTCAACCAAAATTCTTAAGTTTAATAATGCTTGGCCTGAAGAAGTTATTTCAAAACTGTTTCCTTCAGAACCTAATCCTGGCCAATAGTAAGTAACAGGGCCGATTTGAAATACTTGAGAATTACCTTTAATCTGATATACTGTGATCTCATGCTTTGCGGCTCTTTCACAGTTTAGTCTATCATACGCTTTGGTTATTTCTGCACATTTATCCAGTTCTGCTTGCAGTGCGACTGATTCTGAAGTAGAACTAGTAATGGATTCTTCTTGGGATGGTAAATCCTCGGATATTGGAACATTGACAATTCCAATTTTTATCAAGTGTTGAATCCCGTTTAAAAATTCACCGTCGGTAATAGTTCCATCTGCCCACCAACCAGCATTACTTTTAACCCAAGTTGGAATGCCTTGATGTGTCTTCTCATCAGATACTGTTGTTGGAGGTACTGCTAGTATTCCCTCTTTGATTAAATGCTGAACACCTGATACAAATTCAGTTTCTGAAATTGTTCCATCTGCCCACCAACCAGCATTACTTTTAACCCAAGCTGGAACTCCTTCTGCACTAACAAATGGAGTAATAGAACCCACTAGGAGGATTGTGACTATTGCAAGTATTGCTCCTTTCATGGAGATAAGTCTGTGTTCATTGTATATAACCTAGTTCCAAATTCTTTTCTAGTGCCAACATCTGTCAGGTATTTATTTTACAAACTAGTGGTAATTTGGTTTTATGTTTCTTGAGTTTATAAGCAATTATCAAAGACTGAAATAGTGAGTGAAAATTTTACCCATGTTGATGCAGATCAGATAAAAGTATCTGAAAAAGATGCGATCAAATTCGTCCTAGATAGATTTTCTGTTGTAAAAAATTCAAAAAAAATTCGGGATCTTGTTGATTTTCAAGCCATGAACAAATACATGTTAATGGCTCACAATCAAGAAGAATTAAAGTTGCTTGGGAATGTGGTTGCAAGTCACAAAAAAATTTCATTGCATGATATTTTAAATAAATACGAGGAACGTCTCAAAATCGCTCTCAAAAAAGAACCTACGATAAAGACTCATCTCAACGTACTGATGCATATTTTTGGATATTTTTCAAAGTACTTTAGTCAGTCAGAAAAAGACCTATTCTATGAATTATTGCGCCAATTCAAAGAAGAACAGATCACTGTAGGGAAAATGCTGTCAGAAATAGGTCCGTTAATTTACAGATTTAATAACACATACTTGGCTAGTCAGACCTATTTTTTGTTATATGCAGATACGAGACCTGGAATTTTATTTGCAGTTTTGAATTATAAAAACTAAATTCATCGTGAATAATTTAGCACTAGAACTAGTATTGGACATTAGTTAAATAGATGATGTAGAAAACGAAACCATGGTGTACATTAGAGCCAAGAAAGTCAAAGGTGATCAATATCTTTATCTCGTCAAAAGCGTTTGGGATTCAAAGAAAAACACCTCAAGGCAGGAAATTGTAAAGTATCTTGGCAAGGCATCTGAGGTAATCAAGGATGATATTCCAGTGGAATACCAGGACAATCCAAAAATTCTATCAGTTTTAGCAAGACACAATCCCGAAGACATTAAGAAAAGAGAAGAGGCATCAAGAAAATCCAGAAAGCAATTATACAAAAAACTTACAGATGGAGACATTGAAAGCTGCATTCAAATTTATAAATATTACATAAAGATTTTTAATTCTGCAGACTTTTTTGATAAAATTCTAAGACCCGTAATGCATCAAATAGGTGACGATTGGGCACATAACAAAATAAGCATAGCTACAGAGCATGTTGCAAGCAATGTTGCCCAAACACTTGTAAAAATCATCATGGATGAAACAAATACTTCGAGTACCAAAAAGAAGATTCTACTTTGTGTTCCAGTTGGAGAAGAGCATCATCTTGGATGTGATGTAATAGAAACATATCTTACAAGCAAGGGATACAAAGTTTTCAACATGGGAACCTCCACCCCAACAGAATCCATTTTACATTTCATTGATGATAAAAACCCTGAACTAGTAATGGTTTCCATAACGTTAGAAGACAATCTAAAAGCAGGGCAAAGACTGATTAAAAAAATTAAAGAGAATTTTAAAATTCCCGTCATAGTTGGTGGTTATGCTCTAGAACAAGAAAAAATCCCAAAATTTGATGCAGAAATTTTTACAAATTTGTCGCTTGATCAACTGCCAAAAATTATTCGTACAACAATTAGTTAGAATGTTGT
>JAOUNB010000125.1 GCA_029881195.1 Candidatus Nitrosopumilus sp.
GAAAAAAACCAAATAAAGATAATGATTGTCTTAAGAAGAAGTCCATATGACTTGATCAAAGTCTACAAAAACAGAAAATATTCAGAGAAAAAGACTAAAGAAAATACCGGTAGCGAAATATTAGGAATTATTGCACACGATGCAATTAGTAGATTTGAGGAAAAGGTAGTTCAGATAAATATTACAGGAAAAACCATTCAAGAAGGAGAAGAAAAAGTGATTGGCTTGATTTCCGGTAACAAAGAAAGTGAAAAAGTAGATTGGCTTGATTTAGTAACAAAAAATAAGGATTTAAGAAAATTTTTTGTTGATTGATTAAATAACGCCTTTGAGATTATGAAATCACTTGTTTGAAATATCCAAAACAGACTTGGCTGGAAGAATTGGAACTCTTTATACAAATCATGGTAAAATTGAGACGCCAGCTTATGTTCCAGTAATTCATCCAGTAAAACAAACAATTCCATCAAAAAAAATCCAAGATATGGGTTTTGATTTAGTTATTACAAATGCATACATTACAAGAAATAATTATGGTGACGAGGCCATAAAAAAAGGAATACACAAGATAATAGATTTTGACGGTGGAATAATGACAGATTCTGGCGGCTATCAAGTTTTAGAATATGGTGATGTGAAAGTGTCACCACTTGAAATGGCAAATTTTGAAAAAGGAATCTTGACTGATTTTGCAATCCCACTTGATAAACCAACGGGATTCGGAATGCCAATAAAAAAAGCAGAAGCATATGTAAAACATACTCTAGAAGTTTCAAGACAAACACTTGAGAACAGTGAAAAAAATGGTCAAATTTGGATTGGTCCAATTCAAGGAGGAGAGCATTTTGACCTTGTCGCAAAATCTACAAAGAAATTAGTCAAAATGGGTTTTCAAATGCTGGCTTTAGGAAGCCCTGTTGAGTTTATGGAGTCATATGAGTATAGATTATTGGCACAGATGATCGTCGCTGCAAAAAAGCAGATGCCACACTCAATACCTTTACATCTTTTTGGTGCAGGACATCCCCTAACAATACCATTTGCAATAGCATTAGGATGTGATACGTTTGATTCAGCATCATACATGCTTTATGCCAAACAATCAAGATACATTACAGATGATGGAACCAGATATTTGTCAGATATTACAGTATTTCCTTGCAATTGTGAAATATGTTCAAAATATTCACCAGATGAACTACGTCATCTTGATGAAGTTGATAGAATTAATGAATTGGCAATACACAATCTTTATGCAATTAAACTCGAAGTGGATAAAGTAAAACAGGCAATCCATGAGGGGAGATTATGGGAATATGTAATTAAAAAAGCAAGAGCCCATCCTAAATTATTTGAGATGATCGAGGTAATGACTGAGAATTATGAATTTCTTGGTTTGGGTACGCCAAAATTCAAAGAAAAAGCCATTTTCTTATACTCTAAAGAAGATCAATGCCGTCCTGAAGTTCAATCATATCATGAAATGGTTAGAAAATTCAAATCAAAGAAAAGGAAATTGATCATTACAAAAGAATCAAATACAAAACCAGGATATTTGTCTAATCAATATACAGAATTAAAAAAAAAATTCAAAGAATTTGATTCATTTCAGGTATGCCAGTACAATTCCATATTGGGATTAATTCCAATTGAGATTTCAGATGTGTTTCCTGCAGCGCATCATGAAACTGCTAGAATTGATTTTGAACCAAATGAATTTCCCACATTTGAAAAAACATGGAATGAGTTTTTTGCTAAAAACATGTTTTCAGAAATATATTACGACAAAAAGGACGAATTTCTAAAATATTTTGTAAAAAGCCTTCCAAAAGAAATCAAGCGAAAATCAATCGTTTAACTAAAAATAAGAAAAAAGAATGTGCTAAAAGATTCAGCTTATAGTGCTGCGTCTTCTGCCCAACCTTTGATGAAGATACCGTTTTTGTGAAGAGGTACTGGTTGTCCAGCAGTGTAATTCATTGGTCTCATCCAAAAGATTGATTTTGTTGGACACACACCTATGCATGCACCATCAGAAATACATCTTTCTGGGTAGAAAACAAATGCTTTACCTCTCTTCCAGCCTTCAACTGGTTTTACTCTAAGGACATCTGGACCAAGAGTTGTACAGATTTCTACACATAGTGCACATCCGATACATCTTTGTTCATCAATGTCTGGAAGTATTGCTATTGGCATTACAAGATTAAGAGGGGTTAGTCACTATTTAAACCATGATTGAAATTCATAACTCTGTTATGAAAAAGATCGATCAAAAAATGTGCGCAGAATCTAGATTAAAAAAGCTAAAAAACAAAAAGATAACGTGTTTTGCACGTTTATTTTCTCATTGCGTCTATTTGACCAGATGTAACCCAGTCAAGTAATTCTGCAGATGAAGGATTTAGATCTGCTTTCTGATTCATCAGATTGTTTACCCAAATCCAGTTAAGTTGGTTTAGGAGTGGTTTGTTTGCTTCGTCACCAGCACGTGTTTTAGCGACGACTGCTTGATCTTGTTGTCCTAACCATTCTTGGAAGCTTCTTCCCATGAGGTTCAAATCTTAGCTTACACTAATTAAAGCTTGTGTAGATTCTATGACAAGCATAATGATCGG
>JAOUNB010000126.1 GCA_029881195.1 Candidatus Nitrosopumilus sp.
CAGACAATATACTTTACTTTTTAACAAATAGCAATGGAGATGTGATATCATCAAATACTATCAAATTAGATAAAAACAACATTACAATCGATATTCCTTCTGAGATTACAAAAGATTTAGGAGTTGGAGGAAGCAACATCAAAGTATTTGCAATTTCAAATTCAGTGTTAAAGCCAGATTTTTATGAATCAAGTTTCATAGTAACCGAAAATGATGAAGGGTTGCCAACAAGCATTAATAGATACACAAACTTTTCAGAAAGCAAATCAGAAATTTGGTCATGGGCAATTCCGTTAGTAATAATTGTTGGGATAATAATTATTTTAAAAAAGAGACATTATGCCAGACCATAATCTTTTAGAATCAATTCTATTTGCTCTTCATTTTCAAGTTTTGAATACTCTTCAAAGAGATTTTGATTGAGTTCATAAAACGTATGACCCCATTTGAATTTATCAAGCAATTCCAAACCTTGGTCTTCATAGCCCAGAATTATCAATGATGCAGATAATGCTTCAGCAGTAGTGAGTTTATTGAGTTTAGAGTAATTTACGGGATTTCCAGCAAGTAACGGAGGAAGTTTTCTTTTTATTCCATTGAATTTTTTTGAGAAAGCTTGATTTACAAGATTCCAAGAGCAATCAATTCCGACAATAGCGTTTACTAAAAATCTATCTTTGGGCAGTAGAGTTTTTTTAGAGAAAGGATCTAAGACCAACCCATTGTTTCCAATTTTTGCTATATTTTGAGCAAGACCGAATTTTACCATTTTAGCAGCTGTGCATTTCTTTGGATCATCTTGATAAAACATTAAAACTTGTAATTTCACTCTAAAAATAACAAATTCAAGAGAGTATTTTGAATTTACTCTATTGTTTTGTATGTGATTTTGTAATAGAGTCGTGAAACTTGTTCATCTTTGATAACCTCAACATTCCAATTAGCATCAGGCAAAAATGTATCTAATGATTCAGGCAAAATATTGAATTTTTCCAATCTTGTGTCGGGGCCACTATATCTTACATTCAAAGAAATCCCATCAACTTCAACAATATCATAGATTTGGCCAGGCTTTCGAGTGGATTCACTCACCAGACAATCAACATCAGGTCCTATTATACAGATTCCAGTTTCACTTGAAACTTTAAGATTAACACTTGATTCATCGCCTCGTGAAGTTATCAAAGAACCAGAAATCACTCTTGGTTCAACATTTACATCATTAACAGTTTTTTTTGCAGTAACAATAGAAATAGCATCTTCAGAAATTCTATTTTCTTTCTCAATTACCGTGTCAAATTTTGGAGTTTTTGGTTTTTCAATTACATTGAATTTGATGGATTTTGTTTCAAAATCTGCATCAACAGTTACTTCGTATGACCCAATTGAAGATGCAGAGGTTGGAATTTGGAATTGATAAGTAAAAGAACCTGAAGAGCTAGGACGGATGGCGGTCACAGGGCCAGTGTTTTTACCACAAATAAAAGAGCCACAAGTTATTTCATTACCTGTTTTTTTAGCAATGCTTACTTCAAACTGTTCTAGATAAATTAACTTGTTTGGCTTTCCAGTAACAATTACAACATCACCTGGATAATACTCAGATTTATCAGTTGACACTAAAAGAGACAATGGCTGATCACCACCAAAGATAAAATCATTCACCACACTAAAGTCAGCAGTAGTTTTTGTGTTCCCATAAAATGCTTTTACTGTATAACTTCCCTCAGTAAATATTGTTGGAGGTAATTCAAACAAACTGGAAAAATCACCACCTTGTGTAGGATAAACAGATGATTCATGAATCTGTTTGTACGGGAATTTGCCATCAAGAACTTCAATTGTTACTCGCTGTGGGACTACTAGACCTTCACTGCCTTGTTGGCGTTTGATAACGTTTCCAACAACTTTTAGTTTTTCACCTGCCTTGTATAATGATTTTTCAGTTGTTACAAAGATAGGTGTTTTAGAAAGAGAATCATTTTCTGGATCTGAGGATACTTTGAAGAATAGATCCGTATTGTATGAAGGAATAGATACTTGTATTTTGTAGACACCAGTATTAGATTTTATCACATCTCGTCCGTCGTCAGTTTTTATATTTTGGTGTCTTTCAGAGACAGGTGTAGTCCAAGTCCAAGAGAATTGTTGGTTTTCAATTGAAGTGCCAAAATTACTTTTGGTACCATCAGGTCTAGTTACGGAGATGTCAACGGTATTATCACCTGTTGGGGAAACGACTCCAGTGAGATGAACTGTTTCACCAAAACCGTAGACTTCTTTGTTAAGAGAAATTATTGAACCGCCTTTCAGATCAAGTGGATTGATAATAGAGAAATTTTTTGTTGTAGTATTACCAAGATACGTAGATTTAAGAACATAGTTCCCTTCAGTGAAAATATTCTTGGAAATGTCAATTTGCAGTAAATATTGACCAGAAGTTTCAGGAATTGCTGTAAAGTCATACTCAATTGGAATTCCACTTGTAGATAATCTTCCAGAATCAGTTGAGGCAATAATTTCCAGAGGAGTTCCATCTTCATGAGAAATGGAAATTTTTACAGGAGTGCCAGATGAATAACTTGAACTACTATAGAGATCT
>JAOUNB010000127.1 GCA_029881195.1 Candidatus Nitrosopumilus sp.
TCGTAATGATTAGAGTGGTGGATTCAATTGATGCGATGACAGCAGATTGGACAAGACTTCCACATGGTCTTTTAGAAAAGATGAGTAATAGAATAACAAATGAGATTGAAGACGTAACTTGGGTAACATATACAATTTCAAGTAAACCGCCTGCTACCATTGAACCACAATAGGAATATGAAAAAAATCCGACATGTCGGAATTAATGATAGGATTAAGTTTATGATAAAGTTGTAATAAAATTATTTATCAAGAGAAGAAATAAGATCTCATTATCTTAAGCAGTTCATTGATAGACTACATATTAAAAATATCATAAAAAAGGGCAAATCGAGTTTTGTATTAATAAGATATGAAAAAATAGTTTACATTATAATTTCTATTACATGTAAGGTTGATTTTGATTAGCATCGAACTAGATATCAATGAGATTATAGATTAAAAAAATAAATATTCCTAAAATTTGTGAACGGTATGAATTTTCATATTTTTGATACATATGTCAAAGCAAAAGATGGTCATACAATGCATTTTGATATAGTTACTGACAAAAGTGATACAGAAAAAGCAATTTCATTTGCAAAAGAATGGCTAAGAGAAATTGGAGAAGAAACAGCAAAGGTAAGTACAGAAGAATGCAAATTTTGTCACACGCAATCAGTTCCAGAAGATATGGAAATTGAGATTATGACTAATGGTTACTATGTTCAAAAAATAGATGGATGTCCATAAGATTAAGTTAAGAGTGCAGCACCGTAGACTCCTGCAGAATCACCCAATTTATTTTTTAAAATTGGTGTATCAACTAAATCTGAAAATACTTTATCATAAACTGATTTTTTTCCTTCAGTGTATAAAAAATCAATATTTGACAGACCACCACCCATAACAATTGCATCTGGATCTAAAATATCAATTACGTTTGCAAGAGCATATCCAAAATTTTCTAGAAATGTATCTTTCCATTTCTTTCCAATATCATTATCAATATTTGAAAGAATCTCAGTCAAAATCATAGATTTGCCAGTTTGTTTTGTCCACTGTCTTTCTAAGGAGGGACCGCTGATGTAAGTCTCAACACAACCAGTTTTTCCACAATAACATGAATTTCCATTATGATGTAAGATGTGATGTCCCCACTCTCCAGCAATGTTAGTTCTACCAGAATGAAGTTTTTTATTAATCACAATTCCGCCACCAACACCTGTACCCATGATCACACCAAAAACTAAACCATAATCCATAGCAGCACCCATTTTAGCTTCTGCCATGGCAAAACAATTAGCGTCATTTTCAATCAAAATTTTTTTTCCAATCTTGTCTTCTAGATCCCTTGTTATGAATCTCCCAATCAAACATTGGGTATTACTATTTTTAATTAATCCAGTTTGATTAGAAATAGAACCAGGCGTACAAACACCAACAGAAAAATTAGAAATATTTTGAGATAATTCCAAAACTAAAGATGAGATGTGGTTAATTATTTCTTCATAATCATTTTTTGGTGTTGGAATTCTTTTTCTTTCTAAAACATTAAGATTTTCATCAAGTAGGATTGTTTCTATTTTAGTGCCACCTAAATCTACACCAAGTCTGTACATCAGTAATTTATGAAGATTATAGGATTTTATCTTTAACCAAATTACATATTTAATGCATGCCGCCACCTGGTGCACCAGATGTAGCAATCACATCATCAATTCTAAGAATCATGCATGCCGCCTCAGTAGCTGATTTGATTATTTGCTCTTTAACTGCGATTGGTTCTATAACATTAATTGCCATCATATCAGCAATCTGTGTATTTCTAGCATCTATTCCAGTCCATTTACGGCCCTGATTTTGTTTTGCTCGTAGATTTGCCATAGTATCAATTGGATCCATTCCTGCATTTTCAGCAATAGTCAAGGGAATTACTTCTAAGGCTTCTGCATATTTTTTAACAGCAAGTTGCTCTTTTCCATCAAAATTATCTGCCCAATCTTTGAGTAAAGATGCGGCATAGGCTTCAGGGGCACCGCCACCTGCAACAATTTCTGGTTTTTGAACTACATCTTTTACTACCATTAAGGAATCATGAATAGAACGATCAACTTCATCAATTACTCTTTGAGAGCCACCACGAATTAACAGGGTAACAGATTGTGGATGTTTGCAACCTTCAATGAATACCCATTTGTCAGATTCAACTTTCTTTTGATGAGCTAATTTTGCAGAACCTAAATCATTTTCTGAAAGATCTTCAAGATTACTAATTACTCTGCCGCCTGTTGCTTTAGATAATTTAATCATATCACTTTCTTTAACACGGCGAACTGCCATGATACCATATTTTGAGAGATAGTGTTGTGCAATATCATCAATACCTTTCTGACAAATCAAAACATTAGTGCCAATATCATGTAATTTATCAACCATAGATTTTATCATTCTGTTTTCTTCCTCTAAAAACATCTGCATTTGAGTTGGGTCAGTTATTCTAATTTCAGAGCTCATTTCAGTTTTTTCAATTTCTAATGCGGAATTAATTAATGCAATACGAGCATTTTCAATTTTTGTAGGCATTCCACTATGAACAATTTCTTTGTCTAAAACA
>JAOUNB010000055.1 GCA_029881195.1 Candidatus Nitrosopumilus sp.
TAAGCAATTCCAAAGAAGCAATAGAATTTTACAAAAAAGCATTTGATGCAAGAGAGATCTATCAAATGCCCACACCTGATGGCAAGACAATGCATGCCATGATTCAGATCGGTGACTCTTTTGTAATGATGTCAGATGAGTTTCCACAAATGGGCTGTACTGCTCCAACCACAGTAGGAGGAACATCAACTACAATTCATTTGTATGTGGAGGATTCAGACAAGGTATACAATCAAGCAGTCCAAGCAGGTGCCAAACCAACAATGCCAATAATGGACGCATTTTGGGGTGACCGATGCGGAAGCATTATCGATCCATTTGGACATTCATGGATGGTATCAACCCACAAGAAAGACATGTCACCTGAAGAAATACGCAATGCTGCTGATGAGTACATGGCAAAGCAATACGGATCACAATAGACATTCTTTTTTATTTTTCGTTTTTAATTAGTGAATCAGTCCACAATGTTGTAAGAACATCACATCATACTACAGAGAAACCTACACAATGCTTATGAATTCATCTTAACGGTGAATATTGTTACATCTATCCTCTTTTGATTCAAATGTTATTTTACGTGTAATTACTATACCAAATTCTGCATTTGTTCAAATCAGAGATAATGAGGAAAAATATTTCGTATCATCAATTGAGGTTTTTTTGTTTGTATCGATTATTCTTCTGTTTATAATGACTCTATTTGTTATGATGCCACTTGATGATGCATACTAAACCTTTGAGGAAAATGACATATATGTTGACGTCCCAGTAGGTTGGGCGGATACGATATTCTTTGTAGGAACAGCATTACAAGCGGAATCATTTCAAATATCTTATTTTATTTCATTGGGAAAAGCTAGGAGGCAATACAAATTGAAAGAAATGATGAAAAAAGTATTGTTTTGTGAAACTAACTAATCCTAATTTTTAATACGCATGATTTTAGTTTTGTCCATGACTACCCAATATTCCACATTTTGCCCATTCTCCAATTTACCTTTGACCTCATCATCAATTAATGCAATATCAATAGTTTCAAATGTTTCTGAATCCATTACTTGAACAGTATCACCATTAATGGAAATAATTTGGCCTACTTTTTTGTTAATCATTGGAACGTGAATTTGCATGCTGACTGGACCTACAAGGGGTCTTTTTTGACCATCAAAAATTCCTTCACCTACAATCCGAGCTTTAGCAGCACCGTGTTTTCCAGGCTTTGATGTATCATATTCAACAATTCTACATGGTTCACCACTGGGTTGATCAGTGTGTGGCAACAAAATGTAAGAGCCTATTTTCAAAGAACCAAGATCTGATGGTTTACTCATGAAAAACAGTTTTTGGTCGAATATTTAACTTCTACGCGCAACAAAAAATTAGAAAAAGATTTTAATTTCAAGTTTCAGGAGTTTAAATCTAAATGTAGTTTAATTCCCCATCCTTTCATTATGGTCTAGAACCATTTGTATCGATCTTATATTTTGAGCTTCTGCTCTTGATCTTAAGTTGATAATAACAACACAGATAATTGCTGCCTTGAGAATGAAGGCCAGTAATAGTACAAGATACACCAACATCAAATCTTTTATTCTTATGAATTCTTGATTCTCTAATGATAAAAAATACGCAAAAGGCATTCATGTTTTTGACTATGGCAATCATTAGCATGACAATTTCAATTCCTATTGCATTTGCAGAAGAAGTTCCAATTAGTCTTCCTGCAGGTTCTGGCGCTCCTGGTTGTGAGGAAACAAATGAGTGTTACATTCCATTTAGTGTAACAGTTCATCCTAAAGACAAAATTGTTTGGAGTAATGATGACTCTGCAGCTCATACTGTCACTAGTGGGACTCCTGCAGATGGTCCTGATGGAAACTTTGATAGTTCATTGTTCATGGCAGGCACTACATTTTCTCATACGTTTGACACATTAGGAGAGTATCCTTACTTTTGCATGGTTCATCCATGGATGGAAGGATCAGTAATAGTAACTGTGGGCGGAGGTGTGGAAAAAGATTTGGGTACGATTACAATCGGTTCAGGGTCACAATCACCTAGTCCTACTATGATTTCAAGTAGCTCGTCTATGAAAGTATCAAATACCGATCTTATGATTGGTTATGAAATTACGACTGGCAAGGTAGTCAGTGTTATGCCAGATGTTGACGCAAATTCATTAGTAGTTGGAATCAATACAGATAATGCTGGAACTATAACACTGGAATTACCAAGATCAGTTCTTGATGCAAAGATGAACAACAACGATGACGAATTTTTTGTATTGATAGATGGTGAGGAAGTCACCTTTGAAGAATCAGTAACAAAAACAAAACGAACATTGACTATCTCATTTCCTGCAAACACTGAAGAAATTGAGATAATTGGAACCTTTGTTGTTCCAGAATTTGGAACAATAGCTGTAATGATACTAGTAGTTGCAATCATTTCAATGATTGCAGTATCAGCAAGGTCAAGACTAAGCATAATGCCAAGACTCTAAATTCAACTCTTTCTTTTTATTTTTTGGTTTTATTCATGTAAATATTTTCCACATATTTCATTTGCAAAAAATCAAGAACAATAAGTGAATAAATGAAAACAGTAGATAGACATACTAAAAAAAGAAAAAATGATAACACGTCTGAATCACTGACGTTTTTACTTTAGTTGATCAATGATAGACAAGCTCAACAAATTAGTCATCGTCATTCCTTTTCGGTTAACATCCCGTTTTGTTTGCTCACAGTATTTTTTAACGCTTTGATAACTCTTTTCACTTGCAACTTCAATGACTACGATCTGTTCAGAATAAGGAAATGTGAATTTTGAGGGGTTTAGGCAAAATGTATTCATATGCCCAAATCCTGCTTTTCCAATTTTTTCTCTTTTTAATAAAATATTGGCAATTTCTTGTAAATCTTCTCCGTATTCCCCGTATTCTAAATAATAAACCGTTACAAAATTTGTTTCTCCGTTTACTTCTCTTTGAAATAAATCATCACGGATATTGAACATAAAGGAGGTTTTGTCTTGATTGCATACATTTAGATCATGACATATCTTTTCACTGTCTCGAAATTTTGCTAAAAGATAATGATTTGTGAAATCAGAGAAATAAGGCTTACTTTCAACGGAAAATGTACCTGCCACGAAAAATAATTTTTCAATGTTTTTTGAATTAATCCAAGATTCTTTTAGTTTGGTAGACTTACACGTATGCAGATATGGTGCACATACGTAACCAGAATAAGAAGACTCTAGTTGAGACACTATCGATTTGAGATTTTTTTATATTATAAAACTTATCACACATACAAGTATCAAAAATAAAAAAACCCTACGATAGTTTTTTAATACCAGAGATCCTCGTTTTTCTTGTCCCAAGCTAGCTCAGCCTGGTAGAGCTTCCGGCTGTAGTTGTTGGCTTTAGATGGCTGACCGAATAACAGCATATCAGGCATACAGAAACCGGGTTGTCGAAGGTTCAATTCCTTCGCTTGGGACCACAAGTTCTTCTAGGGAAAATGAATTTAAAATAATAAAAAGATAGACTGATTTAAGAAAACAAAATTGAACTCTTAAATTAAAAAACTTGTTGCCTATGCTGTTTTTTTGACTTTTTGGGCTGCTGGTCCTTTTTGACCTTCGCCTACTTCAAACTCGACTTTATCGCCTTCGTTAATGAATCCGTCAACATCTGATTTGTGAACAAACAGATCGTCTCCACCTTCTCTTTCGATAAAACCAAAGCCCTTAGTACGGTTAAACCACTTTACGGTGCCTTGTTCCATTTGATACTAAAGTAATTTATTCACTATATTAACTAAGCAAAGTAAAACAATGTGATAAAACTAGAAATCTTTTGGAATGTGATTATTTTCTTTTAACCATTCAACTTGAGGGAGTGTGAATCTCCAAACAATATCACCACGGTCTGCCTCTTTAAAATCCCAAGGTGCAATAATTACAATATCGTTATCTCTAATCCAAACTCTTCTCTTAAGCTTTCCTCTTATTCTTCCTCTTCGAGTTATATTGTCAGCACATTTGACCATAACATTTTCGCCACCCAACATCTTTAATACACGTCCAAAAAGTTCACCTTCTTCAGGAAGACGAATTTCTTTTAAGGCACTTTCATTTTTTACCTGACGTTTACCCATGACATACATCCACAATTTGAGCATATAACTGGTAGGGTTTTTGATAAGGAATCCTATCATACGCAAGAGATTTTATCCAATATAATGAAAGCAAAATATGAAATTCAAATGTATTGAAGAATGCTCGCAATGTTGTATTGAGAGAGAGTATTATCCAAGTAAAGAATTTGGAAAAATTGGAGTTCTAATACTTCCTGAAGAGAAAGAAAAAATTGAGAAAATTTCAAAATTAAATCAAACACATATCAAAATTCTTCCAAGAATTGGGGTCTCTTCAGAAAAAAAATCCTCATCAACAAAAATTTTAGCATACCAAATGATGGGAATTGAAAAAAATGGTAATACTTGTCCTTTTCTAGATACTACTGGTGAAGATAAATCACCACATGGTGGATTTCCATGCAAAATTTATGAAGATAGACCACTTGCATGTAGAGCATATCCACTGATAGAATCAGAACCAATCATAATTGATGAAAAATGCAAGTTTTGTAAAGAACACGGCAATACTAATCAGAATATAGATTCAGAGATGGAGGCACTTTTAAAAATTAAAGAAAAGATGAATACAGATATGCCCATCATTTGGAGATTTGCTACTGGTGTTGGAGAAGATAAAGATCTAGCAGTTTTAAAATCAGGTTGGATTTTAGAAGAATGAATTAATCCTAAAAATTTGATGTGAAAAATCAGATCAATTAAAACTTGAGAATACTAGATCTTATTACTTGAATTTATGTTGGAATCATCATTTTTGATTTCAATAGATATCTTTTGCTTTGTCAAATTCTTCCAATAACAATAAACATTTTGATACATAAAATAATTGACCTATTACTCTTAGAAAGTTTTCCAAATTAGAATATTTTACAAATTAACTTCATATCTCTTTAATTTCATTTTTAGATTCTCTTCAGTAGTTTTTTGTATTTAAAAGATAAAATAAACAGATTTAAAAATCTGACTTTTTAGAGATTCGATTGAGCAAAAAACAGATTGGCTCTGATGAATTATTTGTTTAGAAGAGTAGTACTATTTCATAGTATCATCATATTCAGAATCATCATTTAATTTTTTATTTTATTGTATTTGTAGTAATTATTTAAACTAAGGATTAATTACAGCACGACCAACTATTTTTCTTGCTTTTAGATCCCCTAAAGCAGTATTTGCCTCATCAAGAGAATATCTTTTTGATATCATAGGATTAATGGTTCCCTTTCTTGCAAGATTAAGGAGTTCCACCATATCAGTATAATTTCCAGTATATGCACCTTGAATAACAATCGATTTGAGCGGAATTGTGACAAGGGATATTTCAAGAGAGCCTCCAAATAATCCCACTAGAACAATGTTTCCTCTTTTTCGTATAGCACCTAATGCAGTTCTTACAGTTTGAGGCGCATTAACAAAGTCAATAGCACTGTCAGCTCCCTTACCATTACATATAGAAATTATTTTATCAACAGGACTTCCAGTTCCGCTAGATAAAGAACCAGATACACTTGTATTAACAACAAAATCTGCACCCATTTTTTTTGCAGTATCAAATTTTTTATCATCGTTATCTATGCAAATGATTTTAGCTTTGGTTATTGCCTTTGCAATTTGAATTGCCATTAATCCTAAACCACCAGCACCAATTATTAGTAGAAATTCAGGAGAATTCTCATTTGCTTTTTTGACGGCACTATATGCAGTAAGACCAGAACAAGCAAGTGAAGTGGCAGAGTCGGGATTGACACCATCAAGTCTAGCTAAATACTTGTAATTTGGAATTAATGCATAATCGGAATAACCACCGTCTTGAAAAACACCCAATGATTTTGGAGTATCACAAAGATTTTCATTTCCAACTTTACATGCAGGACATTCTCCACATCCAATCCATGGAAAAACTAGAACTTCATCCCCTTTAGATATGCCAGAAACATCATCACCGAGATCTTCAACGGTACCAACAATTTCATGTCCAGGCGTTACAGGGTATTTCACCCCTCTATCGGTAACTTTCATAAAATTCCCATCCCCAAGATCATATCCTCCTTCCCACAAGTGTAAATCACTATGACACACGCCTACAGATTTCACTTTAAGTAGGACCTGACTTCCTTGAGGTTTTGGCGTCTCAGACTCAGATACTGTTAGCGGTTCGTTTGGGCCTGTGATTCTAGCAGATTTCATAAGAGTGTTTTTTTTCTGAACAATATAAGAGTTGACTGGAAATGAGAAAAAAATAGAGCCATTAGATATTATTGAATAGGTAAGAAAATTACCATGTGAGCGAAACACAAACCCCCAATAGCATTTCCCAGGAACCAGTAAACATCCTGTTTAGTCCATCGTCTGTTGCCAAGAAAGATGTATGGGAGATTGATCTAATTCAAATTTTAAATTTATTGATAAAAATTCTTGAAAAAACAGGAAAGAAAGATCTCAAAGTAGCAGGAATGGCAGCGTTATCATCATCGTTAATTTACAGAATGAAAGTTGAAAGTATTTTTGCTCTACAAAAAGCTGCAATGGAGAAAAAGCCAATGTATCAAAGAACAGATGTAGATATTGAATTAATAGATATTCCATATAGACATGAATCGACATACCCAGTTTCGTTAGATGATTTGTTAGGATTACTTCAAAATCTTATTGGAACTATTGCAAATCCCCAATCGAGAAGAAATAAGCAGGTAGAGATTGAACCAATTGTAGCACCTGATTTCCAAGAATATTTTATTTCACTTGAAAGCATCATAGGAAAATATGAAGACCTAGTGATGAAAAAAATATCGTTGATAGGATTTGGATTTCTTCAAGATATTATTTCAGAATTAGATCAAGTTGATTCAATAAGATGCTTCTTTGCAATATTATTTCTAGCAAGAGACCAAAAGGTAGATCTCGAACAAATAGGAGATGACATCAAAATAATCTTGATAAAAGAAGAATTAACAAACTAATCAAAAATGGATAAAAGGTTTCTTTAACTAGATTTTAGAGGGATATGGATAATTGACCAAAATTGAGAATATGAGCGAGGCAACTGCCAGAATAGAAGCAGCGCTTTACTCAGCAGGTAGACCACTTAAATTTGAAGATATTATCAGAGCATCAGGTACAGAATCTAGGACCAAAACGCAAGAATTACTTGAGAGTATCATGAAAAAAACCAAGAACGCCTTCAAAGCCCTAGAAGTAGTCATACTACCAGATGGATCATATGTAATGCAATTAAAACCAGAATACAGTTCAACTGTTAAAAGATATGCTTCGAAACCAGTTCTTCCAAATGCGACACTCAAAACATTGTCATACATTGCATACATGCAACCAATTTCATCAAAACAGCTTGTAGAGACAAGAGGTTCTGGAGTCTATTCGCATCTAAAAGAACTTCGACAATTAGATTACATCAGTCATCAAAATGTTGGAAGATTAAAGATTTACAGTACTACCGAAAAATTCCAAAAATACTTTGGGATTCAAGGAGATGTGGAAGATCTAAAACAAAGATTGTTTTCCAAAATCAGAAAAACAGCAAGTAGAACAAATCCTATGCAGAAAATAGTTACAGAAATAAATTAAGAAAAAATAATCACGGCTAATTTTTTGCGTTTTGTATAAATTAGAGTAATTCAGATAAATTTTGTGAAAAAATCCGTAGAGAACTTAGCAACAAGTAAAATTACTGGAGGAAGAAGACATCCGCTAAGAATTAGAAGAAAATATGAAACGGACAGATACCCAAATGAGCCAAACACAGGAGCTCAAATAACTATTACAAGAAGAGTGCGTGGAAATAACAATAAAACAGCATTGAAATCAATTGATTTTGTCAATCTAGCAACAGGTGATGCTAAAGTAAAGAAAACAAAAATTCTCAAAGTATTAGATAATACAACAAACAATGATTTCAAAAGAAGAGGAATTATTACAAAAGGAGCAATACTCGAAACACAAGATGGTAAATGTAGAGTTGTTTCAAAACCAGGGCAGAATGGAATAGTTAATGCAATTTTATTAAAGGAATAAAATGAAAGATTATGAACACATCGTAATCTGGTTGGATTATTTCAACAAGAATCTAAAAAAATCAAAAGGTAGACGTGTACAATTAGAGAGATGTGTTTTTGATCCATCGCTAAAAGAGTTAGTAGATGCGACTGTATCTGCAGGATTTGAAATAACAGAATCAGATGATAAAGTGAGATTCCCAAAACGACCCTTTGTTAGATCAGGATATATTATCTTACCAAAGGGATCTTCAAAGACAAAAATTCTTAACAAGATTTCAGAAAAACTTGTATCAAAAAGAAACAAGCAATCAAGATAAAATCAATTCTAGCTCTTAGCTAAAGTAAAGTTGACAGAAGTCTATGATAACAATACCATGATTTGGATATTTAATTGCAGGAGGTAGGCGAAATAATGCACCTAGCCGGTAGTGGCAGGGTAATCATTCAACTATCTAAAGAATTAGTTGAAGGACAGATACTCTGTGACAAGAAGGGAACTAGAGTTGCAAAAGTGAATGAAATGATTGGTCCAATAAGTAGACCATATGCATCAGCAACGCCTTTAACAAACAGTATAAAAAAATTCATTGGTAAAAGCGTTTACACAATAGAGCAATCTCCTGTCAATAAACCAAAAAAATTTAGGAGAAGAAAATAATGAACATACTAGAAAAACAAAACTGTCCTGAATGTAAGTCTACATTAGTAGATGACATGCAGAATGGTGAAATCATCTGTTCTGGTTGCGGCGTAGTAGTCGATGATCAGATGTCAGATTATGGTCCAGAAACTATTAGCTCAAATTTCGAAGACAAGATGAAATTAGCAAGAGCTACAGGACAAACAACTTATTCTCAGCACGATTTGGGAATAACAACTGAGATTTCAATTAGTGCAAAAGACTTTAGCGGGAAAACAATCAACCGTGAAGTTGCAAATCAAATGCATAATCTCAGAAAATGGCAGCAAAGAGTACGAGTTTCCTCACCAAAAGAGAGACGACTTGCAAATGTTTTAACAAAAATGGGAGAAACATGTGATAGTCTGGGTCTTTCAAAAAATGTTTTGGAAACTGCTTCTATGATATACAGAAACTTGGACGGACATGTTGATGTAAAGGGAAAATCAGTAGTCAGTATCACTACAGCTACAATTTACATGGCATGCAAACAATGTAATGTAGTTAGATCACTAGAAGAAATTTGTCGCGGAATTTGTCCACCAAAAGATGTCAAATCAAAAACAAAACTTGCAGCAAGATATTATAGAACCATGATAATGGAAATGGGGCATTTATCAGCCCCAGTTTTAACCATGGACAAATACATCTCAAAGATAGCAAACATGACACAAACTGAGGTAAGAGTTGAAAGACTAGCCTTGGAAATTGCAGAGAAAACCAAAGATAGCAGCATTGCAGATGGAAAAGCTCCAAATGGAATTGCAGCGGCATATCTGTATGTGGCATCCGTATTACTTGGGCAAAACGTTCTGCAAAGAGACGTTTCAAGTATTGCAGGAGTAACAGAAGTCACTATCAGAAATAGATGTAAAGAGATTCTAACATGCTACAAACTCAAAATCACTTTAAGACCATCTCTGGCCAAATATTAAACCCCCCTCCCTCTTTTCATTTTATTATAA
>JAOUNB010000129.1 GCA_029881195.1 Candidatus Nitrosopumilus sp.
AGATATGAGTAAGAATACCAGGAATTTTGCCGGAGTCAATTGCATAGGCAATCTGAGTACCAATAGCACCACAACCCAACAAACCTATTCGTTTCAAGCAATAATACTAGAAATGATCACTTAATTAATTCTAGTCCAACCATTTACAAGGAGATTTATTCGTGTAAGACAAATTATTCCAATTATAGAAAGACCAAAAATCAGAATTGTGATGACTCCAAACTCAGGAATTACTCTAGTTCCAATGATTTCAATATACTCAGTGTCTTCTGAAATAACAAAACCTACAACATAATCATTGGGAAATTTCATCAAATCATATCCAGTATCAACACCATCAACTATTACTTTGAATTTTTCACCTTCAGCGTATAGAACATCTTCAGGAATTCTTACCCAAAAATCAGTTTTTTTAGGAACGTCTTCCATAATAATTTCAATTGATTTTCTTTCTTCGTTGATACTCATAGAATACAATATTGGATAAAGTTCATCAGAACCCATAGAATCCAGACTTCCTCGATAGCCATAGTATACATCATAAGAATTACCATCAAACTCAAAAGTTACTTTTTCAGATTCTAACTGTGAAATATCAAGATACTGAGCATATGCATCAGGATTGAATATGTGCTCAGCAAATGCATAGCTTGATGCAGGAGATATCAAAAGCAGAGTAAATCCAATAAGAAAACTGATCATCGGGTTATAGTTTTATGTTAATACATTTAAAAAAATGGCAAATTCTCAATTTTGATTTTCTAATTTGAAATCAAGTATGATTTATCATCAAATTATTTATATAAAGAAATGCAAAATCCCCTGTTGAATTTTTTTCAAATTTCAATTATTTGCTGTATTTTTCTATTAGTAATTCAACCATCTTTCGGAGAGTTGGAATCACCTAAGAAGCAAATGAAACGTGGGATTCAAGCTCAAGATGTAAATTGTAATGCAGGATTAGAATTAGTTATCAGAACAAATGGATTTGCAGCATGTGTAAGATCAGAAACTGCAGAAAAGATGCAAAAAATTGGAATGGTAATTATTCCAATAAAATTCACAGATTTGGAAAAAGAATTCAAAGCAGTTTCTGCTTCAGAGAAAGAAATCAGTACAATTCCTGCATCTAGCAGATCAATCGTAAATTTCTATATCAATGATCAAGACTTGAATATAGCGCATAATGGTGTTGAAGTTATATCAACAAAAGGATTGTTTGAATTTACAGTTAACGGTATTGCAATTAATGGTCCTGAAAAAATGATTGAGACAGGACCTAATACAGGTGAATTTTATCTTAGATTAGAGTTACCAGAATCGATCAATGGAAAACCATTAAGTCAAGAGGACATTATACTGATAAAGTATTTAGATGAGTCAGATAATGCAGGAGAGAAAAGAATTCTAGTGAAATCAATTCCACTAACATCCACATTTGCCAAAGTTGAAACTTCTGGAGGAGGCTCTCGAATCGGTCATGAATTCACATTAAGGATTTTTGAGCCTGATGCAAATAGAGACTCTAAAGAGGAAGACAGGATTCCACTCAGTTTGTTTGAATTCAGGGGTGAGGGGGGAATTAGAACGCCCCTTACAAATCCAGGATTTGATGCAAATTCAAGTTCATTGATTGAAACAGGTCCCAATACCAATACGTTTGAAGTAAAGATTAAGATTCCACGAGAGCTAGATGGAAAAGTAATTCATATTGGAGACAAATATGAAATTAGATACATAGATCGAAGTACACCATCTGGAACAGATGAGAAAATTATCTTAAAAGGAAAAATAGGATAAGATGCTTTGGATGGATCAGTTTTGTCAAAGTTTAGCATAACCTAAGGATTTTATTCAAACCAACGAACTACTGTTGTGCTCAATACAGTATACAAAGATGCTATCATTAATAGGGAAAAAATGTTGTCAATCTTGAAGGGTCCAAAATTTGAACAGATCATACAAAAGGCGAGGGAAAATTGGGTAGAATATATTCCAATAAAAGAAGAGGCGATTACAGCAGGAATTGACAGTAGTTTTAACAATACTAAATTTCAAGGGATAGAGCTTTGGGCAACAACTGCAGTTTCAATCAAATCAGATGGAGAAATTTTAGTTGATTTGCATGAGTCAGGACTTGGTTCAGATATGGATCTTTCAAAAATTGCAAGTAAAATGGAGATAGAAGCTTGTGAAAAAACTGTCGACATGGCAGATTTGGTATTAATGGATGGTTCACTTCATTCCCAATTTATGACAAGACAATCATCTCTTGATTCATTTGTTGTTAAAACAATGAAAAAAAGAAATAATGTGATTTTCATTGCAAAGACATCAAATACAAGAAAACAATTTGAGAAGTTAGGTTCTCTTGCAGGAGACATTTTCTACTATAATCACGTAACAAATAGTCCAGGATTTAGTAAAATATTTGTAGAAAAAAAATATGGTGCAGATAAAGTCATTTCATCAACATTTGTAAGATTA
>JAOUNB010000128.1 GCA_029881195.1 Candidatus Nitrosopumilus sp.
ACGTGCAGGATAGTTCAGAGGTCTAATTGGTGCAACCTCTAACTGTATTTTTTTTGAAACTGATGGAATAATCTTTTCCACCACATTCCCTTCTGAATCCTTACGCAGATAAGAAAAATTTGTGTCATCAGTCCTGCGTATTCTAACCTCAACTGATGGAAAAAACAAATCTAGTTTTTCCTCTATCTCATAAAGGCCATAGTTTGAATATTGCATTGCAGAATCGCTCATATCACTAAATCAGAATTATCTTTATGCTTATTTAGATTTAGAATTTGGCAAAAACTTCATTCAATCTTTTTTGATCCCATTTCAAAGAACATAAAATTCTACGAATAATGGGCTCAAAATACCACACACCAGAACATCACAAATGCCAAATTGAAATTTTTTTGTGTAGTTTCGAGAATTTTTCTTTCTGCCAGTAAAATGAAACTAGAGAGTTATCAAATATTTAAAAAACAACAATCAATGCGACAGCATAAAACATCTAACTATAATTAATGTACAGGATATCTTACAGTGTGCCGGAGAGAAAAAACTTTCTTTTGTTTGCCATTGCATTAGGGGCTGCAGGAATAATTATTGGTGGGATCACCATTTGGAATATGGCAGCAGATCTGCTGAACCCATAACAATTCAGGCTTACATGGTTAACCACAATAATTTTTATGGTTAACGATGTCTCACATGGTTTAATAGAGGGAAATCGAGACGCGTTTTATCCATGGGCGCTAGAAAAAACCATCAACCACGTAGGGGAAGCCTTGCATATTCACCAAGGATACGTGCAAAAAGTATGGAGGCACGTATTAGAGCATGGCCAAAGTTAGATTCAGAAGAGCCAAAGATTTTGGCTCATTGTGGTTTCAAGGCAGGATGCGTTCAGATAGTAAGCATTGATGACAGAGACAAAGTTCCAAATGCAGGAAAACAGCTAGTAAGTCTTGGAACAGTTCTAGTTACCCCACCAGTGCTGGTTTTAGGAGTCAGAGGTTATTCAAAAGATCATGATGGAATGCATGCAGAATTTGATGTGTATGCAGATGACATTCCAAAGTACATATCAAAAGAGATTACAGTAAAAAACAAAGAGGGTGCATTGGATAATGCAGAGAAAAGCCTTCGAAAGATAAAAGAGATTTTTGCAATAGTTGCAGTCTCTCCGCGTGCAGCAGGACTTGAACAGAAAAAGCCTTACATTTTTGAGGCTTCAGTTAGCGGAGGAGACATACAAAAACAATTTGCCCATGTAAAAGAATTACTTGGAAAAGAAATCAAGATTGATCAAATTTTTGAAACAGGTGCAAGTGTAGACGTTGCCGCAATTACCAAAGGCAAAGGATGGCAAGGGGTAATTCAAAGATGGGGAGTAAAAAAGAAACAACACAAGTCAAGAAAGACAGTCAGAGAAGTCGGTTCACTTGGTCCAATTTCACCACAAAGTGTCATGTATACAGTACCAAGAGCAGGACAGATGGGATTCCATCAAAGAATAGAATATGATAAACGAATTATGATTATGGGGAACACAGATGATGAAAAGATCAAAATCAATCCAGATGGCGGATACAAGCATTTTGGATTGGTAAAGGGAGATTTCATCATTCTAAAAGGTTCAGTGCCAGGAACATACAGAAGACTAATCAAACTGAGAAGTCAAATCAGAAATGTTCCAGCCAAAGTTAACAAACCAAACATTTTGGAGGTAGTAATCTAATGAAAGCAACAACATATACCACTACAGGAACAAAAGACGAAGAAGTAGAACTACCACTGGTATTTTCAACACCATATAGACGAGAGCTAATACACAAGGCATTTACAAATCTAACTTCACACAAATTCCAACCACAGGGAAGACATCCATCTGCGGGTCAAGATGTAGTTGCAGATTCAAATGATCCTCCAACAGGTCAAGGTGTTGCCCGTGTTGCAAGAAGCAGTGGAGGCGGAGGTGGAAGACAAGGTCAAGGTGCAGAAGTCGCATCAACTAGAGGCGGAAGACAAGCACATCCACCAATTGTCGGCAAGGTCATTTACAAGAAGTTAAACAAAAAGGAAAACAAGCTTGCACTGTGTTCTGCAATTGCTGCAACCGCATCAAAAGACCTAGTTGAATTGAGAGGACATAAAATAGAAGGCATAGAATCATTCCCAATTGTCGTATCAGATGATATTGAATCTATTTCAAAAACAAATGAAATCATCAAAATACTTGATGCATTAAAGCTTACACAAGATGTCAAAAGATTGGAAGCAAGAAAATCACGTTCGGGACAATCAAGACTTAGGGGAAGAAGTAAAAAAGTCGGAAAGAGTGTTTTGTTTGTTACTAAAAACGATTCAAATATCAAAAAAGCAATAGGAACTGTACCGGGAGTAGAAGCAAAAAGTGTTAAAAATTTGAGTGTGTTGGATTTAGCACCAGGTTCAGATCCAATTAGGTTAACAGTATATTCCAAGTCTGCAATTGAAGAAATTGGA
>JAOUNB010000056.1 GCA_029881195.1 Candidatus Nitrosopumilus sp.
AGAGTCCACACAAGCTGTTTCTAAACTAGACTATGACTCCCAGAAAAATTATTGGAATTATTGGAATTATTGCAACTGTAATTCTAGTTACATTTGTTTTTGTTCCTACAAATGAGTTTTCTGGGATTAGTTCGCACAATCCAGAATCTCCATCTCCAATCATGGTTTATGAGAACAGTGATGATATGTTGATAGGACTAGAAATCATTCCGGTTGGATGTAACAAAACTGAATCAGGTCTTAATGAATCTGAGTTTCAAATATCAAACACATCAGATAATGACTATAAGGTAAGAGTAGGCATATCATTTACTGACAATGATGCTGTTCTTTATGAAAAAGAGACTGGCATTACTGTTCATGCAGGTAAGACAATCAATCAGAGCCATCTATCAGACAAGCCATATGACAATCCAATATGCGTAGTACAGATAAAGGACTGGTCCAAAATATGATTGAGACTATTCTTTAGAGTTTGATTTTATAGGAATTCTACCAATTTAAAATTGATTCACAGGTTCAACTTGTCTTTGAGTATGAAAATTCAGAAATGTTCCTTCAGTGAAGTACAGTTACCGGTCTTTTGAATACTTGTTTGTAGTTTCTTCTCTTTCCATCCTTGAACACTGTTTTTGGGTAGTGTTTCATTGAAAATGTTGCCATCTGGTCGATTATTCCCTGCAGATCCTTACCCTTATCAGTGAGTGTGTATTCTATTCTAATTGGGACCTCGTCATACACTGTCCTGGTTATCAAATCCGTCTCTTCTAGTTCCTTTAGCCTTTGAGACAGAGTTTTTGGGTTGATATTCTCAATTGTTCCTAAAAACTCGTTGAACCGAGTTTGGTTTCTCATTGCCATGTTTCTAATGATGTGAAACGTGAATTTTTTTCCAATTATCTTGAATGTGTTATCAACAGGACAATTCTTGATCATGTGTTCCTGTGTCAGGTTTCTCATGCTAACAATAATTTTGTAAACATATTAAAACTTACCTTAGTATAGTTACTAATAAATGGCAACTTACCATATGGTAACAAGATTGCAATCGTTTCCCTTTCTACTATAAATAAAGTATTGTTACTAACTAACATTAGGTAAGTTACATGAGAACAAAAACAAACAGCAAAAAATCGATGACTCAAGTTTTGGGAAATTGTGCATCAAAAGCCAGCCCTGCAATTGTTGTTCTCACTCTTACCCTAATTGAAACAAAGGGAGGTGAAACATAGTATGGCATTGTACGGAATATACGGTAGACACGAGATTGACGCTTGTCCAATAAACAACTCCAAGAACAGGCAGATGATGGTAAAGATTGGCAAAAGAGACATGAAGCAAATATGCTCAGACTTTAAGATCAACAAGATTGTAGGAAGGTTCCATTCTGCACTAGAGCACACATTCTTGTGGATAGTTGATGCAGAGGATCCTCACCTTATACAGAGACTAGCAATGGAAGGTGGTGTTGCAAGCTTCAATGAGGTCAAGATAGTACCACTGATAGAGTTTGAAAACGTGGTAAAGATGTTGGAAGAGATGGACAAGAACTAAAACCTCTTCTCCCTTCTTTTTTTAAATCTAAATGTATTACTTAGCACCTGAATCTCTAAAGATTTGAATCTCAAGTTCCAATCTTTGATGCGGTACCTTGGACTATTGATATTCTGTTTTCTTCAAGATTTCTAACCTGATTTGACAACTTAGTTTTAGCAGTGTTTCCCATGAGCAGATGAAATCCAAGAGGAGGAGGTCCAGATGTTTCGGTTTTCTTTACCATATTTTTAAAAAATTCTAGTGATTGACTGCTTTTGTCAATCCATTTTTTGACCGTAAAATTTGATTTTTCAATTGCGTTTCTTGCCTCTTCTTGAGTGCAAAGGGAACTGAGTGAATTATGTTCGGCCCAAGGGGTTGGGTAATGTGCAGTGTTTTCTGTACCAAAAACATCATGAAAAACAAGCCTGCCTTGGGGTTTGAGAACACGGTTTAACTCCCCATAGAATCCTTCCTTGTCTGCAATATTCATTTGCGTATGTTCTGTCCATATGACATCAAAGTTATCTGATTCAAATGGAATTTCTAAAGCACTTGCCTGTTTGAATGATACTTTGTCTGACATTTTGACAAATTCTGTAAGTCTGTTTGCAACATCAATGTATTGCTCAGTTAGATCAATTCCCGTAACATTACATCCATACTTTTCGGCAATGTATCTTGCAGATCCGCCCAAACCACAACCCACATCAAGAACATTGTGATGAGGTTCTAACTGTGCAAGATTTGCTATCTCCATGGTGGAATCTTTTCCACGCGTGTGAAACTCGTCAATTGGTGCCAGGTCCTCAGGTTTTAGAGAGGCTAGTTCTTTTCCTGAAGATTCCAATCCTTTTAGAATAGAATCTAAAATTCCACTAATGCCGTAATGCTCACTTATTGCCTTATCATCCATCTGAAATCGTTTATTTTAGATTATTCTTGAATGTTTCTTATCATTACTTTTGATAGAGATATTTTTCAAAGCAATAAGACACAAACTTGATTAGGATTAGGAATTGTCTACAAATTGTGAAGTTTGGTATCCTTTTTGCAATGACATTGTCCATGTTCCTTTTTGCGAGTTCTTTGGCATATGCTGAGGAAATCAAAACTTTCTTCATCCATCCTCAGCTTATTGACTGTGTAGGAATAGGACCAATGAAATGTATGCAGATAAGAGAGAATCTGCATTCTGAGTGGCTTAACTTTTATGATAAAATTCATGGGCTTGATTTTCAACAGGGAGTTTCCTATCAAATAAATGTCAAAATAACTGACGTAGAAAATCCTCCAGCAGATGCCTCTAGTAAAAAGTATGAATTAGTTGAAATAATTAAACAAGAATCCACTACAGAGCATTTTCCATACAAAAACATCTGTGCCCCTGGATTTGCATTACTGGGAGAAATATGTGCATTAAATGACAGATGCGGTCCAGGCATATATCCAGGAAAGGTATGTGTGATGGATGGAGTAAAACAACCATATCTTAGACCCACCCAACAAGGAAATGCAGGTATTCCTGCTAACAACATTATCTGTGCTGAAGAGTTAAGACAGATATTCAAGTCTCATGATGGCTCTCCTGCATGCGTAAAATCACAATCAGTTGGTAAACTAAAGGAGAGAGGATGGCAGACTTTCATGCCTGCTATTGAATGCACCCTTGAATATGACCCAGTTTGCGGGGTGGATGGTATGACATATGGAAACATGTGTATGCTACAATCTCAACATATTCCATTAAATCATCAGGGCGAATGTGTTTCAAAGTAATGTTTTGTCATCTGAAGTCCTGTGTATATCGAAGATGAGTTTCAATTATTGCATTTCATATGGCAACACTCTCTTGAAAGCTTTCAAAATTAGATGCAGTTTAGAGTTTGCAACATGGTAAATCACTGCTTCCCGCTTGGTTTGTAATTGAAGTGATGTATCTTTCTAGTCATCTTATCTAATTCAAATCTTTGTTTCAAATTTTGGATTCTCAAGTAGTTTTTTCAATAAATGCCTATGACAAGACTCTCCTTCTTTTTCATAACATAGAAGAGTGATGTTATTTGATTTAGCTTTTATTTTTAGATCTTTTATGGTTTCAATACTTTCTTTTTGATCTTTTAATTCAGATTGGAATGATTCAGTAAATTCTTCCCAAGTTTTCTTTTTGGTTTTGTAATCTTTTAATAATTGTTTACTTGGTGCGAGTTCTTTTTTCCATAAATCAAAATGGGTTTTTTTGATTCCTCTAGGATAAAACCTGGTAATCAATATGCGTAGATCATCCAGTTCTTCTTTGGGTTCGTAAATGCTTTTGGTTCTTATCATGATGCATTCCTCTTGAAAATCACAGATGACATGATTTTGCCATCTGTTGAATTTTTGAATCTGTGTAACTTCCATTTTATGTCGTCTGCTAGTTTAACAAAGTAGATTAGAATCTGATAAACCCAACTATCATAGATCTCCAATTCTTTTTGTAACTCTCTTTGTTGAATTTCCAATTGTTTTATCATTTCTTTGGTAATGTTAGTAGCATTTTCTGGAATCACATCAATTACCTCTCAATGCCATTGGATTTTCGAATTTAATGTAGACATTACCGCTAAATCTGGAAAATTCTAGCCCAAGTAATTCAAACTTTGATCCTTTCTTTGAATTTTTTTGCCTCATCTAAACTCACCATCAATTAACAAGTATGTCTCTGTACCAATCATCGTCTTACTTCTCCTTCTTCAAATAATGTCCAAGATAATCCTCTGAGATCGTTCCAAGATATACTTGAATCTGTCAAAAGATTTGACACTTCTTTTACAGGTTCTTTTGTGACCTGGATAGTTGACAGCGAGTGTTGCTGTGGTTTTGTGTTGTAACTTACCATAGTATAGTTAGTATAGAAAGAATATTTATAGTAGAAAGTGAGTTGGTCGAAACTAAATATCCATTTAGTAACTACTAATTTTAAATATAAAAAACCCAATAACTTTCGATCAATAATACAAACTAAAAAAACAAATTGAAAATTCTATAATGATTTTGAAAAACAAGAATACGAATACTATGATTTTGTGTATCTACTCAAAATTCAGCAAAATTATGCAAAGCTGTTTGGATTAAAACAGGCCAATTTTTTTCACCAATGCTTGATTCTGAACACTATGAAATAGAGATAACAGGACTAAAAGAGACGTACCGTGTAGGTGAACCATACTTGTTTTCTTATATTCTATCAGGATACTGCTACTCTTGTGGAGGAAAAAACAATCATTATTTCTTTTTGGAAAGATTCAATGCATTTTCATAGGCTAGAACAATCCACTTCATGGCCATACTTGAACTAGAAATCTTTGTAGAATCAATCTCAATCCATCCCATTTTTGCACCATGTGAGAATGGTTTTATTGCCTCATGTTCAATTGCACTGAGTTGTTTTTCTTTTGGCAGCCTTACAATGATCTGAAAATCATTTTTACTGCTAAATCCAACAAAGAATTTCTTTGATATGGAATAACACTGATACCCAAACATTGGTCGAATTGTTACATCTTTGAGTTGTTCAACTTTGTTTTTGATTGATTGATAATTTTTCAATTAATATCCTGCCTAATGATGTACTAGTATTTGTAAAAAATCCTTTTGATTTAATTTACACGTGGGTATGATAAGTGATCCCTTAACTATATCTCCCTGCATGTTGTGCTCCCAGTATAATTTGAACTCCAATTATAAGAAAATCAACAACTAATGAATTTTGAGACTAATTTTGTGATGGATTTGAACCATGAAAAAATAATTAAGGTGGGAAATATTTTAAGATAGAAATGTCAGTCAAGATAAAATGCTCACATATACTTGTAACAAAACAAAGTGAATCGCTTGTAATTTTAGAGAAAATCAAAAATGGTGAAAAATTTGGAAAATTGGCAAAAGAATTGTCAATTGATTCAGGAAGTGCAAAAAAGGATGGAAATTTAGGTTATTTTACAAAAGGCATGATGGTAAAGCCGTTTGAAGAAGCAGCATTTAAACTGCAGATTGGAGAGATTTCTCAGCCAATCAAAACGGAATTTGGATACCATATAATTAAAAGATTTGAATGATTTTAATCAACATATCAATTTTAACTTTTCAATACCACCATCAATTTCCAGATTTTGACTTAAAAATTAAAACTAATTTGAGGAGGTAATTTTTGAAATAATTATATCATTTGATTTTTGTGTTTGAGGTCAATCGTGATTCATGTCAAAAAATAGTTTAGAAGAATTCTTTCACACCCAAAACCCAAAATAAAACACACAACATTTTTTGGGACAATACAGCAAAATTACTTGTGGCCCTACTAAATGAGAAAGCATTAGATGAGATTCTCAAATATTTGGAGAAATCAATTACTAATTTGGCAAAAGAAACATTTGAGAATTTAGAGATAGAGAGAGGATCTCAAGAAGTAAAGAGTTTTCTGGAAAACCAATTTGAATTAAGACTGGAGAATTTACTTGTAGCAAAAAAAAGCAGTATTCATCACTTAGAATCAGGAATGAAAAATAAAATTATCCAGAAAAAACAAAAGATTTTTGAGCAAATTTCTGTCCAATATAAAATCTAGAGGAAAGCATCCAACCCTGTTTTTTGAGATTCAGTCGCATGGTTTTTTTCCAAGACTTTAGTCATTTTATCACCCATTGATCGTGCTGCAGTCATTTTTCTTTTTCCAATCCAATAGTATGTCTCATCAATAGTATTTTTAGCAATTAATACTACTAGCTTACCAGTATCTTTTCTTCCAGTTCTCCCCCTTCTTTGAATAAATCTAATTGAACTTGGAACGTTATCATAAAAAATAACTTGATTAACTTCAGCAATATCCAATCCTTCTTCACCAACACGTGTAGCAACTAATACCTGAAAAACACCGTCTCGGAATTTTTGGACAGTTTCAATCTGTTTTTTTTGTTTTAAACCGGCGTCACCTGCTTTTCCAATCAAGATTCCCGCAGAGATTCCCATATCAGTCAATTTATTAAAAATCATATCAACAGAGTCGCGATAGCTGGTAAATATTAGAGCCTTACCAGGAACTGATTCAAGAATCTCTTTAAGTTTTGGTATTTTAGAATGTTCAATTCCACGGGATTGTGCTTCCTTTGCAAGATGAATGGCCCTTGTAAAATTAGGATCTACTTCAAAGAGGTCCTTAATTCCCACACCTTTTTTTGCTTGTGCGCGTTCACAGAATTTTAGAAATGGTGTAATTCCATGAGCCTCAAGAATGTTTAGAGCATAATGAATTCTAATTCCAGTAAAGAGAGGTTTTGCAGATCGTCTATTCTGGTTTAATACAAATTGTCTGATTCTTAGTAGTGCAGAAAGTGATTTTTGCTCAGCCATACGAATACCATTTTTTCTTAGAGTGTCATATCTTTCATCTAATGCTAATTTCAATAACGTTTGAATTGATTTTAATTCAGTAGGTAGATCCACGTTAATCCATTCAGTGCGAGTTTCTTGAGTGTAAGGTTTTACATCAGGACTATCTTCTCTTCTTTCAGCCACACTTGAAATTCTAAGCTTTGTCAGAATTTCTGTTGCCTTTTCTTTTTCACTTGGAAGGGTTGCAGTCATTCCAAGAATTCTTGCAGAGGAATTTTCAAAATTTTGTGCAATTCCAGAATACGCATAATCACCAGCTGTTCGGTGAACTTCATCAAAAATTACAAGACTGAATTGATTGGGAGAGATAATGCCTCTATTCAAATCATTTCTAGCAATTTCAGGAGTGGCACAAATTACACTATTATTCCAGAGTTTAGTTCTTTTTTGGATTGGATCCTCACCAGTAATCAACGAGATATCATCCAAAGTAAGATTTTCTTTTAAGAAGTCATAGTGTTGATTGACTAAAACCCTAGTTGGAGCTAGAAATAATATACCACCAGTTCCTCTTGACAGATATTCTGCAATTACCTGTAATGCAATTGCAGTCTTTCCCAGTCCAGTAGGTAAAACAACAATACAATTTTCCTTGATTGCTTGATTTGCAAGATTTACTTGATAATCTCGTTTCTCTATCGAATTTTTTTGAACATATTTTTTCTCAAGATATTGCTCCAATCTAAAATAAGAATCATAATTTATCGATTTTATGCTTTCGTATAGCAAAATACTATCCAACACTCAAATATGAATAGAAATGTTTGAAAGGTGTAACTCTTCTATAAATAGTAGAATGCTAAATTTGAATATCAGACCAACCTAGATCATGCTTGAAAATTCAAAATTTTACATCAATTAGACTTTTGGACAGCATTCATCATAGAACGAAATTCAAATTTAGACAAATGGCATGAGTGAAAACATACTAAAATAAGAAAAATAAAAATTGGGAAAACTGTTTTACTCTAGTTTTTTCTTTGCTTTATTAATCATCATAGTTTCTTCACGTAGATGTTTTTTCAGCAAACGTTCATGATCTTTTTTGTGAACGCTGTATGCTTTGTTTAGAGCTTGTTTTGTTTTTGCTCTTTTAACAGCATTCTGAAATTTTTTGTGAATGACGTTTACTTGAGCAGAATAGCTTGCCATTGAACAATTAACAATTATAACATTAAAGTAGTTTACTCATACATCATCATAACATTCAAAATTATTTGAAATTGATCGCAAGGAAAACTAAAACCAACGTGATCCATATATTGAGCAGGCAAAAACAATCTTTGTGATTGATTCTTTTGACAGACCGGGATGGGATGAATATTTTATGCTTCAAGCAGAACTGGCAAAGCTTCGTTCAAACTGCATGACAAGGCAAGTAGGTGCAGTGATTGTTAGAAACCACAGACAACTTGCAACAGGATATAATGGAACACCTCCTGGAATCAAAAATTGTTTTGAAGGAGGATGTAAGCGATGTCAACTTAGAATGGAAGGCAAGATAGAATCAGGCGTATCGCTGGACAGGTGTCTTTGTAACCATGCAGAAGCAAATGCAATAATGCATTGTGCCATCATGGGAATAGAAGCAGGGATAAATGGAGCAATATTGTATACAACATTTGTTCCATGCCTTGAATGCACAAAAATGGCAATTACAATTGGAATTAAAAAATTTGTTTGTCTGGATTCTTATCCAGAAACCGATTATGATCTACTAGAGGAAGCAGGAGTGGAAGTAATTCAACTAGAAAAAAATGAAATTTCAAAATGGGCAGGTAAATTGATCGATAAATACGAGAATTCTGTGTAAGAAAATGCAAGTAAATCTTACAAATACAAAAGAAGTAGAATCAATGTCCCCATCAATGCTAGTGTCAGCTGCATATGACAATAATTCAAAATCAGCAATTCTAAAATTCTACAATCCCGAATCTCAAAAATTAATTTTATGGAAAGATGAAACGGGACACAAGCCATACTGTTACTCTCGATTAGCACCAGACGAATTAGATTTTCTTCAAGAAAGAGAAGATATTCTTGAAATTAAAACTGTTCAGCTACACGATCTAATTACAGACAAAGAAATCAACATGTCAAAAATCATAGTGGCAGATCCATTAGCAATTGGCGGAACAACAGGAGACAAAAGTATTAGAAACGTAATTGAAACATGGGAATCCGATATCAAATATTACGAGAATTACCTTTATGATAGAAAATTAATTGTTGGAAAATATTATGAAATTGAAAATAAAAGGCTAAAACCACATGACTTGGAAATTTCAGACGAAGTAAAAATTGCCTTGAAAAGTTTGCTTTGGGACAAAGTGGATAGTGAAAGCATGGTCGATTCTGAAGAATTTAAAAAGTACATTACAGAATGGGCAGATTTGCTAAACCAGCCAATCCCAAAAATAAAAAGACTTAG
>JAOUNB010000130.1 GCA_029881195.1 Candidatus Nitrosopumilus sp.
TGGAATATGCAGAAGGATACAGGGCAAGGATGAACGTGCTTGAAGAAAAGATGAAGCCAATGGAAGGCGCAGGTGGAAATATTTCAGGTTCAGAGAAGAAAGAAAACTACGAAGACCCAGACTAGTTGAGACGGGTTTGTTGAAATAAGTTTAGATAGTAAGAAATGGAATTAAATCATAATAGGTACTCATAAGAAACCAAGCAATTAGGAATGTGGCTTATGCGTGTTAAAGAATTACATTTAAGAATAATTTTTCAACAAATGTCAAAAAATTGTTTAATATCAAAGTGCTAGGATTTAGATGATAACTAGAAAGGATGTATGGATATCAATAATATTGGGAATTGGTAGTTTAATGGTATCAGTTGGAGTTATAGGAGTCAAAAAATTTTTTGTGTCCATATTGTTTTTCATAATACCATTTACAGTGATAGTGATTCTGTTTGTTGTGTTCAAACCAAAAAACCTAGAACGTCATCATGGTAAAAAATTATGATTTTAGCAAACAAAATAAAATACATCATGTCGATAAGTTTAACACATAATAGAAAGATATCAAAAAGAACAAACCAGAGGGAAGTGATTTGAGCGAATAATTAGACATAGAAGCAAAGATGGTAGAAAGTAAAGATAATATCCAAATTCAATATTCACAGGATTACACATATTCAAAAAATGAAATTATAATAATTGACAATACACCACTGGTAATTACCCTTCAAAAGGATCTTGTTAAACTTGGATTCCAAAACATCTACATATGTAAAACAGCAAAAGAAGGAAAGAAGTATTTACAAAACTTGTAAAAATTGGCAAGATGATCCCAATCATACTAAATAACAGTGTTGACAAAAATATAAAGGATGTAATAAGAGACTTGCTCAATGTGGATTCAGGAGCAAACATAATTGTTGAAACTGCAAGCGATAGATCAGAACAAATCATCAAAGATCTTTTTAATTTAGGTGTATTTTCTCTTATTAGCAAGCCAATCAGATTTGATGATGTCAAGGAACTCATGAAAACTCTAGAGTCAGAACACAAGATATGATTATGAAATTATCAAACAGGGTATTAAAAAACACCTAGCAGAAGCCATACAGACAAATTCACAACTTAAAGAGAAATTTAGAATTGAATGTATTTTTAAACACATCAAAATAAAACAATGACCATCATTTAAAAAACAACATGGATTTACGCAGATCTGTGTTTGACAGCTGCTGCCTCTAGCGCCTTTATCATTGGAAGCTTGTCCCCGGTAAGATACAAGACAAGTGCACCGCCTGCAGTGCTGATGTGGTTGATTTTCTCTTCGAGTCCCTGCTGTTTTAAGACAGACGTCAGGTGTCCACCACTTACCAATGTGGTTGCCATGGAGTTTGCAACTGAATCAAGTAATGCCTTTGTCCCAAAACTGAAATTCTCCTTTTCAAAGAATCCTGCAGGTCCGCTGATAAAGACGGTTCCTGCACCTGATATTAATTTTGAATAATATTCTACTGTCTTTGGACCCAAATCATAAATTTTGTCTCCTGTCTGCAATTCTCGCACATCCATCTCCACTCTTGCTCCATCTTTATCCACTGCCACATCCACAGGCGTTGCAAAAACATCCGGGTATTCCCCAATCAAGGCATGTGCCTTTGCAACAACTTCGTCTTCCTTTTTTATTCCAAGGGAATACTTGATTCTGGCCTGTGCACGCATGAACACATTGGCAATCAATCCTGTTAGCAGAACATGATCTGCCCGGCCATTCTTGATTAGCATCTTGATTGCCTCCAGTCGGTCTGGAACCTTTGAGCCTCCAAGGACTATGACATGTGGTGCCTTTGCAACAGTCATGATTTCATCAAGGTTTCTCACTTCCCTCTCCACAATCCTTCCTGCACATGCAGGAATGACTTGCGGGAAGCCGACAATTGATGGATGTGATCTGTGTGCACTAGGAAACGAATCTAACACACACAGGTCAAACAGACTTGCAAGACGTTTGACCATTATCGTATTTGCCGCATCCTCTGGAGAAAACTCATAGTTTTCCTCTGCACATAATCTGAGATTATCTAAAAGTAAAATATCCCCATCTTCTAAATTCTTAATTGCATTTTGGGCAGCCTCGCCAATTGTATCCTCGACATACTTGATTTTCCTGTTCATTAATCTCTCAAGAACCTTTGCGTGTTTGGCCATTCCTGTGTAATCATCATTTCCTACCCTTCCTTGGTGTGATGCAACAACAACCTTGGCCTCTTTGAGTGATTGTAAAGTCTCAATCGCCTCTTCAATCCTTTTGGTACCTGAAATCTCCATGGTGGCCGGATCTATCGGGCAGTTCATGTCAACTCTTAGAAAAACAGTCTTGCCCTTTAGGTCAAAATCATCTAACGTGAGTACCTTCACGCCATTTCTATGATCCACTTGGTTAAATTCTTTGAGTCAGTCATTTATTTTT
>JAOUNB010000057.1 GCA_029881195.1 Candidatus Nitrosopumilus sp.
GTGATTGGATGTCTTGTGTAGGTGTGGTGGTATTCTTGCTCTCTTGATGATATCAAGTAGAATACGATCATTCTAGAATGTTTCATGAGATAAGAAATGAGTCATGCCAAATGGATCCAGATGATGTCATTTGATCTACAGAATAATCAAAATCTGATGGTTTCTACACGGCCTAATCAAAGTTTCAAATCACAATTTTGTTTTGTACTGGAATGGTCCATTTCTCAAATGTACCAATGTTGTTTTCAGTACACGAGAACAATTCCAAGTACTCTAAGTATGGATCAAGAAAAATAAGTTCTGTCACAAGTACCAGTTTTTGGTCTTGAGATCCAATCCTTTCTTTTATTTTCTCAATAGTGTCCTTGTCATCTGCAGAAAGCACCATTCTCTTGTAAAACCCACGTCTCAGATCTATTGTAACGTGATGTTTTTTTCTTGTGACATACCAGAACTCCCAACCTCTCTCTGTAAGATATGTTCCAGCCTTTATCATTCCCGGAATAAAAGTTCCTGGAAGCCTAAGCTCCTTCCAGGTCTGTTGTGGAACATCACAGTGAATTCCGGAAATATCCCTTAATAGAATCTGAAATGACCAGTGTATTCCAAGTATCTTTTCAATTATGGTGAAATTGATGTACAGATTATTTTGATCTGAGAAAATCTCCATCTTGTAGAAGAGACGGCTTATTATTTACTGTGAAACTGTATGGTGACTTTTGAAATGTACGGTTAAATCAAAATAACTTATCTCATTTCATGAAGGTAAAGTGTCCATGTTGTAACCGTAAATTCCTACCATTTGAGGATGACATCTTTCTTGATAATGTGAGAACGTATGATGACCAGTATGTCTGGACTACAATACCCGTATTAAGATCTATCAAGACCAACCAAAGATATCATCCAGAATACATTTCCGAATGCCATCATAATGAACAATACGACAGCAGAGGTGACACTGACAATGATTCACTTGAAGAAGAATCATGAATCCAGTAATTTTGGAGATTTTGGTGTTTGTTGGATTTGTGTACCATGGATTGTTTTACTATCTTCTGATTCATCTAAAAAATATCAAAAACAAGACGAGAAACAGGGTACAGAAATTCTTTAAAGAATGGTGTTTTTCCTGATAATGACATCTGGATCATGATAGTACATTACCCAGGAAAATTTGATATAATCAATAAATCTTAAATAATTTCCTGGGTAAGCAGAATAATGGTAAATGTGGTAAAGAGAAGAAAGGGAAATCAGGACTACTATTACCTTTACCATGACTCCAAGAAAGGTAGGCAAAGAAAGCAGCTTGAGGTATACCTGGGAAAAGAGATACCTCAAGACATCAAGGAGAGAAAAAAACAGTTTGCACTAGACATAGAAAGGCAGGACTGGCTTTCAAAATTAGAAATTATTCACAAAAATTTCAGAGAATCACAAAAGAAGATACCAAGGTCTGTACAGCAAAAAGAACTAGAGTCATTTTCTGTAAGGTTCACATACAACACGCAGAGAATCGAGGGCTCTACACTTACGCTAAGAGACACTGCACTTTTGCTAGAAGACGGCCTGAGCCCCTCTAATCGGCCTAGAAGCGACATCACAGAGGCAGAAGCCCACCAGAAACTCTTCTTGGATATAATGAAGCAGAAAGACAAGTTCTCAGTTGCACTAGTAAAAAGATGGCACAAGGAGCTATTCCTGCAGACAAAGCCAGACATTGCAGGGATTTTTAGAAATTATGACGTCAGGATAAGCCAGAGCAAGTTTGTCCCGCCGCCACATACTGCCATCAATATTCTGACAAAGAAATTTTTTGAATGGTACCATGCCAGCAAGAAAAAGCTAAATCCTGTCGAGCTTGCAGCAATGGTTCATCTCAAGTTTGTAACGATACATCCGTTTGGGGACGGAAACGGCAGAATAACCAGACTCATGATGAACGATATCCTAAACAGGTTTGGCTATCCGTTGCTTGATGTCGACTATGGTGACAGGCGCTCATACTATACCGCACTGGAAAAGTCCCAGACAAAAAATGACGATCTGCCGTTTCTAAAATGGTTTATGAAGAGATATCTCAAGACCCACAAAAAGTATTTTTGATAAAACCAAACGTGTTATAAAAAAAGAAAAAAAGTTATCTGAACTTCTTCATGTCTGATATCTGGTTGCGAAGATCCTTTAACTGCTCTCGCAGTGAATCTGCCTGTGCATTATTGCCGTTTGTAATTGCGTCTTGCAGTTGCTTTAGTACTTCAAGAAACTTTGTCTTTGTTGCATCAACATCTGCATTGCCTGTTCCAGTTGCAATCTTTTCCTCTATCTTTGCAATCTTGTTTTGTATCTTTTCTGGATCAGAGATGTTGTCGTACTTGTCTTTGTGGGAATCATATCTCTTGTCATTGTATTTCGTCATGGGATGATCAATCTCTTTTGTTATCTGTGCAGTGTTGTCTATGTCGGCTGCATCAACTACGAATATTGTCTTTGAGATTTTCTCTGAATCTGCATTGTCATCTGTGTTCATTGCAACAAGAATCCATGCAACAGACTTGACACCGTCTTTGTTGATGACCATTCCGATGCTGCCCTTCATTATATCAAGTCCTGCATCTTCTGCCTTGACTGCTGCCTGGCTGAGCTTGACATTGACTTGTGATTTTATCTCCTCATGGGCTGACTTGATGTCTGCAATCTCGGACATTTCAGGTGCTTTTATTTTGCCTGTAAAGTCCTCTACCTTGACTGTCATTGGATGATGCTTTTTGTAGTCGTGTCTCATCTTGTCTTCTGAGTGTTTTCTGTACTGGTCCTTGTGCTCGTCAATGAATGCCTGTCTTGCTGCATCATCAAGTGAGCAGTACTCGTTCATCTTTGCTACCATCTCTTCGGATTTGCTGTGTTTTGCAATCAGTGCTGCTTGCTCTTCTGATGTCATCTGGCAGTAAGTGTTTAGCTTTTCAGCCATGTCTTGCCTGATGTCCTTTTTGGAGTCAGCCCAGTCTTTTTGCTGGCCTGGCTCTGCTGTGACATAAGGTGTTGCTGCTGCAAACATTAGTGCAAAAACTGCTGCAAATACTGGAAGTGCATAATACTTTGTCTTTGAATTCATTGAGCTTTGCATAGGTTGGGACCTTTAAAACATTATTACCAAATCATACTAGAGAATATTCTCAGAGGTGCACTTGCAAATCAGACATTTTGCTGGTATCCATTGCCCTTTTTTAAAAAACCATGATCTGGTTTTATGAGACATGTTGCCCTTGTTGTATCATTGCTGCTATTTGCAAGTCTCACATCATACAATAATGCATTCTCTGATGGTATGACTCTCTACCATGCTCATTCCGTATCTGGCAGTGATGCCGTATCCACTGACACCCTATACAAGGAGAGATGCTTTGTGCATGTCGAGATTACAATTGCGTCTGCGCATCATGGCATACACCATAGAAACAATCCTGACAAGACATTCTATCCTGGTGACGCGTTTGACTATAACATCAATACCTGGACGGAGGGGTGCAGGCACTTTCAGCCTTGCCCTGTACAGTCAACGCCAAATCTGGCTGGGATCTCACATGGTCCTGACTGTGTGATGCACGGGCATGATTCAGAAGATGATCCTGTAGGTGGCACGTATGGTTCGTCTTCAGACTCTGGCACTGCAACCGTATCTCCTGTCATTGGCGAATCTGAATCTGTATCAGTATCCAAGAGTGCTTCTGCTGAACAATATGTTTGTCACAAGTCCGGCAGCACATGGCACTGCGGATGGCCTACAGTCAGTGCAAGTTCTAGTTATGCTCCTCCTGTGATTTTGCCGCATCTTGAGGTCACCATGGAAAAAGACGGATACGAGTTTACAGAAGATGACGGATATACGTCAAGAAACCTGGATAAATCATACTATGTGTGGGATGCAATCCATGTTGTTCACAATCCAATATACAAGTGGAAAAATGAGCGAGTCGGTACAATCTTTGCAGAGATTGACAAGGCCTATTCCCCGTTGACACTGGAAGACGAATTCTTTTGCGATATGCCAAGCTGCACAAACACGATGGATGTATCTGGGTTCTTGTCATGGACTGAATCATTTGATTATGGCGGTGGAAACACTGTATGCAATGCAACCTCACTAGATATCATTGGAAACCATACCATATCATACAATACAAGACTGTACAACATATCACCACAGATTGATGTCAATGACAATTCAACTTCAGCTTTGGTTGTAGAGTATGAGCCAATCTATGATGCGCCCGTCTTCCAGCCCGTTTAGGTGCAGTTTTTCAAGAAATGCAATTCCAACATCACCTTGTCGTGTTGTCTCCAGCCTTTTCTTGTAGCGTGCCACTTGTCTTGAGTAGTTGTGTATTCCTTGGTTTTGGACTCCGAGAAATTTTTCTTTAACATTTGGAGAATTCATTGCCTATCTCTCCAAGTATGGTTTTGTTTTAAGCCCCGAATTTGACAGGGCATGGGTCCAAGTGTTAGGATGCTCCCATCGGGATTTGAACCCGAGTCTTTGGCTTGAGAAGCCAAAATGCTTAACCGGACTACACTATAGGAGCTTGATAAAAAACAAATTAAATCTCAATTTAAAGGAAATGTTTTGACTTTGCATGAATTTGTAAACTTTTGCTATTTGATTGCTTTATAGAAAAACCAAACGTGTATGATTTATGGACATTAAGAAATTCATTGTAGAACATGAATTGACCATGTTTCCAGTTGGCTTAGGTGGATGTAGAATATCTGAGATGCATGATGATTCATGTGACTATGATATTTTTGTTTTTGATAATATCTCAGGACAAGAAATTTTAGAGTTTGAAAATAAGATTGTTATGATTCATCATGCATCTTTGTCTGAAACTCGATCAAAACAACTACTGCAATATGATAAACTGCAAATTATTCAAGACGAATCTTGGGATCTTAGGATGTTTTTATCAAAAATTAATGAAAAACGTAGATTGCTTTATTCTGATTTTGCCAAAAATTCTTTGATTGAATCACTATTTTGTTGTCAAAAAACTAAAGAGTCAATCAAGTCCTCTGATGTATTTGGTTCTTGTTGGCAAAAATGTGCTGTGTTTTATTTGGCAGATGCTATATCTTCGCTAAACTATCATCGAATCAGTCCTTCTCATATGCTTGACCTTCTACGAAAGTTGGAAAAAAATCAAATCAATGAACATATCTCTACTGTTACTCAAACTGTAGGAATTGAGAGAGCCACTCCTTCATTACTTGAAAGAATGCTAAAATCCACCGTTGGTTTTTCTGATTTGTCTGAAAAAAACAATCATTCTAAAATAATTCAGCAAAAATACAATTTTTTTGTAAATAATTCAATGCTCTCTGACTGTTATTTCTATTTGGGTTGGATAAACAAAGAAAATTTCATTAAAATTAAGGAAATCTTGAATAGAGAGCAGGATCTTATTCATATTCTAAAGGTAGCCTTTGATGTGGAAGCCGATGTGAATTTGATCGAACAGCAAGCAAACACTATAGAAAAATCATGTAATTCTATCCTCAGCATTATCTAAAGGTGCATATTTTCTCATCTACTGTACTAACCTTTTAAAACAAGTATGATTACTCAATATTCATGGTAGATCAAGCATGCGGATGCGAAGCTGATAGCGGCGATCCTGAATACTCATGCGATTGTGCTATGCAAGGTCATTGTATATGTAGTCACGATTGCAAATGTTCAACCGACGTTTGTAAAGAAGCTGTCGGAAGTCTATAACTCGATAGTTAATTACCAACTTATTTTTATTTTTTAATTACTCTTCTTCTTCTTCAAAGCCCCAAGATTTTACTAACTCTTTTTGGAACTTGTCAGCTTGTTTCTCATCTAATCCAAATCCACAGTTCTTGTGTGTTGGAACAACTGTCATGCCATCTAGTTTGAACTCTACTTCAAACAAGTGTACTTTGGAGCATTCACACATTTCTGGAATTTCTGTACATTTTCCTCTATATTTGCTTATTTGAATAACCTTTAACTATCCGTTTTGCTAATTTTTTTCAGATTTGAAAGGTCCATTACTATTAATCCCAATATTTGCCGCTTTACTGTTAGGTTCATTATCACTCCCGTCTGCATTTGCTCAGTTCCAATCAGGTGGTGTAGACAAAGAAGGATCATGGTATGCTGGTGAAGGTCTCAAACAAGGAGATTTCTTTTCATATTCACTATGTCATGTAGATTACAAAGAATGTGCAAAATTTGAAATGGATATGTGGATAAAAGGCGATAAACAAGTAGGAAGTGAAACCAAATGGTTAGCTGAAGTTGTAATTTATGATGGCAATAAACGAGTTGTGGGAGAAATGGAATTGGGGAAAATTGCACCTGAACCAACTGGCGGTAGTATTGAATTAGGTGTTTACAGAGGTGCATTCAAGTCTTCAATATCTTGGCTCTCTGCATTTGCAACATCTGATGATAGTTCTGGTGGAAAAGGTCCTAAAGAATTCAAAGCTGCATCGTGGGGTAAAATTGGAAACATTGGTGGAGAACAAGTTCTTCCAATGGCACTAGAAACAATTACTGTTCCTGCAGGGACTTGGGACACTATTCAAATGGGTTGGAAAACTGGTGGGGCTCAAAGTAAAGTTTGGATTGTAGATGATTTTCCATTTCCAATAAAAGCCAAAACTTACACACATGTATCGGAGGGAATTCCTCCAACTGAATACGAATTTACATTGTTAGAGTATGACGAAAATGTCCAAACTAGTCCTTTTGAAGGAATTGTTTCAACTTCTGATGCATTTAAGGCTGCAGGATGTGAGACTGATTTTGAAAAGACAGTTAGCATAAAAAAACCTACAAAGAACTTTGATTATCAAGTTCATATATTCTATGGTCCTGAAGATCCGGTTTTTGGATGTGAGATGGATTGGCTCATTAGTTTCATAAGCAAATACGATGATACTGAATATCTAAATCAGGTTCAATTTGATTTTCTAACCGTTGATGAAAATTTGACTCCTCTTAGATCAATTGCCCAAGAAGAAGGTAGGCAATTTCTCTATTCTCCATCAGGCCAAGCTATTCTTAACATGATTGTAAAAGAAGACCCTGGCATTGCACGATATGTGGTTTGGATTTATGGCTTATCTCCTGAAGGAATTGCTCCTTCAGGTGCTGCTGATTATTTGGAAGTTGAAGTTCCAATATTTGCAGCTGACGGAACTATTCCTGTGCAAAAAATACCTGATTGGATTAAGAATAATGCTGGATGGTGGGCAGATGGTTCAATTGATGATAATTCCTTTGTCCAAGGAATACAGTTCTTAATCAAAGAAGGAATCATGAAGATCCCCCCTACCACTCAAGGTTCTGGTGGCAGTGAAAAGAATATTCCATCTTGGATTAAGAATAATGCTGGATGGTGGGCAGATGGCTCTATAGGTGATTCAGATTTTGTCCAAGGAATACAGTTCTTGATCAAAGAAGGAATCATGAAGGTGCCTCAAACTCCCAAAAAACCCACTGGCTATCAGCCTGAATCGCTGTTTGATTAAAAACTGTTTTTAATGTTCTACATTCAAATTACTAAATCTGGTTAAAATAATGAGTTAACATGGTAGGTCTTTTCAAACATCCAAAACGTCGTCTGAAAAAATTACTCAAAGATGGCGAATATGGTGAGGCTGTAAAATTTGGAAAGAGTTTAGAATCTAAATATTCTAATGATCATGATTTTATGTTCATCATGGGCAGTGTTTATTTTATCGTTGATGATGCAAAAAATGCCTTACCTTATTTTGAAAAAGCCTTTGAACTTGACAATGCTGACATAGAAAATCTGACTTTGAAAACAAATGTTCATTTAGCATTAGAGCAAAAGAATGAGGCAATTGACTGTTGCAGACGTATTCTTAAATTACAACCAGAAAATTCTGAGGCTAAATCCCTGCTTGAAGAGCTAGAAAGTCTTTAGTCTGTAAAGTTATTGTTTTTCATAGGATATGCATTCTCCAATAACCAATTACAAAATGCTGTAACGTTTTCAGTAAATTCAGTCCAGATGTGAACTGAATGGGGGAGTATGTCTATTTTCCAATTTTTTGTAAATACTCTGACCCCTTCTTTGTTTTCATACATGTAAGCATCTTCTGTTTGAACATCCCCGAGCATCTCTTTAGCTTTTTGTTTAATTATTTCTCTGTCTATGGGAAATCTCTTTAGGTCATAATTTACAATTAGACTCAAATCTCTTTTTCCATACATGTCAAATTCTTCAATTGCTCCCTCTTTTGGAAAATTGACAATCAATTTGATATTGTATTTTTTACCTACTTCTTTTCCAATTTCAACAATTCTTGCATATCCCATTCCTGGATTTTTCTTTAAAAGAAATCTGATTTGTGCCAAGTCTTTTTTTAATTGCTCTTGAAGATCAGTGACAATTTCTGAAAATATCATGCTTTTGCTAACTAAAATTCCTATTATAACCATTAATTTTTCTCAAGATCAGTTTTTTTAGAACTTTGAATAATTCTGTTTATGGCAATGCCAATGGATTTTGATGGGATGCGCACTGATGATGCAGAGAGAACAGATAATGTTGATGAATACAGAAGAACTTGCATTGATTTTATTGAAGATATATCTCATGATTATGAAGCCTGGGTGGACTATTACAAATTGCCTGAAGATGAAGATAAACGAAGACGTGCAGGCATTCGTGCTACGATTGCTAGAACAAATGAATGGATAGCAAAAGTTGCCCAATCCATCAAGGCAGTAGATGTAGTAATGAATGATGGGATACAAAAGATGGCCGAATCAACTGCTGGAAAACCATTTCAAATTGGTGTATTTGTAAATCAAAAATCAAGTTACACAGAAACAAGACCTGGTATTATTGATGTAAATGTTAAAGCTAATGGAAGGGAGGGAAGAAAAACAAAACTTGGGTTTCATTTTAAGGATGATAGGTTTCGATTAGAATCTACTTGTGATGCGTATATAGATGAGAGTGATCTGCCAACACAAGAGTCTGATCTTTTGGATATTCACCTCAAACTTCATGCGGAAAATGCAAAGACACGTGATGTAATTTCCTTTACTGTAACTGTTTGTGAAATTGAAAATGATGTTGAAATTGATCGAAGAGGAGTCTCAACTATAGTCCATCTTGTATGATTTAACGAAAAATCTCCTCTTCCATATATCCAATAAACTTTCCAGTATTTTCAAGTTTTATTGAATTGATTTGTTCTAAATTGTTAAAGTGATTCATCATTAGATATTCT